>JANMKU010000357.1:0-13928 GCA_031372205.1 Gemmatimonadaceae bacterium | reverse complement strand
AACGCGACATCTCAAGGTGCGAGATTTCATCACGCACGACGCGCAGACCATCTGGCCGCGCTATGCCGCGATCGACCCTCGGGTGCTGGACAAGATCGAACTTGTCCTGCGCGAATTGTCACGTCGACGCGGCGAAGAACGCATTGACTTCAAAATCGCTGTCCACAGCGGGTTCCGCACGCCGCTCCATAACTCCGAAGTGGAAGGGTCCGCACGGGACTCGCGGCACCTATACGGCGATGCGGCCGACGTCGCCATCGACGCCGACGGTGACGGCAAGATGACGATCTTTGACGCCTATCGCGTCGAACGGGCAGTCGAATGGGTTGAGGCCGTACACCCGGAACTCGCCGGTGGACTCGGCGTCTACTCCAGTCCGCGCTTCGCCTCGCCATATTGCCACATCGACGCACGCGGTGAGCGGAAACGCTGGCGTGGTTGAGCGCGTAGGGGCATCGTGATCTCCCCGCGTGTCCTCGATGAAAGCCGGAGTCCCGATGAACCTGTACGTGCGTGAGCGCATCAATCGCAAACTCGATACGCTGACCGACGAGCGACTCTACCAGGTACTCGACTACGTCGAGTTTCTTGAGACCAAGTACGCGGAAAAGTCGGCATCCCCCGTCAACGTCTTTCAGCGGTTCGCCGAAGGCGTCGAGGACAAGTTGCGCGCCGGTGGCGTCGCCGTCGGCACCATCACCGAGACCATGGGATTTCTGAACAGAGCCGTCGGTGTACTGAACGGCGTTGCCGAAAAGACCATGTCCGCCGCAAGTGATGTCGTCAATGCGGCGAAGAGTGCGGCAGAGCAAGTCGGCGCACCTCCAGCACCTCCAGGACCACCCGCGGCAACCGCACAGGGCGCAGCGGCTCCCGTGAGCGTGCCTCCCATGCCGCCACCTGCCGGCGTTGCGGATAGTCGCGCGGCCACACCGTGACGGTCCGCGCCCCTACAGATCGTCTACTCGATGACGACGTGGACGAGAGCGACACGGTCGCGAACGACGGGATGAGACCGCGTACCGGCGCGAAGCGTACCGTGCTGCGATCTATCCGACTCATTCCGTCGTACTTTCGGCTGCTGACTGGGCTGATGCGCGACAGTCGCGTGTCCCGCATCGATCGATTGTTCGTCGTGGCGGCGCTCGTCTATGTGCTGTCGCCACTGGACTTTATTCCGGATTTCATCCCGTTTCTGGGACAGGTAGACGACATCTTTCTCGTCGTGCTCGCATTACAGCGGCTGATGGACAATGCCGGCACCGATGTGCTGCTCGACCACTGGGCGGGCGACCCCGAGGAGCTGACTCCGTCCCGCCTCGCGCGTGTTATTGGCGCGGCCGGCTTCTTTTTGCCGGCGCGTATTCGGCGCCGCTTGCAGGGAGTGGTGGGTCGCACACGTTCGTCGCGCCAAGGGCGGCGTTGAGCGATCTGTCCATCGTGTTGGGCGGGGACCGCTGGACACGGTACGGCGGCAGTTCTACGTTTCATGATGGCACCCTCAACATCTGAAACGACTCGGCCCGCCACTGGTGAACTCTCCGGTCGCGGGCTTTCGCGCAATGGCACTGACAGTTCACCGGCGGCGCGAATGCCGACATCGGCGCGCATCCGCGAGCACCTCGCGCTCACGTTCGATGACGTGCTGCTGGCACCGCGTCATTCGCTGACCCATCCGAAATCGGTCAGTATCCAGTCGCGTTTCACGCGCGGGATCGAGCTCAACGTACCGCTCGTGTCGGCGGCGATGGACACCGTGACCGAGAGCGAGATGGCCATCATGATGGCCAGGTCCGGTGCGATCGGCGTGCTGCACAAGAACATGTCGATCGATCGGCAGGCGGCGGAGGTCGATCGCGTCAAGCGGTCCGAAAGCGGCATGATTCTCAACCCGATCACCCTGTCGCCCACTGCGTCGTTGCGTGAAGCTGTTGCGCTGATGACGCGTTTCAAGATCTCTGGTGTGCCGATCGTGGATTCGTCCGGGATGCTGGTGGGTATTCTCACCAATCGCGATCTCCAGTTCGAACGTGAACTGGACCGCCCGCTGCGCGAGGTCATGACCTCCGAAGATCTCATCACCGCACCGGTGGGAACCACGCTTGACGAGGCAGAACGCATCCTCGGCAAGCATCGCATTGAGAAGTTGCCGGTAGTCGATGAGCAGGGCACGCTGCACGGACTGATCACCGTCAAGGATATTCACAAGCGCCGCCAGTATCCGGATGCCAACAAGGATCGCCATGGGCGATTGCGCGTCGCCGCTGCTATCGGCGCCGGCGGTGACTATCTCGATCGTGCGCGCGCGCTGATTCAGTCCGGCGTAGATGTGATCGTCATCGACACGGCGCATGGGCACAGTGACGCCGTCTTGCTCGCGACGGCTAGGGTGCGCGAGGCGTTCCCCGACGTCCAGCTCGTCGCCGGGAATGTCGCAACGCGTGCCGGTGCCGCGGCGCTCGTCGAGCGCGGCGTTGACGCGGTGAAGGTGGGTGTCGGTCCCGGTTCCATCTGCACCACGCGTGTTGTCACTGGTGTCGGCGTGCCGCAACTGACGGCGATCATGGATGCAGTTGAGGGATCAGGCGACGTGCCGGTGATCGCCGACGGTGGCGTGAAGTATTCCGGTGACATCGTGAAGGCTCTCGCGGCCGGCGCTTCCAGTGTGATGATGGGATCCATGTTGGCCGGCACGGAAGAGAGTCCTGGCGAGTCGTTCCTGCTCGAAGGTCGGCGCTTCAAGATGATTCGCGGCATGGGTTCGTTGTCGGCCATGCAGGATGGGAGCGCGGATCGGTATTTTCAGGACGGCGAGATGTCCCCCAAGAAACTCGTCCCCGAGGGAATCGAGGGGCGCGTGCCGTACAAGGGACCAGTGGGAGACGTGCTCTTCCAGATGATCGGTGGGCTGCGCAGCGGGATGGGTTACGTCGGATGCGGCACCATCGACGCGCTGCGCGTGGACGCGGAGTTCGTGCGCATTACGACCGCTGGCCTGCGCGAATCACACCCGCACGATGTGACAATCACGCGCGAGGCACCCAACTACTCCCTGTAGTACCGTGCGCCTGTAGTTACTCGGAATCAACGGTCGCTGTGCATTCCGCGTTGCATCAGAGACCTTGCCGGACACACGCTGCGGGTCCGACCGTGCTGGCCGGTTGACTCGCTGCACGCCGCGGAGCATCTTCGCCAGCCGTAGCGTACGTTCGTCGCTCCCGAAGTTTTCTGTTGGCTCATCGCGCTGTGAAGTCGCGCACTCGTGAGGTAACTCCATGGCTGGTGGTCTGCACAGAACGAAGTCGATCGACATGCTTATGCGTGACAGTGGGGCCGATGGTGAAAGCGGTCTCAAGCGAACGCTCGGGGCGTGGTCGCTGGTCGGGTTGGGTATTGGTGCCATTATCGGTGCCGGACTTTTTGTGCGAACCGCCGCCGCCATTGCCGAACGGGCCGGGCCATCGGTGACCCTGGCGTTCATGGTTGCCGGACTCGGTTGTGCGTTCGCTGGTTTGTGCTACGCCGAATTCGCCTCGATGATTCCGATCGCGGGCAGTGCCTACACGTACTCGTACGCCACCATGGGGGAGTTCGTCGCCTGGATCATCGGGTGGGATCTGGTGCTGGAGTACGCTGTTGGTGCAGCGACGGTGGCGATCGCCTGGAGCCAGTACTTCAACAAGTTGCTCAGTATTCTGGGCCTGGGTCCGGTGCCGTACCAGTGGAGCCACTCGCCACTGGAGACGATGGCCGGCACAGGGACGCACGGCATCATGAACATTCCGGCCGTTGCGGTACTGTTGCTGCTCACGCTGGTGTTGGTCCGAGGTACGCAGGAATCGGCCTTGCTGAACGGTATCATCGTCATCACGAAGGTGGCCATCGTCATGATGGTGATCGGCATTGGGTGGGGTTACATGAACTCCGCGAACCACACGCCGTACATTCCTGAGGCAACGACGTACACGACCAAACTTGGCGTGACGCATGCGTACGGCGGGCTGATGGGGATTCTCGGTGCCGCGGGTGTCGTCTTCTTTGCGTTCATCGGCTTTGACGCGGTTTCCACGGCCGCGCAGGAGGCCAAGAACCCTTCGCGTGATATGCCGATTGGCATTCTTGGCTCGCTGGTCGTCTGCACGATCTTGTACGTCCTGTTCGCTCATGTGCTGAGTGGCGTCGCGCCGGTGGATTTCTTTCGGGGCGCAGGAAGCGAAGCGTCGGTGTCGGAAGCAATCAGCACCTATATGACCGGCTACGGATGGCTGGCGAACTTGGTCACGGTTGCCATCCTCGCGGGTTTCAGCTCCGTCATTCTGGTCATGTTGCTCGGTCAGTCGCGCGTGTTCTACTCCATGAGCCGCGACGGGTTGGTGCCGAAGGTCTTCTCCGACACGCATCCCAAGTATCGCACGCCATGGAAGTCGAACATCTTGTTCTTCTTTTTCACCGCCGCGTTCGCCGCGTTTCTGCCAGACAGCATCGTCGGAGAGATGACGAGTATCGGTACGTTGTTCGCGTTCATGCTGGTGTGTGCCGGCGTGCTCATCTTGCGGGTGAAGCGTCCCGATCTGCCGCGTGCGTTCCGAGTGCCAGCGGTCTGGGCGGTATCGATCCTCGGGATTGGCGTGTGCGGCGCGATGATCTACGGACTCGGCAAGGACACCTGGCTCCGACTCGTTGTCTGGCTTGCCGTCGGCATGGTGGTGTACTTTGGCTACGGTCAGAAGCACAGTATTTTGAACAAGGCCTGAGGTCGTTTATGTCGCCAGCGGAGGTGCACTAGCATGCCTGTTCTGAACGTGGGCAGCACCGACCGACAGACGGTTGCATCCGAGCTGAGCGACTTGTTGTTGCCCACGGCAGAACGGGGTCGGGACATTCGGCGGTTGGCCGGCATGTTTCGACCCGGCATGACGGTCGCGCTGTCAACGCATATGAACGCCGATGGCGACGGCTGCGGTTCGGAGATGGCGCTGGCCCGTTTGCTTGGCCAACTCGGCGTGACGGTGCGCATTGTCAACCCCACGCCGTGGCCGAGCATGTTCGATTTCTTGCTTGGTCCCGATGTGGAGGAAGCCAGTGTCCGCGGGGTGACCGCGCTGGACGACATTGATGCGCTGGTGGTGCTGGACATCAACGACGTGCGACGACTCGGCGTGCTCGCGGACAAGGTGCGCCTGCTGACAGTACCGATCGGCGTGATCGATCACCACGTCGCCGGTGACGAGCCAGTGGGCCAGCTGGTGTTCGCCGACACCGGCGCCTGCGCGACCGGCGAACTCGTATTCGACTTTGCGATGACGCTCGGGTTGGAGGTCACGCCAACGATTGCCCAGTCGCTGTACTGCGCCATCCTTACCGACACCGGGAGTTTTCGCTTTAGTAACACGTCGCCGCGCGCTCATGCGGTCGCGGCCGCGCTGCTCGCCGCCGGCGTTGATCCCGAGGAGATGTACCGCCGAATATACGCGCAAGTGAGCGTGGGAAAGCTCCGGCTGCTGCGCGAAGCGCTCGGGTCGCTCGAGGTCGACGCTGCACTCGGACTATCGTGGATTTCCGTCGACTTCGGTGTGATGGAACGGTTCGACGTGACGAGCGAGGAACTCGATGGTATCGTCGAGCATCCGCGGTCGATCACCGGCACTCGCCTCGCGCTGTTCTTTCGTGATCTCGGATATGGCAAGGTAAAGGTTTCGTTCCGTAGCACCGGCGCTGTGGACGTGCAACAGTTGGCGCGCCGATACGATGGTGGTGGTCACGCAAAGGCCTCGGGCGCACTCTTGGTCGGCACGTTGGATGCCGTGCGTGCGCGCGTGGTGAGTGACGCGCGCACGTATCTCAGCACGGGTCACTTGCCGGGCTGAGGTTTGCGCGGTGGTGCCTTGGGTTGGGGTTTCGTGGCAGTGGTGGTCAATGCAAGTACAGCCGCTGACTCGTTGCCAATGTTTGTCGCGTAAAAGACACCATCTGCACCTACCGTGATTGCGTTCGGAATGAACGGAAGGCGACGCGAGTGCAGGTACCGACCGGTGGCGACACTGTAGTAGTCGAGCAGTGCAAACTGGTCTCGCGTAGCGCCACCAGCGCGGACAATGAGTGTATCGCCGCGAAGCATCGCGTCTGATGCAGAGGAGTTCGATTCAACCTTCTGCGTGACCTGAAAGTTTTGTAGCTTGCCGTCCTTCTTCCCAGGTTTGACGGTGACGTCGACACGTGGCTCGGCCATGCGTTCGATGTAGGAATGGCGCGTGACGATTCCAGAAGGTGAAACAACGAACCATTCAGAGCCATATCGGCGCGCGAATACACAGTTGTCCGCGTTGTCAGGTCCGGTCACGAATCCAGACCAGCCGAAGCCTGCGTTGGAGTCGGCGCGCGCGTCGAGTGAGACCCGCCCGAGTATTCGACCCGACGTATCGGATCGAATCAGTGACCCAACCGCGCCGTCGACTTTGCTCCACAATTGTCCCGATGTAAGGACACAAACACCTTCAATGACCATAGCCGACTTCATCGGCGCATCCCACTGCATAGGACCAAGCGAATCGAACGCGGTCAGTCGCGCCGTTGCGTGATCCAAGACAGCGAAACCTGACCGTGTTGGTGCAATCCGCCGAGGTTGCCGAAACTCACCAGGACCTTCGCCCCGCGCTGTTAGGTGCAAACGTGCGCCACCGGTCGCAGCATCGAAACCGTGCACCTCCCGTGTTCCTTCGTCCAGTACGACGACCAATCCTCCTGTCGTGATGATCTGGCGCGGCTCCGTGAGGAGATCCTCCTCTTTGCTGCCGCCGCGGAACCATTTGCGTACCCAGAAGGAATCAGGCGCGAACCTGCGACCGTCTGCGCGCGTGCGCGATTGCGCATGCGCTACTGCTGGCGCTGGGGCAAAGCAGGAAAGGGCAAATGCTGTGGAGACAAGCATGTTCTTGGCGCGCATTCAAAGCTCCTCGATCCAGGTGAGTCCTTCGACGATGCGTTGCAGTCCTGCGAATTCGCGTGGAGAACGCGGGGATCGCGAGGCAAGACGAACAGCTCCTTGTTGATCAAGAACAATCAGCGTTGGCGTTTCGCGGTGCCCGAGCCGTGCCAATTCGCGCAGCACGGAGCGCGGTGGTTGCTGAAGCATCACGTCGCGTGTCCATGGGGGGAGAAGGCTCCGGATCGTCGTCGAGTCCGATGGATTTCCAACGTACCAAATGACCGCTACGTGCAGCCTGTCGCGAACAGAGCGACGATGGAGCAGGTGGAGGATGCGCAGGTTGCCCGTGCAATCCGAAGCTTGCAAAAGGATCGCCGCCTGAACGCGTTGCGCTGTCGAACGCTGATTGACATAGGGCTGAAGCGACTGTGACAGGGTGGCGCGCGGTGCTGCTCGCACGACGTCAACCGTGACGCCGGCGAGCAACAGTGCAGCGAGCGCGAACACCCACGGTGTGGGCATGCGCATGTATCGTCAGCCTTCGCAGACTTCGTCGACGAACGGGGCATCAGGATCGTCAGACCCACATCGCGTCGGGGCAACGGCGCCCCTTCGTGGAAGATCCTTGTATAGGGTGACAAACCCACTTGCGTAGCAACGCTCGGAGTATCCGAGGCCGCCCGATCGGCCGAACAGGTTGGCGTTGATATTGAACGTGTGTTCGCAAGTGGTGATGTCCCTGCGACCGCACGGCACGAGCGTGCCCGGTCCGCAAATCGTCGAGATCACGTCACTATCGTCGCCCACATCCGCGCGAGCGATTGACACATCCGTGGTAGCCACGGCCACGATCAGACCAAACACGAACAACGGGAACCGCTGCTTCGAAAAAATCATCACAGCCTCCGAATTGAGAAGGGGTGCCTGTCCGTCGCGCCAGACAAACGTCCGTCGCGAGTGCCTTCCCGCAGTCACTTCGAATTGCTGTCCGCGGTGGCACGAGCAACATGCACACACTCCGTCACCGCAACGTCATCGATTCATCGCCCCCATCATCGCGACAACGCGCGCCCCGACAAACCGCGCAATCCACCACGTGAACCGGATCGCTTGGTGCGTATCGGCGCCCCGCCTACCTTTCCCTTGCGCCGCACACCCATGTTCGCGCCCCTGGCGGCGACATTCCGCGCCACCCTCCGCACTCTGCCTTTCCGAGCATGAAACCCCTGCAGGAACGCATCGCCACCGCCCTCGGCACCATTCGCAATCCACGCACCGGCGCTGATGTCATGGCCGCCGAGATGGTGCGAGATATCGCCACAACTGTCGAAGGCCGCGTTCGGCTCACGCTCCTCCTCGGCGCCGCCGACGATGCCACGCTCGTGCGCGAGGTGCGTCAGGCCATTGAATCGCTGGATGGCGTGACCGACGTGCGGGTGGACGTGCGCGACCCGGCACAGGCCAACGCTACCCCGACACCAGCCCGCCCCGCTGGGCGCGCGCTGCCCGTCATGGACAGCGCGCCACCGCCAAAGGCACAGTCCAAGGTACCGGACCCGGTGCAGTATCCGAATCTGGGTCGAATCATCGCCGTCTCATCGGGCAAGGGCGGCGTCGGCAAGAGCACCGTCGCCGTGAACCTCGCGCTCGCACTGGCGCGGAAGGGCAAGCGCGTCGGCATCATGGACGCCGACATTTACGGACCCAACTTGCCGCTCATGCTCGGCGTCGATGCGGCTCCCAAGGTGATCGACGAAAAGATCATCCCGCTCGAGGCCCATGGCATCAAAGTCATTTCGCTCGGGTTCCTCATCGAACGCGAGCAACCGGCCATCTGGCGCGGACCCATCGTGATGAAAATCATCACGCAGTTTCTGCGCGATGTCGCGTGGGGACAGCTCGACTACTTCTTCGTCGACATGCCGCCCGGTACTGGTGACGCACAGCTGTCCCTCGTGCAAGCCACGTCCGTGCACGGCGCCGTGGTGGTAACCACACCGCAGCAAGTCTCAGTCGGCGACGCGCTGCGCGGTGTGAAGATGTTCGAGCGCACCGGCGTCCCCGTGCTCGGCATCGTCGAGAACATGTCATGGTTCGAGAATCCTGAAACGGGCAAGCCAATCGCCGTCTTCGGCTCCGGTGGCGGAGCGCGTCTCGCTGAGGAATGCAACCTGCCATTGCTTGGACAAGTGCCACTCGATCCGCGCATACAGGAGGGCGGCGACACAGGGCGTCCCATTATTGTCGCCGAACCCGCGTCGAAGGCCGCACGCGCCCTCGAATCGATTGCTGATCGCGTCCTGGAACGCCTGGCCGAGCGCTACCCAGTCTGACGCAACACGTCCCATTCGCCGACGCACCCTCCGGACCCGTCCCCGAGGGCGACGCGCCAGCCGGCGCATTGGTCGGCGAACCATTGGCGCGCACCATTCGTCGGGTCGCCATACCGGCTGTCGTCGCCAATTTGTTGATGACGATGTTTCATGCCGTCGACACATTTTGGATCGGACGGTACCTCGGTTCCGACGCGCTCGCTGCCGCCACATCGTCCGTCTTCTGGATCTGGCTCGCCATTTCGATCGGCGAATTGGTGAGCATCGGCGTCGATGCGATTGCGGCACGGCGTCACGGCGAACGACGACCTCGCGACGCGGCGCGCGCAGTCGGTGAGGGTGTGATGTTCGGTATCACGCTCGGTCTGCTTATCGCGATTGCGTCGCCCATCGTGATCGCCTCGTTGTTCGCGTTGAGCGGCACGAGTGCTGCGGTGACGGTCATCGGCACACAGTATCTGGGCACGTATTTGCTTGGCATGCCGCTCATCTTCGGCTTCTTTGCCGTCGACGCCGCGTTTCGCGCCAGCGGTGACACGCGAACACCACTGTACGTGCTCGTGGTCACGACCATACTCGGATTGCTGCTCGATCCCGTGCTCATCCTCGGCGTTGGTCCGATTCCCGCCATGGGCATCACCGGCGCGGCGATGGCGACGATCGCGCCGCGCGCCATTGCGTGTGTGATCGGCGTGCTGCTGTTGGCACGTCGCGGTATGATTTCGTTCGCGTGGCCGCGCATATCGGTCCTCGTCGCGATTGCGCGTGTCGGCGCGCCTGCCGCGGCAACGGGTGTCGCCTTCAGTGCGATCTACGTGGTGCTGACGCGCACGACGGCCCAATTCGGCACGCCCGCACTTGCGGCGCTCGGGCTTGGTTTCCGGATTGAGAGTGTGGTGTATGTGGTGGCCGTTGGATTCGGCGCGGCGGTCGCGGCGATTGTCGGACAAAGCATCGGCGCTGGCGACGTGGAACGGGCGCGTCGCGCCGGGTGGAGCGCGATGGGTTTCGTGAGCGTGTTTGGTGCACTCATGGCAACAGTAACCATTCTCATACCGGAGACGTTGGCCAGGATATTCTCGACGGACGCCGCGGTCGTGGCCGAAGCCACACGCTATCTGCGCATTGCCGCATTTTCGCAGCTGTTTCTTGGTGCGGAGGTGGTGCTGGAGAGCGCGATGGGCGGTGCCGGATGGACCCTGCCACCCATGCTGGCCTCGACAGCGATTACTGCGTTGCGCATTCCGCTTGGCGCGTGGAGCGCGGCGCGCTGGGGGCCGTCAGGACTCTGGTGGACGCTCGCGCTGACTGCCGCGCTCCGCGGTGTTGCCATGACGCTGTTGTGGGTCAGCGGGCGGTGGCGGCGCTCAGCGGTCTGACACACTTTACGTACATGCGAGCACCAGCGATAACGCTACTCACGGATTTCGGCACGGCGGACGGGTACGTCGCTGAGATTAAGGGCGTGTGCACGACCCTCGCGAGCGGAATCCCGCTGCTCGACATGTCGCATCACGTGCCGGCGCAGGACGTGGAGTTCGCGCGGTTGACTCTGGCGCGATTCTGGAAGCGGTTTCCCGTTGGCACGGTGCACGTGGTCGTTGTTGACCCGTCGGTGGGAACGTCACGTGCGGCCATCGCGGTCATGAGCGAGGGTCGATATCTCGTCGGCCCGGACAACGGCGTGCTATCGCCAGCATTGTTCTCACTCGACGCACGCGTCATTGCGCTGCCAGTCGATGCCGCCGCGTCGCCGACCTTTCACGGACGCGACGTGTTTGCACCCGTTGCCGCACAACTCGCGATTGGCGTCGATTTTGACGCGCTTGGCACGCCGTTCACCGAGGCCGAGCGGCGTCGAACGCCGAAGCCGCGCGTGAACGCCGACGGTGTTGTTGAAGGCGAGGTCCTGACGATCGACAGCTTCGGGAATGCCATTACCAACTTGATCGCGCGTGATGTGAGCAGTGTGATTGTTGGTGCGCACGCCCTCCGCGTGGTGCGCACCTACGCCGATGCCATTTCGGGCGAATTGGTGGCGCTGACCGGATCAAGCGGGTTGCTGGAGATCGCGGTACGCGATGGGCATGCGGCGTCTCGCCTTCGGTTGCTACGCGGGCAACGCGTCCGACTTATTCCGTCGGGTCAGCCTTTGCAGTAGGTCCGTTTTGCGGGGCGTCAGAGGTCGGACGACTTGATGGCGGGCTGCTCGTGCGGTGGGGTCGTGACTGGTCGCCTGGCGGCCACAACGCCCTGCACCGGCGTGGGCGTCTGCCAGGCCGGCACCGCCACCTCGGACGTGGTGGTCTCGAAGCGCAGCCGCGCAATGCCGGCGCGCGACTTGACCACGGCGCCAAGCCCAACGGTAGCAGCGGCCCACGTTAGGGCCACGGCGACGAGCCGTGCCACGGCGCCTGCGATCGCGATCCCTTCGAGCAGCGCGGCAGCGAACCAGATGCTGCTCAGTGCGGTGAGACCGACCGCCAGCCCACGCAGTGCCACCGCGCGCGGATTCGATCCGGCGCCGCGTCCTGCAATGGCTCGGCCCACAACCAGCGCGACCGCCAGCAACCCGAGCGTAAACGCGCCGATGTACGCTAGCGCCCACGCAAGTACGGCAACGGGAACGGCCAAGATACCGATAATCGTGACCACACACCCGAGCACAATGACCAGAAGCAATGGTGCGGCCAATGCTTGCCAGAGCACACCAAGCCAGAAGCTGCGTAGATGTCACGTGCACCTGCGCGTGCGACCGTCGTAAGTGTTTCTTCCGCGCTCATCAACACGATCAACCCGATCAGCAGCCCGATGGCGAACACACCAGCCGTCGGCAGCAACGCGGTGATCATGTGGTCGGGCGGTGCATCACCGCGTGGTACGCCGCGAGACCGAGACGAGCGAACGAAGGCCAACGACGCCGACCCCGGCGACCGCCACAAACCCGCCAACGGCCATCGCGACAATTTCCGGTGTCCCTTGGCGCAGGGCATCGAGTCCTGGCTGGCCAAGGATCGTCGACATGACGTCACTGACGGCGGCGGTAAACTGCTCCTGCACACGCGCCAGCCCAACGCTGGCCAGCAGCACAGCGATATCCGCCCGAGCAAGCGCCCACGTGGCTGCGGCGGTGAGTACACCCGCGGACACCGACGCACCGATCCCGGCCGCGATTCTTGCCGGGCGCGATGCGGGAACGAACTGTCGCGCCGTCGTCAGTGCGGCAGCGTGCCATGGTTCGAACACGTGCACCTGACTCATCACCCGATCGGCGAACGCCGACGACGGTGCAAAGTCGGGCAGCGTATCGAGCCTGATCATCAGTGCACGCGCTTCTGCATACTCGGCGTGGCACGACGCACAGATTCGGACGTGGGCGCGGAGGGGCGCCACGCCGAAGCCTTCCTCGCCATCGAGGAGCAGTTCGATTTCGTCGGATCTGAGATGTCTGTCGTCCACGGTTGCCTCCAAGAGTTCCTACGCTGCCGACGGCAGGAGAGTTTCAACGGGATCTGGACTCGTTCCCTGACGGTCGGACTTCGTTCGTCGCGTCATTCGCGCACCGATTCCAGGGCTTTCCGCAGTTCGTGGCGCGCGCGATGGATGTACGTCTTGACCGTGCCCAGGGGCAGGTCGAGGGTGGCCGCGATTTCTTCGTAGGAGCGCCCCTCAACATGACGCAGCATGATACAGGCGCGATACTCGGGGCGCAGCGTGGCAATGGCCAGTTCAATGGCGGATCCAAGCTCCTTGGCCTCTAGTGCGTCGAGCGCACTCTCCTGCTCCGACTCGAGATTGAGCGAGCTTGCCTGCGCTTCTGCCGCAGTTGCCGCGTGCGGCGACCCGTCCATACTGATCGTTTCGATGCGCCGTCGTCGCAGGTGATCAATGGCGACGTTGTTGGCAATCTTGAATAACCAACTCGAGAACTTGAACTCCGGACTGTACCGGTCGATGTGATTGAGGACCTTGACGAACGCATCCTGGGAGAGATCCTCGGCCATCTCGCGGTCGCGCACCATCCGGAAGACCAACGAAAATACCGGGCGTTCGTATCGGCGCACGAGTTCGCGGAAGGCCAGTTCGCGTCCCTGTTGGGCGAGTCGAACGACGTCAGCATCGGGAAGTGTGCCCAGCTCGTCGGGTTTCGGCATTCAGAGCGCTGACGTCGGCCGGCGAGCGGCAGAACGCCGCGGGAACGAAGGACAAGCTACTCTCGTGACGCGAACGTGACCAGCGCTTGCTCCCCCCCTCGCGACTCTCAATGTTTCGCCCATGCCCCTCACGCCTGCACCGTCGAACTCCGCGTTGCCACCCGCTGCGCCAGATCCGACGTCGTCGCATGCAGCGGCGGACGCCGCACGTGGGATCGGCAAGCGCGCGTACGTGCAGAAGATGTTTTCCGATATCGCACCCCGCTACGATCTGCTCAATCACCTGCTGTCGCTGAACATCGACCGCGCATGGCGGCGGCGGGCCCTTCGCGCGCTCGCGTGGACTGTGCGCCCACAGGGAACGTTTCTCGACCTCTGTGCCGGCACGCTCGACGTGGGCGCGTCGCTCACCCGGCAAGCCGGTTTTGGTGGCTTTGTGGTCGGTGCAGATTTCGCCGTGCCGATGCTCAAGTACGGCACCGGCAAGGCGTCTCGCGACGTACTCGCACCAGTGGG
>JANMKU010000264.1:0-10505 GCA_031372205.1 Gemmatimonadaceae bacterium | reverse complement strand
GCACATAGGCTCGCGCGGTCTCGACCGACGCGTAAATCGGCCGTTGGTTCTCGAGCGCGCGCAGGCGCTGCATCGCGGTTGCCGTATCGCCTGTTTGGATGAGTACCCACAGGTTGGCAGGGGCCGGCGCCCCCTGCGTGGCCCGTCTCGCAAACTCGCGGGCCTCGGCCATGTGACCTGCCTTCCAATGAACGATGGCGCCGAAATTCAGCGTCGTTTGGTTCGTCGAGTCGTCGCGAAACGCCTTGTTGCTTTCAAGCAGCGCGCTATCCGGCTTACCGGCCAGATGGTATGCATACGACAAGCGGCTCGATACCACCGCCGACGCCGGTTCCGCTCGTTGCGCCAGATAAAGTTGCGTCAGAGCCTGGGTGTTTTGACCGACCAGATTCAGATGAATTCCCCACTGGACCAACGGTTCCACATCGTCGGCGCGTCGGAGCTGCAAGGCTTTCTGGAACTCGGTGGTAGCGCTGTCCCATTCGTAGCGGTACCGATACATGAGGGCCAGTGCCACGTGTGGTTGCGCCAGAGTGGAATCGAGTTGGAGCGCTCGCGTTGCGTTATACCGGATCTCGTCGGGGATATTGGTTGAAACTGCGGGGTAAAGAAACGGCGCGAGTGCAAACGCGAGGCTCCGGCCGGAGAAAGGTTCCGCGTAGGATGAATCCAGTTCTATGGCGCGCCGGAAATTGTCGAAGCTGCTGCGAAAGCTGGCGCCACGTTTCCGGAGCGCGCTCTGCGCCAGCATGTTGTAGGCAATGGCTTCGGGATTGATCACGCGAGCGACCTTTTTTGCGTCAGGCGCACGAACTCCCGCGCCAAGCATACGTCGCAATGTGTCCCCGACGGCGCGGGCGATTTCGTCGCGTACCAACCCGAGTTCGCTCCTATTCCTCTCAAACCGATCAGACCAGAGAATGGAATTATCCGCCGCTTTCACCAGTTGCGTCTGCACGGTCAACCGACCTTCGAATTCGCGCAGCGACCCCATCACGAGAAACAGCACACCCAGTTGTTGTGCGATTTTTATCGGACTCACCTCGCGCTGACCGAGGTAGTTGGCCGCGCCCCAACGACTCTTCACGGTGACGCCGGGCACCCGGTACAGGGTGTTCGCGATATCGTCGCTCAGGGCCTCGGCCAGATCGCGCTGCAACGAATCGCCTCCGGGGCTCGTGAGCGGAAGCACGGAGACGGTCAAGTCGCCGGGCATCAGGGTGGGCGCATTGCTCTGATCTCGCGCAATGAGGTATGCAGCGCCGGTGACGAGCACGGCGCCGATCGTCGCCAGTGCGACAACCACGCGTCTCGGAATTCCTCGCGGGCGAACCAACGCGAATGGGTTCGTGGAAACGTTCTCAAGGGCAGCTAGCAGTTCTTGCGCACTCTGCGGTCGCGCGACTGGATTCTTTTCGAGACAACGCGCAACGAGTTGGGCAACGGCCTCCGGAACGTCAACGCGCAGGTCAGTGATTGGCACGGGCTTCGTGCCCACATGCGCCGCAATGATCAGGTGGTTGGGCAGATCGTGAAACGGTGGCTTGCCGGTGAACAGTTCGTACGCCAGACAACCAAATGAATAGATATCCGCGCGATGATCGGTGGACGGATCACCCACAGCCTGTTCAGGTGACATGTACGCGGCCGTGCCCAACCCCGCACCCGCCTGCGTCAACGTGTTGAGCGCTGTGTCGCCCTGCGCGAGACTGACCGCCTTCGCGATACCAAAATCGGCGACGACGGCGGCACCGCCCGACAGCATCACGTTGTCTGGCTTCACATCGCGGTGCACCACGCCACGTTCGTGCGCATACGCCAGCGCGCGCGCGATGTCGCGCAGCACGCTCACGCATTCGGCCACCGTCATCGCGTCGTCGCGAGTCAACCGTTCCCGTAGCGACGGACCCTCTTCGTACGGCATGACGAAGTACAACACGCCATCCGCGTCGCCCGAGTCGTACAACGCCACGATGTTCGGGTGGTGCAACTGCGCTGCGATGCGGATTTCGCGCAGAAATCGCTCGCGACCCAGCGACGCAGCGAGCTCCTGCCGAATCACTTTCACCGCGACATTGCGCGCATGCTTGACATCGCGCGCCAGATACACCCGTGCCATGCCGCCACGCCCCAACTCACGTTCGATGCGGTACCGTCCGCCGAGCACGTCGGGGAGGGGCACATCGGGTGTCTCGCCGAGCAACGCATCAAACCGTTCCGCGGCTTGGGCGTCGAGCAACGGCGCTTCACGCTCGCATTCGGTAACAAGTCGCTCCAACTCGGCGCGTTTCGGAGCGTCTCCAGCGCTCAGCTCGTCGAGCACAGCAGCACGTCGTTCAACTGGCGCATCGAGCACGGCGTCAACAAGCGGCGCCAACTCGTGCCAGTTGTCTGGCAACATCGACTCTGCTTTTTCGGGGTCGACAAACGATGAGTCGCTCACACCACGAGCGCTCGCCGAAGCAGCATGCGTGCCTTCGCCCAGTCGCGTTGCACCGTCCGTGTGGTCACGCCGAGTGCCTCGGCGGTTTCGTCTTCACTCAGTCCGCCAAAGAATCGGCACTCCACCACTTTCGCCATGCGTGGCTCTACGGCCGCTAACCGATCGAGCGCGTCGTTGACCTCGAGCATCGCCTCCGGTTGATCATCACGGGAGATCTGTTCGTTGTCGAGCGTCACGCGCTTCAATGCACCTTCCCGTTTCTGCGCCAGTCGTGCCTTGGCTTGATCCACAAGCACATGTCGCATGGCCACGGACGCCAACGCAAAGAAATGCGCACGATCGTTCCACCCAATGCGGGAATGATCGACCAGCTTGAGGTAGGCCTCGTGAACGAGCCCGGTGGTGGACAGCGTGCCCCCGCCCTCGCGCAGCGCGAGCTGGTGACGCGCAATGACGCGAAGGTGCTCATACACGACCGGCATGAGCCCATCGAGCGAGTCGCGTCGACCACTTGGCAGTTCACTCAGCGCATCCATCCGATTCTGCGCGGCTCTCATCGTGTAGGGGAGACTGCCGCCATGACACGCCACCCCCAGTGTTGCTGAAGCGTGATGTCGTGATGCGCCGTGATTCCTCGTGTACCTCCCAGTGAGTGGCCTGCAATTCGACCGCTCGCTGCGTGGTCAGCAATACCCGACTGCGCACGAACATGGAGAGGAGTTGTCGGGATGGCAATAGGCCGTTCACAGCGTACGGATCGGTCAAGACATTTCGCAGCGGAGCTCGAACGGGACACCATGAACACATGCATTCTACCTCGTCGTCGGTCCGGCGCCTGTCTGACCATGCGAGTGATGGTCGTGACCGTCGTGCTAACGGCGTGCGCGAACGACGAACAGCCTGCACCAGCGGTACCACAGTCCATTGTAGCCGATGTGATTGTGGCCGTCACAAACCAGACGTCGCGGGAACAGAGCATTGTCCTGGACGTTGGGGCCATTGAACATTCGCTCGGCGCGGTGCCCAGCCGTTCGTCGCGCTCGTTTTCACTGCCGAGCAGCGCCGGCGACTCAACGAGTGAACTGCAGCTTGAAGCTCGCGAACGTCGCGCTACATCGGGGCTTCGGTCTGGCGTATTTCACGTGTCGTCCGGACAGCGCGTGGTGTGGACGCTCGATTCACGCGGACGCGGCGTCCTGGTGACGCGGTAAGTGACACAGCCGTCCGGGGCCACGCGGCAGAGCCGCGGGCTGCGAGCGGCCGCGATCAGTCCTGCTTGTCGGTCAGGTCTTGGAGGACCTCGAGTTCGGCGAGGCGCCGCCAGAACCCTGGCGCATGTGGACCGCGCCGTATCGGCCGACACACCGTACTACGTCGCGTCCGTGACCATGCTCGCACCGCAACGCTCGCCCTGCAACTCGCCGCGGAAGGACGGCTCGATCTCGATGCCCCGGTGGCGCGCTATCTGCCGGACACGGTGTACGTGCCCACTGATTCCTCGGGAACGGCGATCACGGCGCGCCACTTGCTCACGGATACCGCCGGCCTGCCGAAGAAGCCCCAGAATCGCCGCAATCAGGTCGTCGCCGGTGCCCTCAACCCGGCGTCTGGGACGCGTACGAGATCGCGGATCTCTACCGGGCGCTCGCGAGCACGACGCTGCGCGCCCGTCCGGGCACGGCGATGGTGTATTCCAACTATGGGGTTTCGGGAGGTCGCCCTCGATTCCCGTGCAGCCACGCCGCTGCTCTGGCACTACGGCAATGTCGATGGCCAGGCGTCGGCCGTCTTCCTGCGCCCGCAGGCGGGCGTCGGCGTGATCGTGTTACAGAATCTGGGTGGCGACATGGCCGGCATCGCGTCGGTGACCGCCGTTCCAACGATGTTCGCGCTCACCGTGTCGAATAGCGTAGCTTGCCCCACCCCTCCGAAACACGCGCCCCCAGCCCTCACGTACGACGGATGAATTCCCGACATCGATCCCTGGCGGGGGTCTGCCCCTCCCTCGCCTTACTTGGCATGCTCGCCGCGGTCCAGGCCAATGCGCAGGACGCCGGACCGCTCGCGCTCCTCTTACCCGTCTCGGCGCGCGCCGCCTCGCTCGGCAATGCGTGGGTGGCCGGACGCGATGAGTACGTGATCTTCCACAATCCGGCGCTGGTCAACACGACGGGCATGCCGTTCGGGGTGTCGGTTGGCAGTTATGGCCGACACGCGTTCAGTCTGGCGACCGCTGCCGGATGGACCGTAGGCCCCGTCAATCTCGGCTGGGGCGTGCACATGGTGAACCTCTCGACGCCTCGCACCGCCGCGTATCCGTATTCACTGCGCAGCGCATTGGATTCAGGTGACGCAGACGTTTCCAGTCTTGTGACCGCGGCCGCGGCCAACATGCTCTGGAAAGGTTTTCGATTCGGTGTCGGCGCCAAGTACGCGCAGGACATCGCACCGCAGAGTGTTTCCGCGACGTCATCCGTCGTCCTGCCAACACGCGGATCGGCAATCCTCGCTGATCTCGGCGTGTCACGTCCGCTGTGGTCAGGCACCGCCGGACTCGCGGTGCAGAACATCGCCGCGCCGTACACGCTCGGTACGCAATCAGTGAGTGTGCCCACGCAAATCGCGCTCGGCTGGACCGCGACGAAACAGTGGGGGGAGCTGGACTATGGATTCGCTACGCAAGTCATGGCGCGTCGTCACGGCTGGATCTCACCCGCGGCCGGTCTCGATGTTGGCTATGGCTGGATTGAAGGCTACTCGGTGAATGGGCGCATTGGCGCGCGTCGCACGGAGAGCAAGGACGAGCGGCCGGTGAGCGTTGGTGCGGCCGTCAACGCTGACCGCCTGAACGTCGAATACGGACTGGGATTCTTTGCCGGTGGCAAACAGGTGCACCGCCTGACGCTGAGGTGGAGATAATGAAACGCTTCATACCGCTCTTTGCGCTAAGCGCTGCAGCGACCATCGCGGCGTGCTCGCAAGCGCTCAAGTTCTCCAACGACGATTCCAGTGTCGTCCTTGCGTCGCAAACCATTACCGCACCCAACCCGGCCGACGCAGGGTCGTTCAAGGTGCTGCGCATGTACTACGGCTCGGGCACCGACAAGAATCGCGCTGAGTACAAGGACTCGGTGACATACAAAACGAAGGCGGTGGATGTGTCACCGTTTGCGACTATTGCACCGGCGCAGACCAAAGCGCGCAAGAAGTTTTGGGGGTTCGATCTCAAGGCGGCACCGATCAACGGGCGCGTCTGGTATCCGGAAGGCAACGGACCGTTTCCCCTCGTGCTGGTCGTCCACGGGAATCACAATCCGGAGGATTTTTCCGATCCGGGATATGGATACCTCGGTGAGTTGATGGCGTCACGCGGATTCATCTTTGTGTCCGTTGACGAAAATTTCATTAACGGATTGCAGGGCGAGAACGACGGTCGCGCATGGATGATGCTCAAGCACATCGAATCATGGAAGCGATTCAATGATTCCAGTGCAGGGCCGATGGCCAAGAAGGTGGACATGCAAAAGATCGTTGTTATGGGTCACTCACGCGGCGGCGAAGCGGCGGCACTGACCGCGACGTTCAACAAACTCAAATTCTATCCCGACGACTTTAAACAGAGATTCAACTTCAACTTCGGGATCAAGGGTGTCGTAGCTATTGCGCCTGTGGACGGGCAGTACACGCCGTCGTCCACGCTCACGCCGCTCGAGAATGTGAACTACCTGCTCATCCACGGATCGCATGACGGTGACGTGTCGACGTTCTCCGGCATTCGCCAGTATCAGCGCTTGCACTTCACCGATGGTCAACCACACTTCAAGTCGACGATCTTCATGTACCGGGCCAACCACGGGCAGTGGAACTCGGTGTGGAACAACAAGGACAATGGACCGCGCAGCGGACGGTCGCTCGACTTGCGCACGCTCGTACCCATCGAAGATCAGCGTCGCATGGGCAAGCTCGTGATCTCGGCTTTTCTCGAGGCCACCCTGCACGACAACAAGGCGTATCTGCCGCTCTTCCGCGATCATCGGACGGCAGGTCAGTGGTTTCCGAAGACGATGTACACGACGCGATTCGCCGAGAGTGGCTATCGTCCGCTGGCCGAATTTGATGAGGACATTGACATCACGACGGGGCAGCCCGGCGTGACGATTTCGGCGGACAGTTTGTCGACGTGGAAGGAGAATGTCATACCGTTCCGCGGACGCGGTGCCGACAATCAGCGCAATAACGCGGCGTGGATTGGCTGGAACAATCGCATCGGCGGCGCCGACACGATGAAACTCGGACGGGCGGCGAGTTTTACCGTCACTTTGTCTGATTCGGTGATGCGTGCGCTCAACCTGAGTGACCGATCGGCCGTGTATCTCTCCGTCGCGCTCACTAAAGACCGGCCGAGTGCACGACCTGGGCCACGCGACACGACAAAGCGCGACACATCGAAGGCGGCAGTCAAGGCACGCGCCAAAGCGACTGCCGACTCGATCAAGAAGTTGCCGAAGCGGCCCAAGCCCAATCCGTTGGCCGACACGATGCCGATTGATTTCACAGTGGAGTTCACCGATACCGATGGCAAAACGTCACGCGTTCCGCTCAGTCGATACGGCGCGATGCGTCGGCCACTTGAGGTCAACATCTATCGCCGCGCCGGCCGCGATGCGCAGCGCTTTGCCAACAAGTTCGAATACGTGCCGCAGACCTTCGTGCTGCCGATGTCGGACTTCAGTGCGAGCGGTGGTACCGGCACCGGAGGATTTCAGCCGGCCAAGCTCAAGTCGATTCGCTTGTTGTTTGACCGCACTGCGCTCGGCGCCTTCATTCTCGAT
The DNA here is from genome assembly GCA_031372205.1 of Gemmatimonadaceae bacterium. GTDB lineage: Bacteria > Gemmatimonadota > Gemmatimonadetes > Gemmatimonadales > Gemmatimonadaceae > Gemmatimonas. Next base: position 3,230 of record JANMKU010000264.1, on the reverse strand, counting down.
GACGTGGGCGTATCGCCAACGATCGATCCGGCCTATCTGGCAACGCCAGTTCGGTCGCCTTAGGACGGTGGAAGCAGCGAGCGAATGCGTCGGTGCTTGCCGACGCGGCCGGCGCGGGTTGTTCAGCGATCATGGTGCCCCTCGACGTGGTGCTCGCCAAGGGCCGTCATTGGCCGCTCAACAATCTGATCCTGCGCAACGACGGCAAAGGCCACTTCACCACCGAGCATCTTGCCGACGCACCGGACCGCACGTACTCGGCCGCACTTGCTGATCTCGACGGCGACGGCGATCTCGATCTCGTCGTCAGCAACGACCGGCCCGACCGCAAACTCGTCTACCTCAATGATGGCAAGGGCACGTACCATGTGGCGGGGACATTCGGCCAGCCCGATTGGTCGACGCGATACGTGACGGTGGCCGACGTGAACGGCGACAAACGCCCCGATCTCATCGTCGCCAATCGCAGCTCGAACCCAGCCAATCCGCGGTCGAGTTTCGTCTGCCTCAACAACGGCGCTGGTGCGTTCGCCACGTGTGAACCGCTCGCGACCCAATCAGCAACAATCATCGTCGCCGCCGATCTCGATGGCGACGGCAAAATCGACCTCTTCGTGCCACACCGAGACGGTGGCCAGAATGTGATCTTCTGGAATGACGGGAGCGGTCACTTCGTCGGCCCTGGCACGGCAGTCGGCCCGGACAAATCGCAGATCCGTGCAGCGGTCGCGGCTGACGTGAACGGCGACGGGACTGTGGACCTGGTCGTTGGCGACGAACAGCACGGACTCTTCGTGTACACCGGCGCATGGCGTCGCACGTTCACGTCGCCGCGTGCGCTGGGTGTCGGCACGGGTGCGCCATATTCGCTCGGCGCGGCCGACATGAATCACGATGGTACCATCGACATTGTGGTTGGCCGACAAACCGCGACGGGGTCGATTTTCTTTAATCGGGGAGGCGCGCAGCCTACCTTCACCGAGACGTCGTGGAATGACGGCAAGGGCTCGGTGTACGGCGTGGCCATTGCAGACCTCGATGGTGACGGCTGGCCCGACATCGCGGCCGCTCGCTCTGAAGCGCCCAACGGTATCTGGTTCAGTGGACCGGCGCGGAGTTGACAGGAAGCGAGAAACGGACCGTGGTGCCAACGTCCTCGCTACTCTCGACGGCAATCCAACCACCGTGCGCTTCAACAATACCCTTCGCAATCGTCAGACCGAGCCCAGAACCTGAGCGCACCGCCTGCGCCGAGTACCAGTAGCGATTGAAAATGTGTGGCAGGTGACTGGGCGGAATACCGGGGCCTGAGTCGCGCACGGAAAACACAATGCTCGGTCGTTCAGCCGGCGATGCATCGCGCTGCACACTCGCCGTGACCCAGATCGTTCCGCGCGCTGGTGTGAACTTGATGGCGTTCCCAATCACGTTCGACAACAGCTGAATCACACGATCCGGGTCGGCGAGGATCTCCGGCAATGACTCGGCGAAATCCACACGCAAGTCCTGCTGCTTTGCGGCGGCCAGCGGATACAATGTTTCGCAGGCGAGTTCGACCAGCGCGATGGGGTCCGCGGGCACCGTGCGCACGCGTAGCCGACCGGACTCGACACGTGTCACGTCGGCGAGGTCCTCAATGAGCGCGTCCATCTGCCGTGCCGCACGCTGGATCACGGCCACCTGTTCTGCAACGATGGGTGAGACGCGATCCACTCCACGTTGCTGCAGGATGGCGCTCGACAGCATCATCACGGCCTGCACGGGATTACGTAGATCGTGCGAGACAATCCCCGACATTTGGTCACGCGATTCCAGCGCATTGCGCAGATCCTGTTCGATGCGCTGTCGCGCCGAAATGTCGCGCAGCACCACCGTGTAGATCACCCGGTCATCCACGACCACACGCGCGATCGAGGCCTCGGCTGGGAATTCGTCCCCGTTGCGTCGCTGTCCGGAGATGCGCTGCCGCTCACCCATGCGCCGAGCCGGTTCGCGTGCTGCACCGAACTGCTCGATATGCGCGCCATGCGCGCGGCGGAATCGCGCCGGCAGGAGATTGGACAGCGGCAGGCCGATCGCCTCAGGCGCCGAATAACCAAAGATCTGTTCCGCGCCTGCGTTGTAGAACACGATACGCTGGTCGCTGTCGATGGCGATGATCGCCTCGGACGAAATCGCGACCATACCGGCCAGCATCGCGTCGGAGAGTGGCGGTGCATCAAAGGGTTCTGGCATCACCACAATATCGATCCCGCGACGGACAAACAACACTCGTGGCCGCGAGCGTCGGGGAATCCCTGACGTACAACGCGCGTGTTGCCTGACTGATCGTGAGTGCAGCAGGTCGTAGCTTCGGGCATGCGCCATAGCTGACACTCCCCCTTCCTGGATGCATACGACATGGCGAACGACCGCACAACAATGCAGGTACTCGAGCGCACTGGGACACGACGTGATTTCTTGCGCACCTCGGCGTTCACGGCAGTGGCCGCCGGTACGCTGTCAGCGTGCGCCAAGCCGGATGCCGCGGTCACGACGCCAGTTGCAGGGACTGCGCAGCCGACTGCGGTGGCGCCCGTGGTGGACCGCAAGGCTGCGGCCGACGCGATGGATGCGATGCATGAGAAAGGGATCAAGGCTTTCCCGGCAAAGACGGAGGGCAAGGGTAACCAACTGATGACGCCACGTCTCGAGAACGGCGTGAAGGTGTATGAGCTCACCGCGAGCGAGGTGCAGTGGGAGGTGGAGCCCGGTCGGCGGGCGACAGCGTGGGCCTACAATGGACAGGTACCAGGGCCGCAGATCCGCGTGCGCGAGAGCGATCGCGTTCGTGTCGTACTCAAGAACGAACTCTCCGAATCGACGGTGATCCACTTTCATGGGCTCGAACTCCCGATCGCACAGGACGGTGTTCCGTTCATCACTCAGCCGCCGATCAAGCCGGGCGCGAGCTACACGTACGAATTCACCGTGCCAAATGCGGGCTCGCACATGTATCACTCGCACTTGAACGCGTCAAAGCAGGTGAGTCTTGGCTTGCTGGGCGCGTTCATCGTGGAACCCAAACGGCCGCGAGCGATCGAACGGGTGGATGTCGATACGGTGATGATCCTGAACGATGGCTCACATGGTTACACGCTTAACGGCAAGGGATTTCCAGCGACGGAGCCCATCGTCGCGAAGTACGGGCAGAAGGTGCGAATTCGTTTCATGAACGAAGGGATGATGAT
>JANMKU010000240.1:0-5624 GCA_031372205.1 Gemmatimonadaceae bacterium | reverse complement strand
GGTTGAACCAGAACTGGTACTATTCACCGTGACTTGAGCTGTCACCAACACTGGTGCAATGGCAAGCGCCCCCGCGGTTAGCACCGCGCCGAACAGTACGCGACTGCCCCTGCGCAGGGTCGTCCGCACACGCGGTCTCGTCCACGTGGACATGCTACGCGATGATCATCGGCTGACGCCGGCACTCGTTGGTTGGTCCACTGCCGCCTGCGAGCGCCCGCGCGTAGCTGCTCCCGGCGGGTGCCGGCATGTTAGCGTGCGATGTCGGCGTGAGACGCGAGTCTTGAGCTGCGTGAGCAAGGAGGTTGCGGTGTGCGCTGAGGGTTCGCCTGCGAGCTATGGCGGTCAGAAGAATCGGCGAGGATCGCATCGGCGCGCGGGGAGCTGCGGCTGCAGCGCCGCTCGCCACCTTACCTGCCGCCTAGCCGCTGTCGCCAGAAGTCCGCGGCCGAAGCAATGCCACCCTCGGTCAACCGCGCCCCAAAGGTGACGAACCACCCCTTTCCGCCATTCACCGCAAAGTCGGGGTCGCGCAGCTCACCCACGCGATAGCCACCCACCACTTCCAGCGTGCGCTGCGGCACAATGGCAACCGCTGGCGCAAGGTCAAAACTCCGCGAACCACTGCTTGGCTGATGCAGCAGCCGCACGTCTGCCCGTACCTCCACCATCGGCATCACATGCACGCTGGCTCGGCCGCCAATAAAGTTCGCCGACGAACGAGGTCGGAGCTTGGTCCCATCCGACGCCGTCAGACTGGCGATGGTCTGCCGAAACGCGTATCGCGCGCCAAGCTCCATGCCGCGACGCGGCTGCCAGATTGCCTCGGCCGCCGCAATCGCGCGACCGTCAGATTTCTGGCCGGTAAGCACACCACCATATCCACCACGATTCTCGTCAATCCACTCCGCCTTCCCCAGCAGATTGAGCGCGTCACTCTGCACCGGACGATAGGCCAGCCCCCACAGTGTGGAATAGCGGTGCCCCTGAATGAGCGCGCCGTCAATGCGTTGATCATTGCGCATCACCTCTTGCCGCGACAACATCGCCAGCGACCGCGTGAACGACACGTCCCCAGTGATTGTCGCCAGTTGCGTCGAACGCAGCGCCCCATCGCGGTACTCCGCCCGACCACTCAGACGATACGGTGCGTTCGGTTTGGTGAGGTCCGCCCCCACACCCACAGACCAGTAGTCTTCCTCCGCCTGCAAGAACGGAAGGGCACGAATGGGATCGAGTGCCAACGCTCGACCCACTCCATGCCGGCGCTCGAACTGCGTGGTGAACGCGCCCGCCGTCCCCAAGTGCCACGCCGAACGCATGCCCACGAGCGCGGCGTTGCGTCCACCATCAATACCGGCCACCTGGTACTTGCTATAGGCCTCGGTACCCGGACCAACGCGCGTCCGCACGCCAAGGTCGGTTACGCTGTATCCGCGCCCGGCGCCTGCACTGTCACCGGGGAGAAACACCTGCCGGTGACGCAACTCGAGGCCAAGATCTCGGAAAACCGTAAGGTTTGCGCCGGCCCCTACATAGTCCGGCTGCAGGTTCTGCGCACCAGTCGCGAAGTTCCGACGACCTTCGGTGAACAGCGTCCACCGCGCTTTGGGCTTGTACTGAAGTTTGAACTCTCCACCCAGCGACGCAGTGGCCGTCGTGAGACCAGTGTAGCGATCGTTGGTGACGGCGCTTTCGAACTGCGCCCTTGGCCCAAGGTCCTGCACCACCGACGCAGAACTGTGACGGCGCTCCAGACCAAGCACGCCGAATTGTTGCCACTCGTGTGACAGCACCAACCGGTGCGAGCCCTGCTTCACTTCCCCGCCAAGGCGCAGTTCTTGAGTCCCGCCCTGCACCGACGGGTTCGCAGGATTGGCAAACTCACGACCCGCCATTTGCCACGTCGCCGACAGCTTCGCGGCACCCTTGAGGAAAGTCAGTCCGCCAATCACCGACGCCGCCACGCCGCTCGAATCACGTCCCTCCGAATACGCCGCTTCGCCCGCCAGCTCGAGCGCGCCGAATCGCATCACCCGCACGTCGGCGCCCAGCAGCCGATGACCACCGGCGAGCTGACTCTCGTTCACCCACGTCGCGCCGACCCGCACGGAGTCCAACTTGGGTGTGCGCAGCCACCGGTTCCCGTCAATCGATCCGCGAACACCCCACACGGCGCTGCGCGGTCCGCCCGCATCCGACTCGTACAAGGCCACGATGAACACCGGATTGCCGTACGTGTCCAGCGCCGGCACGGGCTGCTTGAAGAGCAGAATGCCGAAGTCGTAGTCGATCTGATAATCCACATACCGCTCAAGCACCTGCCGACTCAGCACTCGGCTCGCGTTCTCCGCCGCTCGAATCTCGAGCACGACCTGTTCGGTGCCTTCCCGTACGTTGCGATTGAGCTGATACGGACCGGACATCCCCGCTCCACGCACATTCATTTGCTGCAACAATTGTGATGTCGAGCTCCCAAACCCCTGCCAGACCACCGCGCCGGTCGTAAACCGCGCCGCCACTCCAGGCAGCGCTCGGCGATATCCAGACAGTTGCAATCCGCCGGCAAAACCACTGGTGGAGACATCCCCAAGCGCCAGCCAGTCGTAACCGCGTTCAACGCGCGCCGCGAGCTGATAGCGAGACGCCCCGGTCGACCGCTGGGCGCTGGCATCGCCGAGGAGCGGATACTGCGCCTGATCGAGCGGATCGGCGTTCCGGCCAAAAGCGTCGCGCCCAGCGTCAAGACGGCGGGAGTCGTAGCTCGCCACCAACGACGTCCCCCGTCCAACCTGCCCACGAGCAGTCAACGAGCCGAACGACGCCTGGCTGGCGCCCACGCCCACGCGCCCGACACCGGCGATAAGCAGCGACTGACTCGCTGGCAATACATCAAACGAGACTTCGCGATTGAGCTTGGCCCAGCTCAGCTTGAGGGTACCGCGAGCCACCGCGTGCCCTGGACGCAATTGCACCGCGAGCCAACCTGCCTCATCCGGAGCAAGCTGAATACCGCTGGACGATGCGTTGACGTCGACGCTGACAGGGACCGCCCCCTTCGCGGTCACGGTCACCTCGGGTCGATTTGTCACCGGGACGCCCCATTTGTCGAGCACCCGGACCCGCATGGTCTCGACCGTGTTGCCGTCCGCTACCATAGAAAGGCGTTTCGTTTCCGCTTCGAACGTCGCGGGCTGACCAGTCACGTGCACCGAAACACTGTCCCAGCGCTCAGTGCCAGCGGAGCTTTGCATGCTGGCACGCAGCCTATGCGGCCCCGGTTTGAGGGCGACAGCAATGAAATCGTGCACCCCGTCACTGCGGAGCGTGGTGCGCTCAATCAGCGAGTCGCCGTCGAAGAGCGCCACCGACGCCCCTGCCTGCCCGCGCACTCCAATGAAGAGTCGGTCGATCGCCAGCACCTGACCGTCAGCCGGACCAAAGATCGACACCCCAGTGCCATCCAGAAACTCGCGCTGCTTCTCGGCGACGCGCGCTTCTGGTGTACGAGCCATCGCCACACGCGCCGGCTCAACGCGGAGGTCGGTTCCGGCGGGACGTAGGTGGAGCAAAAGCGGAGTTCGACGGTTTGGGGCAACCTGCCAGAACAGCATAGGGCTGCCACTCCGGTCGCGCCCGAGCGTCGGCGCGTCATCCCCGGAATTTGGAACCACCGTCCAACCGGTCGGGGCGGGATAACTTGCCTCACCGCGCCAGCCGGTCGACGGCGGCTCGATCGTCACCAGCACATCACTGCCGACCGGAACGGCGTCCGGGGTCGGTAAACTGTCCACCCGAAACTCTGGCGGCAGAGCCCGGCCAACCATTGGGCCCGGCTCCGCGATCAGCATGGACGTCTTGTCGAGCAGCCGGCCGGACCGCGCGATGGTGACCGCCGCGCTGTCGCTCTGGCGCTTCGCCCAGCCAATCACCCACAAATCAGCGCCAGCCGGAATCGCCGGTAGTGCGATGCGTGCCCCGTCAACACGGGCGAGCACGGAGTCTCCAGCAAGAACGAACGCCGAATCCAACGCCACTGGAAAACCAAGCTCAACGTTGGTCAGCGGCACAGCATACCGATTCCTGAACACCGCTTCAAAGCGTACGAGCTGCTCGACCACGGTGGCGACTGACACCGTGCGGCTCGCGACCATAACCGGCGTAGTCTTGCCACCCTTCGTGGTCTTCGTTGTGCTTGTTCGCACGGCTGGAGTTACAACTGACTGATTATTAGATACTTGAATGGTCTTTGTTAATGTTTGTTCATAAGCCTTGATGCTCCACAGCGCCGGGAGCTGTACCGAGCTCATGCGCCCCCCTTTTGGCAGCAGGCGGAAGTTCACCCGGGGTGTCGTCCAACCCGTCGCATCCCGGGTCACAAGCTCCTGGGCAGCGGCGTCGGCCAGTTGGAATGCCGCCGGAACTGACTTGGCGTCGATGCGGAATCCGTGGTGCCCTGGGCGCAGGTTGCGGTATGAGAACCGACCGTCGGCGTCCGTGCTCGTGATTTCGCCGTCGTCGGTCCAGATCTCGACGTCAGCAACGCCGCGCTCTCCAGCATCCTGGACGCCGTTGTCATTGACGTCCACGAATACCTTGCCCACCACCGCGCGGTCTTCCATGGACATCCGACCTCGCACCCGAACTGAGGTGACCGCGGTCGCTGACCGCACCTGATCACCGTCCGCGCTGACAAACACACTGTGCGCCAGACTCGGCTTGGATGCCGATATCACCGCCATGTCGAAGTGCACAGACGTCTTTTCGCCGGGACCAAGGTCGCCGGTCACAAACAGCGTGAGGTCCTTGCCATTAACCCGTGTCGAATCGACACCCGTCGCGCTGCCCTTGGCATAGCGCCCACCGTCGGGAAGCGTTCCGTGGACGACGACGTTGGACAGTGTCTGCGGTCCGGTGTTCTGCACAACCAGCGTGAACGGCGCCGACTCGCCGAGTCCGACTTCGAGCAGCTCTGCCGCCTGCGTGAGGGATAGCGCACGGAGCGACGAGGTCGCGGACAGCGTGACTGGTTCGGCCGTTGCCACCAGGCCGTCGGCGTTCGCGGACGTCATGTAGGCAACGTTTCGCACCACTTGCGTATCCCTTAAAGTAGATGAGACGCGAAGCGTTAACTCTATGTTATTATTCGTATTAGGAGACACATCTCCCAGTGTCCATCGCAGCACGCGACCCGTCGCCACCGCGGCTGGCATCGCCGACACATACTCCAAACCCACGGGCAAACTATCGACGATGGCGACGCCGAGATTTGGTACGCTAGGCGAGGTGTTGGCGTAGGCGATGCGGTATTTGATGCTTTCACCAGCCCGCGCTGCCAACGCACCAATGACCGTCATTTGCAGGTTCGACTCAGGCCGCAGCACCGCGGTCTGGACCGTGTTGGAGGAAATCGAGTCGGTGCCGGTGTTGGTTTGAAACGTCGCGACCGCGGTGCTGGTCACGACGCGTTGCGCGGACAGGACAGCCGGCGTGAACGGCAAGGCAAACAGGAGCAGCCCACCGGCAGCGACTGGGTGTCCGCGCGTTGAGCGGCCGCGTCTAACGCTCAACACGGACTTGGAACGAGATAGCGCCGCGTTCCCCTCCAGCGATTGTGGACAACA
>JANMKU010000226.1:0-6994 GCA_031372205.1 Gemmatimonadaceae bacterium | reverse complement strand
CATCAGGGAATCCCCAAATGCGCTCGCGTTGCCTGTTCACGCCGGGAAAAAGCCAGGGCATGTCTGTCTGGACAACGCAACGTTCGGTTACGAAGCGGATCGTGATGTGCTTCACAGCATCACACTCGAAGCGCGACCGGGTGAAACTGTTGCATTGGTTGGTGCGACGGGTGCCGGTAAGAGCACGCTCATCTCGCTGATTCCACGGCTCTTCGATCCACGAGAGGGACGTGTGACATTCGACGGCGTGGATGTTCGCGATCTGCAACTTGCAAGTCTTCGCGCTCACATCTCCATCGTATTGCAGGAACACTTCATCCTGCCGGTCAGCGTAGCCGAAAACATCGCATATGGTCGCGCGGACGCGAGCCGTGAAGAGATCATTACGGCTGCGGCAGATGCAAACGCTGATGAATTCATCCGTGACCTACCTGATGGCTACGACACGGTTATTGGCGAACGCGGAGCGACGCTATCGGGCGGGCAGCGACAACGGCTGGCAATCGCGCGCGCACTGTTGAAAGACGCGCCAGTGCTCATTCTGGATGAGCCGACATCCGCACTTGATGCGCACACGGAATCGTTGCTGTTGGAGGCGCTGGAACGTTTGATGCGTGGACGCACGACGTTCATTATTGCGCATCGGCTTTCAACCATTCGGAAGGCGACCCGGGTGGCGGTGCTGGACGCAGGACGCATTGTGGAACAGGGAACTCACCGGGATCTGCTTGCCGCCGGCGGTTTCTATGCTCGGTTGCACGATCTTCAATTCGGAAACACTAGGTCATGAGTACCACTGCGGCCGAGGTGCACACGCGAGTGCTGAGTGGCTTCGAGGACGCTCAGTTCGGCCCTACGGAATGGGACAAACTACTCACTACAGGGCAGAGTGATTCCGTCTTTCTTACGTGGCAGTGGCAGTTCGCATGGTGGAAGGCGTTCCAACGAGGGGAGCTGCTGCTGATTTGCGCGCAGCGGCACGGCAAAGTTCTCGCACTCGCTCCGTTCTTCAGTGACGCGGGCATGGTGTACTTCGTTGGCTCTGGTGGATCCGACTATCTCGATTTCATCGGAGACATCGGTGACGAGCAAGTACTTGATGCGTTGCTCGAGGAAGCGCGGCAAAGGACAAGCGATTTCATCGGATTCGTTTTCTATCATGTACCAGACAACTCGCAGACCGGCATGAGGCTTGAACGCGCGAGTGCGCGGCTCGGGTTGCAAGTTCTTGACGAGGGCCATCAGTCTGCACCGGCTCTAGAAATTGCAATGAATCACGAATTGGCCAAAGCGGCGACGCAGAAAAAAAGTCTGCTTCGGCACGAGCGTTTTTTTGCGAGCGACAATTCGTTCAAGGTCGAGCACATCCAAGACGGAGAAGAAATCCTGGCGCATTTGGATGGATTCTTTACACAACACCGGGAACGCTGGTCGTCAACGCCTTCACCGAGCTTGTTCAATCAGCCGGCGCAGCAAGACTTTTACCGGCTGCTTGCCACAGTGGCTTCGAACTCGGGGTGGCTGCGCTTCACGCTGATCCGATGGCGGGACCGTGTGATCGCATATCATTTTGGTTTCAACTATCGCGGGTCGTTCTTGTGGTACAAGCCGACCTTCTCAATTGAACTCGCGCGGCATTCGCCGGGTGAAGTTCTGCTGCGCCAACTGTTGTTGTTGTCTCTTGCAGAAGGCTCACACACGTTTGATTTTGGATTAGGGGACGAAGCGTTCAAGGCGCGCTTCGCCACCTGTGTTAGCCGTGTCCATAATTGGGGAGTTTACGATCCGCGCGCGCTCACGCACCGCGAAACATGAACCGTATCCTTGTTCTCGCTCCGCATCCGGACGACGAGTCGATCGGCTGTGGCGGTACGTTGTGCCGTCACGTTCAGCAGGGTGACGAGGTGCACGTGGTGTTCCTGACGTCTGGTGAAAAGGGCGGCCATGGGCGTTCGGAGCCTGCCACCATTCGACTGCGAGAGAGCGAAGCACACCGGGCGGCATCAGTGATCGGTATTCCGGAAATTGAGTTCTGGCATTTGCCCGACGGTGCGGTGCGCTCATCGCCAAGTGCAATCGACCGCGTGCGCAAAAAACTCCTTCAGTTCAAGCCGCACACAGTCTACGTAACACACGAGCGTGAGATGCACCCTGACCATCGCGGCGCCGTGCGCTTACTTCGTCGGGCGCTCGAGAAGTTTCCTGAAAAGCACCCGGAGGTATTGGGGTTCGAAGTGTGGACGCCGATACAGAGACTTTCCGTTATCGTAGATATTTCGCCTTTCATGGAGCAAAAGCTGCGTGCGATACGCACATATCACAGCCAATGCGCCGTTGTTGGTTTCGTCCAGGCGGTGCGCGGCTTGAACCGTTATCGAGGTGAAATGCACAGTTGGCCCGGCGGCAATTACGCGGAAGTGTTCACGCGAGTGAGAACATGATCTACCACGTATATGCAAATCAAAAGAACATCGGGGACTGGCTGTCTGCTCGCGCGATCCAATCATTGATTGGACGTGGTCGTGTTGTCGAACTGTTTTGCGATGAGCCATTTGTGAAGGAAACGTTGGCGGTGCTCGCTACGGCAGGTCCGCGCGACCTTGTCGTCATCGGAGGCGGTGGATTATTCATGGATTACTTCGTTCCGTTCTGGGAAGGGTTTCTGCCGATCGCACCGCGCGTCCAGTTCTGCATCTGGGGCGTGGGCTATTGCGACATGAAGGACGACCCGTCGCGTGCGCCGATCGATCTGCTGGAGCAGATCGTTCATCACAGCACGCTATGCATTGTGCGAGACGAACTGACTCGCCAGCATCTGATCGGGAGCGCGCTGGCTCCGCCGGTATGTTGTCCGACAATAAACCTCATCAGCACGCGCCCGCCCGGGATTGGACTGTTGCACGTGGACACTCGGGGCGACGTTGGCGAGGCGAATTACGCATTGATGGAAGCTTGCGGACGGGACTGTTCTGCGCGCAGCGGCATTCAATTCCAGAGTATGAGCAATGAGATTCCAGCGGGAAGCGAGAAAGCGCTCATGCACGCGATCGACTTGTATGCATCTTCCGGTCTGGTGATGACGGCGCGCCTTCACGGATGCATCATCGGCCTCGCGATGGGGCGCAAGGTACTCGCGGTTTCCTGCGATCGGAAAATCGAATCGTTCATGAACGCGGCCGGGCTGGCAAGCTGGGTCATTGATGTGAACGATGTGAAGGAAATACTGCCGTTGCGATTGGACATGCTGTCGACGCAACCCGACGTGTCAGATTTCATCAGTTCTGTTCGTTCCGCCAATGCGGAAGTGGGTCGGCAGGTGCAAGCACTGGCGAATTTGGCAACATGAAACCAAAAGCAATCGTCACAGGCTTGATCGCGACGTATCCGGTTGCCGGCGTGCTTTGGGACTACGCGCAGTACGTCGTCGGCCTTCAGCGGCTGGGCTTCGAAGTGTATTACGTGGAAGATTCCGGCCTGCCATCGTACCATAGCGAGCCCGCGGCTTATCTGGAGAAATCACTGCGCTGGTTTCTCCCAGAATTGGAAGGACGTTGGCACTATCGCACTCCGGACAATCAAACTCACAGCCTTACGGAATTGCAGATTGCGAAAGTTGCAGGCGATTGCGTTCTGTTTTTGAATGTTTCCGGCGGTTGTCTCATGCGCGACGAGTACATGGTGGTGCCGAACAAAGTGCTCATTGATACGGATCCCGGACTCAATCACTTCGTCAATTTTCCGAAATGGGATGCCGCGCCAGGCTGGCAGGGAACGCACGGGTTTCGCGGGCACGACTACTTCTTTACATACGCGGAGAACCTGGGCAAGCCACTCTGTAATCTGCCGGACTTCGGACTTGCCTGGCATGCCACGCGGCCGCCAGTCGTGATGGATCTTTGTAATGCATCGTCTGTATCCAAACACTGGACGACCGTAATGAGTTGGCAGCCGTTTCAACATTACACAAAAAACATCAGCTACAACGGCGTCAGCTATGGCGCCAAGGAAATGGAATTTCAGAAACTCGTTGCGCTGCCGCAACACACTTCCGCGGCCCTTGAAGTCGCTGTTGGAGGAGCGAACGCTGCGGTGCTGGAATGGCAACAAATGGGGTGGCACGTAACAGACGCAGCAGAAATCTCGGGCGATCCCAAGACCTATCGCGAGTACATTCAGAATTCGCGTGGCGAATTCAGTGTTGCGAAGAATGTGTATGTGGCAACGCAATGCGGCTGGTTTAGCTGCCGCTCGGTGTGCTATCTCGCCGCGGGATTGCCGGTGGTCGTGCAAGACACCGGGTTTACAGAGTTCCTCCCCAGCGGCGAAGGACTAATCGCGTTTGCAACAATCGAGGACGCTGCACGCGGGATCGAAACGGTGGAACGCGATTATGCGCGACATCAACGCGCGGCGCGCGAACTGGCGCGAACGTACTTTGCCTCCGATGTGGTACTTCGTGATTTGCTAACAGGAATTGGCTTATGAGCGGGCACATCAACGCGGACGAACTCAAGGACCTGACCGGTGGTTGGGAGTATGCGGCGCTACCCAAAAACATCCGTATCGGCACGGATTGTTATCTGGAGCGAAAGGACAGTTTCAAGCGCTTCCGGAGCAAGCACGACCCGGGGTTGGTATTAGGCAACCGAGTAAAGGTTTATACCTGGACGGATTTCAACATCGAGCCAAAGGGCGTGGTCGAAGTTGGCGATGATTCGGTTCTCGTCGGTGTGGTATTCATGTGCGCCGAAAGCATCCGCGTCGGGCGGCGCGTGATCGTGTCCTACAACGTGACCATCGCCGACAGCGATTTCCATCCGCACGACCCGGGACTGCGCAAGCAGGATGCGATTGCAAGCGCGCCGGATAGCGACAGTTCGCTTCGCCCTGCGGTCATTTCCCGGCCCGTGGTCATCGAAGACGACGTGTGGATCGGGATCGGTGCGATTATTCTCAAGGGCGTCACCATCGGTTGCGGCGCGCGAATTGGCGCAGGCGCGGTGGTCACGAAGGACGTTCCCGCCGGCACGTCGATGGCCGGCAATCCGGCGAGACCTAGCGACGGAGTTCTCTAAGTTGATCAACTCCGACCCTTTGTCACACGACTGGTTTCCGCAGGCCATGCCCGCGAACGTGGTCGTCGGAGAGCGAAGCTGGTGTTACAGCTCGTTCTCGTGTTTGCATTATGCCAGCACGCAACCGTGCGGTGTGCGAGTGGGCCACGACACCGGGATCTATAACGGTACGTTTTTTGACCTCGGCCCGGCAGGCACAGTGGAAATCGGCAATTACGCAACGTTGGTGGGCGCCATCATTTCCACAAACGCTCGTGTGGTCATCGGTGACTATGCGTTTCTCGCGCACGAAGTTGTGCTGGCGGATTCGTTCGCTGCCACGCCACATTCGGCGGACAGCATGGGCAATGCCAACCGCAAGCCTTCTGGAATTTTTGTTGGTAACGGTAGCTGGGTTGGAGCGCGCGCGGTGTTACTCGCAGGTTCGGTCATTGGCGAATGTGCAATTGTCGGCGCGGCGGCAGTCGTGGATTTTGCAGTGCCCCCGTTTGCTATCGTTGCCGGAAACCCAGCGCAAATTGTTGGCTGGGCCCGGTAATGTGCTGGAGTCTATTTGAAACGCCGCTTGAGATTATTGATGGGTCTTTCGGACGCAGACCACGAAACGCCCGTAACAAGCAATGTTACGACTACGAAGACCATTGAGAGCGTTCGGTAGGAAGTGACAGGTCGGCTCTCTTCGCGAGAAATTTCATTGCGCTCGGGACCAGTGGATGATAGACATAGATGGCGTAGCTGATTCGCCCCGGAAATACCAAAGGTGCCGCTCCCTGCAACCGGCCCCCAGCACCCGGAAGGCCCGATGCGGCGCGATAAATCAGCCAGCCGAATACAAGTGCCGTTGCTGTGTCCGCGCCGATGTGTTTGCTGGCGCGCAGTCCGACATTCACCCACGCGCGGCCGCGTCACGCCGACTGCGCGAGCGCCTGCTTTGCGGAAACGGTGGCCGCGCCGAGAAGCTGGAGTGCGAGGGCACGGAGCGTGCGCGTGGTCATGGTGACATGCCGCGACGGGAGCGTGGTGACGGTCGGCGCGCGACGCCAACGTCGGCGTCCGCACCGAGTGACAGTCGCGGCGTCGCTTCCGCCATTCGCACGAAGAGCGTAAACTGCAGACTAGGTTGCCCGTATGGAGCAAAGTGAGCGACGCCACAGGCGTCCCGAAGTTCCTTTCATCAGTGTGTCGCATGTCACTTACACATCTCTTGCGAGCCGGAGAGCGGAGGGTCTGGTAGGTATTGTTAATAGGCTGCCATCAGGCTTGTGATACCATGAGCATCGGCGGCCGACGTATCCCTTGCCGTGGGCGACGGTCATTAACGGTATGCTTTTTGCGCTCGATGTTTGAACCTGTGCACGTTCCAACAGTCTCTCTCGCGATGATACGGTGATCTCGAAACGACGTGTGCGCACGATCGGGGCGCTATCAGCGCTCGTCATGCTATTGGTCGGCTGCGGCAGCGACAATCCGTCGGTGACAGCACCGCGATCTTCGGCGGTGCTTCGCGGAAGCAGCGGCGGCGTGAACGTGGCGGCCGCGGCGGCCGGGGCGACGGCGCTCGCGTCATCGACGAAAGGCGCGGGGTACGCGCCCAGTGCGGCGATCAATGGCGACCGCACCGGCGCGAACTGGGACAACGGGGGCGGGTGGAACGACGGGACGGCGGATGTCTGGCCGGACTGGCTGGAAGTGGATTTCGCCGCCACCAGTGCCATCGACGAGGTCGACGTCTTCTCGATCCAGGACAATTTCTCGGCGCCCGTCGCGCCCACCGCGTCGCAGACATTTTCGCTGTACGGGCTCACGGATTTCCGCGTCGAATACTGGAACGGGTCGGCCTGGACGCCCATCCCGACCGCGACCATCGCGAGCAACAATCTGGTGTGGCGCAAGTTCACCTTCGCCGCCATTAGCACCAG
>JANMKU010000207.1:0-4539 GCA_031372205.1 Gemmatimonadaceae bacterium | reverse complement strand
CGCCGGTGCCTGGGAGGCGTTGGCCACTCCGGGTCATGCAGCCACCCGGCTGCACGTGGCCACGGACCGGGTAGCACCACTGATGGCCCGCGCGCGCATGGCCGTCTGCGGCGGTGGTGTGTCCACCTGGGAGCGGCTGTGCCTGGGCCTGCCTTCGCTGGTGCTGGCGGCGGCCGAGAACCAGGTCCAGGCGCTGAACCACCTGCAGCACGAGGGCTGGATCCGTCTGCTGGGGCGGGCTGCAGATGTGTCCGACGCCCTGCTGAGGGACCAGGTGGAGGACTTCTGGCGGCAGCCGGCGCAACTGCAGGCGATGGGGGTGTCTGGTGCGGCTGTGGTCGACGGCCTGGGCGCAGGGCGCGTGGTCGACGCGATGCTGGCGCACTGTGCCCGCAGCAGCGGTGGCGTGGTGGCGCAGCTGTCAACGCGAGCGGTGCCGGAGCCCGCTGTCTTTCTGGCGCCGCTCGGTGCACCGCATCTGGCGCGCCTGGTGACATGGAAGAACGACCACCAGCTCGCCCACCAGATTGCGGCGCATCCGGCGCAGTACTCGGACGCCGATGTCCAGGCCTGGATGGACAACAACGCGGCCGATCCCAACCAGGTGTTCCTGGGCATTTTCGAGCGTGGCGATGGTCAGCTGATCGGTGTGGCGCGGCTGATGTTCATCGACTGGATCAGCGGTGTGGCAGAACTCGGCATCTTCATCGGCGACGCCGATTCGCGCGGCCGCGGCCAGGGCCGCGCGGCGGTCCAGCTGCTGTTGGAGCGTGCCTTCGCCCAGCTCGGGCTGCACCGGGTGTTTCTGAAGGTCATGGCCGACAACCCTGGCGCGATCCGCTGCTATGAGGCCTGCGGTTTTGTGCCCGAGGGCCGCTTGCGGGCGCACTTCCTGAGTGACGGCGTGCGCCATGACATGGTACTGGCAGACCAGCACGCCACAATTGCTCTCACTTTGGGGTGGTCCGGTGAGCACCCAGGACGGGGCCGAAAGCGTATCGGGCGGCGTGGCGGCCGCGGGCTTGGCCGGTGTGCCGGGCTTCTGAAGTACGAGGGCCGTTAGGACGAGCAGCAGCATACCCTTCCCCTTCTTGATCGTGGTCGCCGACACTATTTCCCCTATGATGCGCTACACGACGTTTCGTCGCTCGATCAGTGCCCTGGCCGTGGCCGCACTCACGACGTCGTCGGTGCAATCGCAGCCAGGCGCGCAACGTGTCAACGCTTCATCGCAGAAGCATGCGCGTGCGTCGAGGATTCGCGGACAAGTGCCGCGGGTGGACGGCATGCTGGACGACGCCGCCTGGGAGCAGGCGCTGCCCATCACGGACTTCGTGCAGAAGATCCCGACCGAGGGAGCGGCGCCCACCGTTGCCACCGAAGTGCGGCTGCTGTACGACAACCACGCCCTCTACGTTGGTGACGCGGAAGGGTGGACCGCCGAGATGCGCATCCCGCTCTCGCAGTTGCGCTTCAACGCGAAGGCCGAGCAGCACTGGGGCCTGCAACTCACGCGCAATGTGGCTGATATCGCCGAGCGTGTGCAATGGACGTTGATTCCCGTGTCGGCCGCTGGCTTTTCGTCTCGCTTCGGTCGTCTGGAAGGGATCGACGGTGTACCGCCGGCGCGGCGCGTCGAATTACTGCCGTACGTCGCGTCCGATCTCACGTACCGCGCCAACGAGAGCAAGGCGAATCCGTTCGTCGATCACTTCGGTGCGCGAGCCGGTGGTGATCTCAAGGTGGGGCTTGGTCCGAATCTCACACTCGACGCCACGATCAATCCCGACTTCGGCCAGGTGGAGTCCGATCCGGCTATCGTGAACTTGTCGGCGTTCGAAAACGTCTTTGAAGAACGTCGCCCGTTTTTCATCGAGGGAAACGAACTGCTGACCGGACGCGGACAGAGTTTCATCGGTCGTCCCACATGGTTCTATAGCCGTCGCATTGGTGGCGCACCGCACGGTTCGGCCGGCGGCGATTTCCGCGATGCACCGACCAACACCACAATTCTCTCAGCGGGCAAAGTCACGGGCCGCTTCAAGTCCGGGTTGTCTGTTGGTGCGTTGGCCGCCGTCACACCGCGCGAGTTTGCGCGCACGTTCACGCTGGCCACCGATTCGCTCGGACGGATCGCGGTCGAGCCGCCAAGCACCTTTGGCGTCCTGCGCCTGCAGCAGGAGTTCGGCTCGCGCACGGCGTTCCTCATCTGGCAACAGAGCCGCCAGGACACCGACGGCGCGGGCCGATTCATCAAGCCACGCGACTTGCTTGATGCGACCGGCGCGACCGGCGATCATTTTCTGGTGATGAAAGTGAGTTACCTGCTCGGCGCGCGCTGAACTCGCGGACTTGTTTGCACCGGTGCGCAGGCCGAAGTTGGGCAACGCGTTTTGCGACATCCCCGAGCCGCCCTTATGCATCGCATTTTCGTCGCCATTGCCACGCTGGGACTCCTCGGTGCGCCCGCCTCCAAGCTCACCGCGCAACCCCCGCGCACATTCGTTGCGCGCACGTACACACTGCACAGTATCGATGGGCGAACGTTGCCAACGTATTCACCTGATGAAGCGGTGAGCACGGCGGACGGCGTAACCACGCGATCCAAGACCATCATTGTCAGTTCTTTCCTTGCATTCAAGCTCGATCATTCGTACGGCATGCGCATCCTCGGATACATGGATGTCCGTCCCGTTCCGCTGCCGCTCGATATGCGATTGGTCGGCACATACGAAATTCGAGGTGCGACGACACTGAATCTCCTTACGCTCGCCATGCCCGAATTGAACTCATTGCAGACGCCCGCGGCCGCCGCGGTCGGTGGTGCCAATGGACGGCCGCTGCAGGTGTTCCGTCTCAGCGGTGATTCAGCGATCTACATTGGGAACGGACCCGACAACGACGCCCGCTGGGTCTTTCTCGCCGGTGGCGGTGCCGTCATTGAAGGGCCGCCATGCACGTGCATGCATGCGGAGGACGAGGTCGGCCCGACGTCGGTCTACACGGCTCGATCACCCGAGACCGGCGGCACGTTTGGCACCTTTCGCGTGACGCCTGTCGGCGGAACGGGCACGATGCCGGTGATCCTCATAAACCAGGGCGGCGCCTCGCCTCGTCTCGAACTGCGTGGCGCCAAGTCCACGCGAAGCGTGACGCTCGCGATTACGTACACGAAGGGCGGCGAGTCTACGGAAGTGCCTCCGGTCACCATTTCATTTTGCGCGATCGATTCGACGGCGTTTGATGCTGGCGCGCATGACGTGACGTTCGATCGCGCGTCAGTGGGGCGAGCGCAGGTGCGCGTTGCATCGAACGCGTGGCTCAACGGCGTGCTCGCGTCGACGTCGCTGCAGTGGCAGCTGCCGGACATTCCCGGGCGTACGACGCGAGAGCCACTGACCGGGCACGGTGCGCGTCCGATCCTGTCCTATCGTCAGCTGCCGGAAGAGAACGATGCGTTTGGCGACAAACTGCTTGCGGTCACGTTGGTCAAAGATCAGTGCCGATGCGCGCGCGACACACCGATGCGGCTCTTCTTCGATCCGCATGCTGCGAATCATCCCACTTCGGCCGTGTCCGCTACGCAACTGCTCGGTCCGCGAGTGGATGATCGTCGCGTGGTGCAGAACTGGTTCTACTACTGGCTGCAAACGGTCGCGGGACAGTCTCATCGACTCTTTGTGCGGTACATGTCACAAGCGCAGCGGACCGCACTTGAGGGCGCGTCCGAGTACCCGCACGTATTCGGTGCGTACTATGGCACGCAATTCCCGCTCGAAGTGCAGGTCGTGTATCTCTCGCCCAAAGTGGTGACCGAGTCGTATCAGAATCCGCTCACCGGTGTCGTGGCGAAGGCGATCGACCTGTTCGCGATCGCGATCATACACGAGTGGCAACACCGCGAGAACTATTTCAATTGGTGGGCCAAGGTACGGGCGAACGCGAGTGAGGAGGCATCGTTCCAGGTGGCGCTCTTCGCCCAGGATCGAGACGAAGGCAAGGGTGATCACGTTCCCGATTCACTCGAATTGTCGATGTCGCCACCGCTTGATCCAAAGAAACGCGCTACGCACGGTGTCCCCGATGGCGAACTCTTCTCGATCATCGCGGAGGGCGGATGGACGTTGGGAAAGGCCGACAAGGAGGACTGGTCGTGCGGCGGTCGGCAATGGAAAGGCAAGTTGTGCAAGTGACCATATTCACCGCATAAATTGCGGCGAAAGGTTGCCATTGCGGCGATACTCGCACATAATCACCGCAGGATATGCGGCGAAACGTCATCTACGTCCACCAAACGGCCAACTGGCCGGCATTCACTTGGGACAGCGAACTGCTCGCTGGTCCGCTCATTGTCGCGCGCCACAAGCAGGGCCGTTTGCTCGGACGCATGGAGTCGCTCGGATTCGACCTGCAGGAGGAAGCGAGTCTGACCGTGCTCACCACTGACGTCGTGACGTCGTCGGCCATTGAAGGTGAGCACCTGAACGCAGACGAGGTCCGATCCTCGGTGGCTCGCCGACTCGGGCTGGACGCGGCGGG
>JANMKU010000177.1:0-5581 GCA_031372205.1 Gemmatimonadaceae bacterium | reverse complement strand
ACCAGACGATCAACCAGAGAAAGCCAACCGCGCCAACGGCAACAAAGGCCTGCCGCCATCCCCACGTGAGCGCGATCCACGGAACGACGATTGGCGCGAGGATAGCGCCGACATTGGAGCCTGCATTAAACAGTCCGGTGGCAAACGCCCGCTCCCGGGCCGGGAACCATTCTGCCACCGTCTTGAGTGATGCGGGAAAGTTGCCCGCCTCGCCGATGCCCAAGGCAAAACGCGCCGCGCTGAATCCCGCCGCCGTTGTCGCCAGCGCGTGCGACATCGCCGCCACACTCCACACGATAATTGCGCCGATGAATCCCTTCCGCACACCGATGCGATCAATCAGGCGGCCCGCCGTGAGCGCACCGATAGCGTACGCTGCCGTGAACCACGAGACGATGGCGCCGTAGTCGGCTTCGGACCAACCGATTTCCTTTTGCAACGTTGGCGCGAGCAGTGCCAACACCTGGCGATCCATATAGTTGATCGTCGTTGCAAAGAAGAGCAGCGCACAGATCGTCCAGCGGTAGCGACCAACGCGTGCGGTCACAGTGCGTCCTCGATCATCCGCGCGATCTCATCGCGCGTGGTTCTTGGGAAGTCCCCGGGTACGGTCAACTTGTGCGCACCGGCCGCAGTCGCAAAACGCACCGCGCGCGCGGCATCGGTATGCTCGTGCAACGACGCCAGCAGTCCGGCAACGAACGCGTCGCCACCGCCAACACGATCGACGAGCCGCACCTCATATCGTCCGCCGTGATGCAGCGCACCATGCGCTGCCTCCCATAGCCAGGCCTGCCACCCGTGCGTGCTGGCGGAGAGTACTTCGCGTTGCGTGATGGCAACCCGTGCACTGCCAAAACGCTGTCCCAACCGAATCGCTGTCTCCAGCAACGCGTCAGGCGGTTCAGGGACCGTACCACGCGTCGGCTCGCCGAGCATCACACCCATAGCCCCCGGATTGCCGATCAGCAAATCGGCACATGCGGCCAGTGGCTCAATGAGGGGGCGCGGATCGCGTCCACTCCACAGTGCTGGACGGAAATTGAGATCAAAACTCACCTTTACGCCAAGCGAGCGAGCGACCTCCATGATCCGTGTCGCGGCCAACGCCGGGCCGGCGCCGAGTGCCGCGACGATCCCGGTGAGGTGGAGCCACTCGGCACCGTGGAGCACGCGCGCAAAATCGAATCCGTCGGGATCGAGGGTAGAGAATGCGGAGTTGGCGCGATCGTACACGCTACGGAGCGGACGCAGATCGGCGCCGCGTTCGAGAAAGTAGAGACCAAGCCGATCACCTCCACGCACCACGCCGCGTGTACCAACGCCGTCGGCCTGCAACGCACGCAACGCAGCATCGGCGATTGGGTTCGCGGGCACACGCGTGACGTATTCCACCGGTACGCCGAACTGCGCCAAACCCACGGCGACGTTTGCCTCGGCCCCACCAAAGCTGGTGTGCAGCATCGCCGACTGCATGAGTCGTTCGTCGCCGGGTGGCGCAAGGCGCATCAGCAGTTCACCGAACGTGACGATATGGTTTGTCATGGTGTAGCCTGTGGTGTACCGACACTTGAAGTACGGCGCGCATTCGTCACGGCCATGGATACGGCTCGCGCACGCTGCGTGATGGTCGCGAAATCGCCTGCGTCGACAAGCTTTGCGTCAACGAGTGCCGATCCCAGACCAACGGCAACGACGCCCGCCGCGAACCATTGCGCGACGTTCTCGGGCGTCACGCCACCGGTCGGCATCAGTCGCAGGAATGGCATCGGCGCAAGTACGCCGCGAATGAACGCCGGCCCAAGCGCATCGGCGGGAAACACTTTCACGACGTCAGCGCCGGCCTCGTGCGCGGCGAGTATTTCCGTTGGCGTAAACGCCCCAGGCATCGCCGGCACGTGGTGCGCGTGCGCAACCGCAATCACGTCACGGCGCAGCACGGGACTCACCAGATATGACGCGCCGGCATCGATGGCGCGTTGTGCCTGCTCGACATCGAGCACGGATCCCGCCCCAACGAGCAGTCCACGCTCATTGCTGCGGCACAATTCAGTGATGACCTGTATCGCGCCCGGCGTCGTCAACGTCACTTCAATGCCGGTAACGCCGCCTGCCCACAACGCGTCGACCACGGATAGCGCTTGTGTTGCTGACGGGAGACGCACCACGGCAATTGCGCCGCGGTCACAAACGGCACGGGTGCGCTGCGCCCGAATGGCCGATGCGGCGCCTACCTCCGGTTCACGCGACATGTGCTGCTCCTGGTGCAACAGCGCGTGCGGCACCATCCAATCGATACGTGCGTCGCGCCAAATCGTAGGCGAGCGCCCGCGCCATAGTACGCGCGTCTTCGAGAGCCACGATGTGTTGACTGACCAAGCCAGCCAACCAGTTTGCATCGACGCGACGATTGAGATCGTGACGCGCCGGAATCGAACAAAAGGCGCGCGTGTCGTCGTTAAAGCCGGCCGTGTTGTAGATCCCCGCAGTCTCGGTCACCTGCGAGCGATAGCGCCGCATGCCCTCAATGGAATCGTGAAACCACCACGGCGGCCCGAGACGCAGGGCCGGATAGTGACCGGCCAATGGAGCCAGCTCTCGCGCATACGCGCTCTCATCGAGCGTGAACACCACCAGCGTGAGATTCGGATGCGCGCCGTACGCATTGAGCAGCGCACGTAAGTTGCGGGTGTACTCCGTGGTCACGGGAATATCCGCACCCTTGTCAGCGCCAAATCGGCGGTACACGGCTTCGTGGTGGTCGCGCCACGAACCGGGATGCAGTTGCATGACCAGACCATCCTCGGTTGACATGCGCGCCATCTCCATGAGCATGTGCGCCTCAAACAGTCGCTGATCGTCACCTGTTGCTCTACCTTCGAGTGCCACCGCGAACAATCGCTCGACCGCATCTGGAGACTGCGCCGCGGTGAGCGGCTCAACCACCGCGTGATCCGTCGCGGTTGCACCCATCGACGCGAACCAGCGTCGTCGGGCAGCTAACGCATGGCAGAACGATTCCGCCGTCGCGATGCTCGAACCGTGGACCACTTCAAACGCGCGGAGTGCATCGCGCCAGCCGGCGGTGGCGATGCGAAAGAGCGCATCGGGGCGAAAGGTCGGGATCACGCGGCCACCCCAGCCCGAATCGAGAATTGCCTGATGGGCCAGCAGTGGATCCGACGCAGCATCCGTGGTTGCCAGTACCTCGATGTTGAAACGCTCGAACAGCGTGCGTGGGCGATACTCCGGTGCGGCGAGTCGATCGGCGATCTGGTCGTACACATAGTCCGCTGTATCCGCCGAGAGTTGCACGCGAACGCCGAACACCTCGTACAGTTCGTGATCCAGCCAGGCGCGCGTCGGCGTACCGGAAAACACATGCTGCTGCGCCGCGAAACGACGCCAGATGGCGCGCGGATCGGTTTCGACTGGTGCACCGTCCAACGACGGAATGCCCAGCGATTCCATGGACACACCTTGCGAGTACAACATGCGGAAGATGTAGTGGTCGGGAATCAGCAGCAGCGATGTCGGTTCCGGGAACGGGGCGTTCTCCGCGAGGACCGTCGGATCGACATGCCCGTGCGGACAGATCAGCGGTAAAGCGCGCGTTTCCTCGTACAGCGTTCGCGCAACCCGGCGGCATGACGGCTCCGCATCAAAGAATCGATCCTCGTGCAGCACGAGCGGGTTCATCGCAGCGACGCCATACCGACCGCGTCCATGTCCGCGTAGTCTTGATTCTCGCCACCCATCGCCCAACAGAACGCGTACGCGCGCGTGCCGCACCCACTATGCACACTCCATCCCGGCGACAGTGCTACCTCGCCGTCACGCACGACCAGCGTGCGAGTCTCTGTTGGCTCACCGACCAGATGCAGTACGATGGCGTCGGCCGGCAAGTCGAAGTAGAGATAGATCTCGGAGCGACGATCGTGCACGTGTGCCGGCATGGTGTTCCATACGCTGCCCGAGGCGAGCACCGTCACGCCCATGACCAGCTGCGCACTGCGCACGCCTTTCATGTGAACGTACCGGCGCACTTGCCGCTTGTTGGCGCCTTCCGTGCTGCCAAGGTCGAGGTTATCGGTGTCAGACGGGGTGATGCGGCTCGTCGGGTACGTGGCGTGCGCGGGATAGCTCACCAGGTAGAAGCGCGCCGGCGCCGCGGCGTCCGCGCTTGAGAACATGATCGCGCGCGCTCCTCGGCCCACGTATAGCGCGTCATGAGCGTCCAGCGCGTAGGCAACGCCATCCACCGTGACGGTCCCTGCACCGCCAATGTTTAGCACGCCCAACTCACGGCGCTCGCAGAAATACTCAGCGCGCAATTCGGTTGGGTTCGGAAGCGTGAGCGGTGTGTCGCGTGGTACAACGCCGCCGAGCACCGCGCGATCCAGATCTAGCAGTCGCAGCGATAACTCCCCAGGAGCGAAGAGATCTGTCACCATGAAGGTCGCGCGGAGTTCTGACGTATCCATGTGACGGACAGCGGCGGCGTTCGGTGTATGGCGCATATCGTTGTTGCGGGAAATGGAAGAAGACGTACGCAAATGCTGACTCAGGACGGCGATGCCAACAACGGCGCGGGGACGCGTTCGATCTTGCCCATGATAAGAGCGAAGAGCAGCGCGCCGAGCGGGCCCATGATGCCAACGATCACGTAGACAGGCGTGTACGAGAAGTGGTCGACGATCCAGCCGATCAACAACGTAAAGCTCATGCTCGCAATGCCTGCGGCCGATCCGCCGATGCCCGCGACCGAACCGACGTCCTGACGCGGAAAGCAATCGGATGGGATCGTGTGCACGTTGACGATCCAGCCCTGAAAGGCGAAGGCGATCAAGCTGATAGCAGCGATCGCCAATCCGTCACTCTTCGTACTCAGGATCGTGAAGACGCCGACGGGCACCAAGAGCGCGTTCGTGAACATCACCGACTTGCGTGCCGCGCTCACTGTCCAGCCTCTGCGCAACAGGAGGCTCGACGCCGCGCCGCCGATCAAGTTGCCGATATCGGCAAACAGGAAGGGAATCCATGCCAGCAAACCGATCAGCGCGAGACTGAACCCGCGCTCATTCTTGAGGTAGTTTGGCAGCCATGAGATCAGAAACCACCAGATGGGATCGGTGCAGAACCGTGCCGCCATCAACGCCCATACCTGTCGATAGCGAAAGAAACTCCGCCATGGTCGCGGCGCGGCGCGGCGCTGTTCGGCCGTGTCATCGGACTGGATGTGGGCGAGTTCTGCCGCCGACAGTCGCGCATGTTCAGCGGGCAGACGAAAGAACACGATCCACAGGCCCATCACCACGGCCGACAAGACCGCGCCAATGAAGAATGCGCGGCGCCAGCCATACGTGAGCGCGACCCACGCGATCAGCGGCGGCGCGACGACCGCGCCAATGCTCGCGCCACTGTTGAAGATGGCCATCGCGAAGGCCCGTTCGCGCGCTGGGAACCACTCGGCTGCCACCTTCGCCGCGCCCGGCCAGTTACCCGCTTCACCGAGTCCGAGCAAGAATCGAAACCCTGCGAGCTGCACCGCACTGCGCGCCACCGAATGCAGCATCGACGC
>JANMKU010000163.1:0-4636 GCA_031372205.1 Gemmatimonadaceae bacterium | reverse complement strand
CGCGACCGGTGCTGCCCGCGGCACCAACTGTGTTGTCGCAATACTGACCGGCACCGATGATCGGCGAGTCGCCGACGCGACCCGGCACCTTCCATGACATGCCGCTGGTCGTCGTCACTGACGCAATGTCGCCCGCCGCCGTCACCGCATTCATGTTGATGGTGCCCGTGGTGAACTTGATCTTGATGTCGTCATCGTGATCGAGCCACGCGTCGCCTTTGTTGAGCCTCGACTTCCAGCGCATCCAATCCTGCCGACTCTTGTCGGTGAGCAAGTTCTGCTCTTTGAAGCCCATGGCCAGCGCGAATTTCTTGGCACCCGCACCCACCAGCATGATGTGGTCGGTGTAATCCATGACCGCCTTGGCGACCAGCGACGGCGTGGCGATGTCTTCAATGCACGCCACAGACCCGGCGCGCTTGGTGGGGCCGTGCATGCAGGACGCGTCCAGCTGCACCACGCCTTCCTCATTCGGCAGCCCGCCGAGCCCCACGGATTGGTTGTCGGGGTCCAGTTCCTCGATGTTCACCCCGGCGATGGCAGCGTCGAGCGGGTCCTGGTTCCGTTGGTCCATCCGGTCAAAGGCGACTTTTACGCCGCGGATACCGTTGGCGGACGCCACGACAATCGGGCGGGCCCGGCGGGCGGCGGGCATCACGGGCGAGGGGGACGCGAGCAGATCTGCATCCAGGCGCGGGATGAACCCAGCAGCGGCAAGCGCTGCAGAACGCTCAAGGAAATCACGGCGGGAAACGGGCACGGGCTTGGCTCTCCGGAGCGGTCAGATCAATGAGGTCACGAACTGCGACGATACAACATGGGCGCGTGTGTGGCGAGAGTGCTGGTCCAGACGCCACTTTACGGGGCGACGGCGCGCGACCACCGCCGGCCCGTCATGCCGACGTCCGCACCCGAACTGGGGTCTTGCCTCCTCACGGGTGTTGGACGTCATACGCCATTCTTCCTAGACGACATGCCCACGCCGGCTGATATCGCGGGATTGCTCCGCGAAACGGTATTTCTTGAAGGGTTCTCCGACACCCACCTGTGGACCTTGGCGCGGCACGTCACGGCGCGCACGCTGGAGCCAGACGAGACGGTGTTTGTCGAAGGCCAGCCCAGGGAGCGGTTTGCGATACTGGTCAACGGCGCCGTCGCGATCGAAAAGTCCTCGGACGGTCGGACCACGCGGCTCGTGACCCTCGGTGCTGGCGAGGCCGTGGGAGAAGGGCTGCTGCTCGATGACTCGCCGCACGGCACGACGGCCCGTGTCATCATGCCGGGCACCGCGCTGATCCTGACCAAGGCGCAGCTGGAGGATATCACGCGCAATTCTCCCCAGATGTACGCGGCACTGGTCGCGCGAGCCGCGCGCGCCATCTCGCAGCGCCTTCGCACCGCCGACGCCACCTTGGTTGGTCGCGGCCGGACGCTGGGGTTTGGCGGACATCGGACCAGAACGGAGCACGACCTGCTTGGCGACCGAGAGGTGCCCTTTGAAGCGCTGTACGGGATTCAGACGTTGCGGGCGCTCGAAAACTTCCCGATCACGGGCATTCCCATCCGCGAATTCCCCGTGCTGCTCGAATCACTGGCCGCGGTGAAAGAAGCGGCCGCGGAAACCAATCGGGATCTCGGTCTCCTAGGCCCTGTTGAGGCGGACGTGATCATCCGTGCCGCGCGTGAAATACGCGCCGGCCGTCATCATGAACACTTTTTGGTAGACGTGATTCAGGGTGGAGCGGGTACGTCGACGAACATGAACGCCAACGAAGTGATCGCCAATCGCGCCCTCGAACTCCTCAACAAGCCGCGCGGCGACTACGACAGCATCTCTCCACACAATCACGTCAATCTCAGTCAGTCCACCAACGACGTCTATCCAACCGCCATTCGCGTGGCCCTGCACAAAAGTCTGAGCGGTTTCAGCACCGAATTAGCCCTGCTGGCGGACGCTTTTGCTAACAAAGGCGAAGAATTCGCGTCCATGTTGAAGATGGGACGCACGCAAATGCAGGATGCCGTCCCGATGACCCTTGGTCAGGAGTTCACGGCCTTTGCAAACACCTTGCGGGAGGATGTGGAGCGGCTCGCCGAGGCGCAGCTGCTCATCCGCGAGATCAATCTCGGTGCAACGGCGATTGGGACGGGACTCAACGCGCCAATGGGCTATGCGCCGATGGTCGCCGCGCGCTTGGCGGCGCTGACCGACGTCCCCGTGCTCACCGCACCAGATCTGGTTGAGGCGACGAGTGATACCGGCGCCTTCGTACAGCTCTCTGGGGTGCTCAAGCGCACCTCCACCAAGTTGTCCAAGATCTGTAACGACTTGCGGTTGCTCTCCTCTGGCCCACGCACTGGCTTCGGCGAGATCAACCTCCCGCCGATGCAGCCGGGATCGTCCATCATGCCGGGCAAGGTGAACCCGGTCATTCCGGAAGTCGTGAATCAGATTTGTTTTGATGTCATCGGTGGTGATGTCACGGTCACCATGGCGGCCGAAGCCGGACAACTGCAGCTTAATGCCTTCGAGCCGGTGATCGCCTATCGCCTCCTGCGCAGCATCGACATGTTGCGCAACGCCTGCATGGTGTTGCGCGACCGATGCGTGACCGGGATCACCGCCAACGTGGATCGGATGCGCATGTTCGTCGAGCATTCCATCGGGATTGTGACAGCCCTTGTCCCTCGACTGGGGTACGGCACCTGCACCGAGATTGCGAAGACCGCACTCGAAAGCGGTCGCGGTGTGTACGAGTTGGTACTTGAGCGCGGCCTGCTAACGCGAGTCGAGCTGGACGAGATTCTGAACCCAGCGGCGATGACCTCGCCGCGCTCCGTTAGCTGAGGAACGATGCCACGCTTAATTCTCTTCGCGACGCGTCACATACGCGCGTTACTCGCGCCCTGCACGATTGTTTTGCTTTCACTGGCGGGCTGCGGGGGTGATGGGCCCAAACCCCCGGCCAGTCTCACGCTCTCCGCATCGACCGTCGCGCTGTCGGCTATCGGTGCCACACAAACGGTGACGGCCACGGTGCTGGACGCGGACGGTGCGTCGCTCGCGGGAGCGGTCACCTGGAGTAGTAACAACGTCACCGTGGCGACGGTGAGCAGCACGGGCAACACGGCGACGATCACGGCGCGCGCCACTGGAACCACCGCAGTGCTGGCGACCGCAGGCACCCTGACCGCTGCAATCTCGGTCCAAGTGCTCGGCGTTCGCGGTGTCGTCGTGACGCCGAGTGCCGTACCGATTCGGGTTGGCGACGTGCAGCCGTTGACGGCAACGGTTGACGCCGATGCTGGCCTCGCCACAACGGTCGTCTGGACCTCGGATAACGCGGCCGTGGCGACAGTGAGCGCTGCCGGTGTGGTGACCGGAATCAGTGTCGGCACCGCGGCGGTGCGCGCGACATCCACGGCAGACTCCCGCTTCAGCGCCACCTCGCAAATCACCGTCAGTGGCGCCCGCAGTCTCACGGTCACACCAGCGACGGTGAGCATCGCCAGTGGGCAGCAAGCACCGTTGACCGCCGTCGTCCTGTTGCCGGCCGGTCAAAGCACGGCGGTCACCTGGCGAACCGGAGCGGCGGCGATTGCCACGGTGTCGGCGACCGGAGTCGTCACAGGTGTTGCAATCGGCTCGACGACCATCACCGCGGTCTCGGTCGCCGACACAACGTTGCGCGCCAGCTCCAACGTGA
This sequence comes from Gemmatimonadaceae bacterium, assembly GCA_031372205.1. GTDB lineage: Bacteria > Gemmatimonadota > Gemmatimonadetes > Gemmatimonadales > Gemmatimonadaceae > Gemmatimonas. Next base: position 929 of record JANMKU010000163.1, on the reverse strand, counting down.
CCGTCGTGCCAAGCGTACGCGCGGTCGCGGTCACACCGACCACCGCCTCATTGTTCATTAACACCACGCAGCAGTTGACGGCGACCGTGACGGCAGACGCCGGGCTGGCACAGACCGTGACATGGCGTTCCACAAGTCCTGCCGTGGCCGCTGTGAATGCTGCGGGACTCGTCACCGCGGTGGCCCTTGGCACCACGACAATTACCGCGCTGTCAACCGTAGATACGACGCGGCGCGCGACTGCGACCATCACGGTTGCGCCGCGTCCAATTTCGGTGGCGATTGTGCAACGCAGTGTCGGTATCAACCCCGGCACCACCACGCAACTGTCGGCCATCGTCACGGCCGATCCCGGTGTGCCAACCGGCATCACCTGGACGTCGAATGCGAACAACATCGCGACCGTCAGCGCATCCGGATTGGTGTCGGCGGTCGCGAACGGCACCGCGCTCATAACAGTGGCGCTGCAAACAGATCCGACAAAGCGTGACACGGTGACGGTGACCGTAGCGCCGCGTCTGGCCACGACGTGGACTGCCTCGCGCCTCAACGGGCCGCTCATTGACGACGTGTTGTCCATCGTCAGTCTCGGGACGACCAGTGCCTTTGCCGTGAATATCGCTGGGGACATATATCGCTGGAACGGCACGGTGTGGACACTCAGTCTTACTGGTGCATTTGCCGGCACCAAATTTTTTGCCGTGCACGCGTCGTCGGCCACCAACGTCATCGCCGTTGGCACGAACGGAGTTGTTCAGCGCTACAACGGCACGGCGTGGACCGCGATGTCGTCCGGCACCACGCGCGACCTGCAGGCCATTTGGGTAGAGAGCGCGACGAGCGCGTTCGCCGTCGGCTCAGGCGGTGTGGCGATCCGGCTCACTGGCACGACGTGGAGCACGACACCGAGTGGCGTCACCACCACCATC
>JANMKU010000144.1:0-2924 GCA_031372205.1 Gemmatimonadaceae bacterium | reverse complement strand
GTTGCAGAAGCGGCGATGCTGGCGGCCCTGCCCAAAGCACCCTCCACCTACACCCTGCGAAACGACTTGGGTCGCGCCCGCGCCCGACGCGACATTGTCCTCGGCGTCATGGCCCGCGAGCATGCGGCCGATAGCGCCGAGATTGCCGCCGCGCTGCGCACGCCGCTCACCACGCCGACGCGCGAGTGGGAGCCGCGGGTCGTGGATTCCTGGGCACTCGAAGTAGTCCGCGGCACGATCGACTCCTTGCGCAAGGCGGGTGCGCTGAGCGACGCCGTCCCGGACGGACAGTTGCGGGTGCGCAGTACGTTTGATCGACGGGCGCAGTTCGCTGCAGAACGCGCGATCGCGGCGGGTGCGGCCAACACGGACCGGCAACGCGACAATGGTTCGACACCGCCGACGCAGGGCGCCCTCGTCGCACTCGATCCCGTGACGGGCGCCGTGATCGCGTTAGTCGGCGGTCGGCGGGTGGAGCGCGGCGGTTTCAATCGGGCGCTTCGCGCGCAGCGGCAGCCGGGATCGGCGTTCAAGCCATTCGTCTACCTCGCCGCGCTGAAACACGGGTTCACACCAGCAACGATGGTGATCGATGAACCGGTCGAGCTCACCGTCGAAGGCCAACCGTGGGCGCCCGGCAATTACGACGACGAATACGGCGGACGCATTACGCTGCGCGACGCGCTGACGCGTTCGGCGAATGCAGCCACCGTTCGCGTGAGCCGCACGGTTGGTATTCCCGTCATTGCAGAACAAGCGCACTCACAGGGCATCACCAGCGAATTGCCCAATGTGCCGTCGTTGGCACTCGGGTCCGGCGCGGTAACGCCGTTTGAACTAGTGACGGCATACGCGCCGTTCGCAAACGGTGGCAAGCGCGTAACCGCGCACGTTGTCGACCGCATTGAAGACGTCTTTGGCACAGTGCTCTGGACGCGTCCCATGACCACGCCGCACGAAGTCATGACGGCGCCCGACGCGTTTCTCATTACGTCGCTGCTCCAGAGTGTCGTCAATAAAGGGACGGCAACGGCCATTCGCGATGCAGGTGTGAAAGGGCCGGTCGCCGGGAAAACCGGCACCACAAACGATGGCGCCGATGTCTGGTTCGTGGGGTTTACGCCAACGATTCTCGCCGGTGTATGGTTTGGCGCTGACACGCCTGTCTCCCTCGGCTCGGCAGCGAACGGCGGACATCTGGCAGCGCCCGTCTGGGCCCGCTTTCTCAAGGAAGGCTGGCACAGTCCAGAACTCGACAGTGCGTGGGTCGCACCTAGCGGTATCGAGACGCTCCGCGTGGACATTGGTACCGGCAAGATTGCCAGTAACTGGTGCGGTCCGTCGCGCGTGGAGTATTTCCGAAGCGGCAGCGCGCCGAAAGAGTCGTGCGAAGGAGACGTGCATCTCGCTCTGCACACGCTCGATGAACCACCGTCGCCACCCTCGCCACCAGAGCCACCAGAGCCACCAGAGCTCGCAATGCTTGGTGCGATCGGTCGTCGTATTCGTCAGGAATCGTCACACAACATCGAAGCCGCCGTGCGCGGTGTGGTCGCGGCCATCAATGGGCGTGAGAGCGGCGCCAGCATCGCACGCCGCGTACTCAACGACGTCATGCGTGCGACCGAGCGTGAACGACAGCGTGCGCGCGAGGAAGCGCGTCGCGTCAAGCGCCTGCAGCAAGAAGCGCAGCGTCGCGTCGCCGATAGCAGGCGTGGTGCGCCGCGTCAGTAACAGACGCCGCGCACCGGGCGCGTTACAGAACCCCGAGCCAGCGTGATGCTGGCACGCTGAACCCAGGGAAGATTTTTTCGAGCGACGGCGCACCGAGGTGTTTCGTCGCGACCTCGCTGAAGACCGTACGAAAGTCGGTGGTGAGCGCCAGATCACGCCCCTCGTTCAACTGTTCTGGGGCGAGCCCAGGCCACTTGCCATGCACCTTCTGGGTGTTCTTGAGCGAGCCGCCAATGACAAACATGGCGCCGGCATGACCGTGATCGGTGCCACCGGTGCCATTCTGCCGAACCGTGCGGCCAAACTCCGACATGGTCAGGATCACCACGTCGCCCATGCGATCGCCAAGGTCAGCAACGAGCGACGCGATGCTTTCCGAGAAGTCGCCAAGCCGCTGCGCCAACTGCCCCTGCGCTGCGCCCTGATTGACGTGCGTGTCCCATCCACCGACGTCAGCAAAGGCCACCTCGAGTCCGACGCCGGCCTTGATGAGCTGCGCTATCTGCAACAGGCGTTGCCCGAACGGTGAGCGAGGATACTCCACGCCGGCGGTCGGTTGGTATTGCTGTGGATTCGCCGCGCGCAGCACTTTCAGCGCTTCGAACATCTCGCTGCCGCTGCCGTGCACGAGATCGGCGTTGCCCGTACGGTAGAGCGCCTCGAGCCGCTTCTCCGACTCGCCGCCGTTGGTTCGAATCGAGAATTCGTCGAGCGAATTCATGGCCACCGTCGGCGATGCCCCACCGAGAATACGCGGTGTTTGCGCGGTCATCGCTACGGCACGAAACGGTGCATCGACCCCAGTGGTGCACTGTTCGCACGTGCCCCGCACGGCGAGGTAGCGATTCAGCCAGCCATCGGTCGTGCCCTTCATGTCGGGCGTACCGGTTTCCAGATAGTCCTGCGCGTCAAAGTGCGATCGCGTAGAGCTGGGGCTGCCGACGGCATGCACGGGCACCAACAGACCGCGGTCCCAAAGCGGCTTGAACGACTTGAGCGCGGGGTGCAGTCCGAAATAGCCATCAAGATCGATTGCCCCGGCAGCGCCTGCCGTTTGTGACGGTGCGGCGATTGCCATTTGTGGGCGCGCAGCGTTGTTCGCGCGTTCGCCAAAGGGCACGACCACGTTGAGCGCATCGTCTGCACCGCGCTGGTTGTTCACTATGAGTGCCTTGCCGCGCGCTGCACGC
>JANMKU010000118.1:0-2559 GCA_031372205.1 Gemmatimonadaceae bacterium | reverse complement strand
CGTTGAATGCACGCTTAATATTGGCTTTCTTCTGCCTAGCCTCGCCAACCAGCATCGCGAGTGCAACCAGAACGACACTCACCCAGGACGGGTAGAGAACCAAGCTTGTTAGAAATGGGAGGAAGGCGATCGACCCGCCAGAGTGCTTTCGCGCGGAGTGTGACACCGCCTGCGCGACCATTCCCATTGCAGAAAACGCTACAGCACCTAGCGCAAGACGATATTCGATCGCTGGTACGGATACCGCGAGTCCGAGCGCGACCGCAACTGCGGCCACGATCACAACTCCAACGTATATGCGTACGCGTCTTTCCATCGTCAGATTACAGTCCCCCGCAGCCAGGCTTAGGTCCAGTGCATACCTTCAGCCATCACCGCCGACCAAACAGCGTTTACGAGCTGGGCCAGAAATACCATGTTGCGTCACCTCCCTTTGGGGTAGTCACGCGTGTCCCCCTAGGGACCGCGCGTGCTTTCCAGGTTGGCTCCGCTCCTACTACTTTGGCCTGCCCGCTCCGCTCCGCTCTACCGGGAGACGGGGGACGATTTTGTGGGTTGTCGTCACATAAACGACGAGATTGTTACTCCGACGTCACATGCCCATAAATGCATTACGGAAAGGCATGTAACCACCGGTTCGTGGCATCTAGCACCGCGAGCACTGCGGATGTCTCCGAGTTATCACGGACCTCGCAACTCCCCGTCAACGCGACACCTTCTCGGCCTGCTCGACCGGTCACGCCAACAAATACATACTCTCGGTTAAATGCCGCGATCAGCGTTGAACCTTCAAGCGACAGCGCCCGCTCACCAGCCGGGTGGTCGCGAAAGGACTCCACGATCGCCTGCACCGTCGCGCGCGCAGCCAAATCAACACGCGAGCGCTCACTCTCCTGCCCTTCCGCTTCACCCGTGAATTCCTGATCGCCCTGGCTGAGCGTCACTCGGCAGGTCACCCCGCGCAGGCGCGACCGGCGCACCTCGACGCCTTCAAAGACCAGCGCACGACGGCCGGTCGGGAGCACATCGGCCAACAGCGGAGGAATGGGCATACCCTTGTTCGAGGCAAAGCCGAGTGGCGTGGCTGCGGGCGAGGAATGCGTTGGCGCCGGAGCATACAGCGGCTGGGGTGGGTTCGAACCGTATGACGGTTGCGGCGCACGAGCCAGCGGGGATTGGAGCGACGCCGTTGGGGCCGATGGCGTGGCTTGCTGCGGCTGGCTCGACTCAAAGCTACGTGGCTGATCCAGTGATGTGGCGATCGAGATCTTGCGGTGGTTGACCCGGAGCCCGAGCTGCGCGATGAGCGCGCTCTCGATGTTGCGCACCGTCTGCTTGGGCGCAACCGCCGCCGTGGTCAGCACATGCACCTCGTCAATGGCACCCGTATCCCCCGGCACAATACGCACCGACAGCACGCCTGGCAGCGTGGCGATCAGTTCTTCGGCGCGGCGGAGCGGCAGTACACTACCGGCAATAGCATTCATCGGCATCGAAGACGATGACACGGGCGTGCCGAAGTTCGCTGGGATCGACAGGGGAGCTCCGCAGTAGAATCGGACCGGACTCTACTGTCCGGTCTCACCGCCAATATGTGGTCGAGCCCGCCAGAAGGCAAGCCTGTGCGCAGGCAACGTGTTGTCGAACAACGCGGTAGCCATGCCGGACTCATCCTTCGTCGAGAGCTGCGTCGCCCTCTCCCTCGTACTCTCGAAGCTTCCGATACATCGTCCGCTCGCCAATGCCGAGCAGATCCGCAGCCTTTCGCCTGTTCCCCGCAGTATCGCGCAGCGCCGCTTGGATTGCAATGCGCTCTATTTCCGACATGGTCATACCGGATCCGAGCGTAATCGTCACTGCCGGTGGCGCGTGGTCACGCGGCTCTATGCCCCTGATCAGCACGGGCGGCATGACGTCGGCATAGCGGGCCACCGTTTGGTCGGACGGCGGATGGACTTCCCCCACCCAGCCATTGGGCGACCGCGCGCTTTCGACATCCATCCGACGACGAAGTTCTTCCACCTGCAGCTTTAGTTCGACTAACGAACGCACGATAAACTCAAGCTCACGTCCCTGCGCGCGCTCCCCCTCACGCAGCTGCGGACCAACGTGCACGGGCAGGAGTCGCCGCCCACCGGCATCACGGATCGCCCGCGGGATATCGTCAGCGACAATCTCTCGGCCCGGCGCCAACACCACCATGCTCTCCACGAGATTGCGTAACTCGCGCACATTGCCCGGCCACGGATATTCCACCAACAGCACCATGGCGTCGGCGGATATGCCGTGGAATTGCCGGTCATGCATTCGCGCGAACTCGGCAACGAACCGCCGAACGAGCAACGGAATGTCTTCCTTCCGCTCGCGCAGCGGCGGCAGATAAATGCGCAACACATTCAACCGATAGTACAGATCGGCGCGAAAGCCACCTTCTTCCACGTGCTCACGCAGCGGCCGATTCGTCGCTGCGACCACGCGCACATCCGTCGCGATCGCGTGCGTCCCACCAACGCGCGTGACTTCCCGTTCCTCAAGGACACGCAGCAGCTTCACCTGCGT
>JANMKU010000116.1:0-1419 GCA_031372205.1 Gemmatimonadaceae bacterium | reverse complement strand
GCACTGGCGACGGCGAGCCGCCACGGTACGGGTATGTCGACGATGCGAGAGCGGTTTCCGCCGACCGCCGCCGCGGGTAAGCCTCGGTTACTGTGGCGTGTGCGGGAAGCCATTCGGGTGCGGCACTATTCGCCGCGCACGGAGGAGGCGTATGTGTGGTGGGTTCGCGCGTTCGTCAAGCATTGCGGGATGCGCCATCCGAACGATGTGGGCGAGCGCGAGTTTGCGGCGTTTCTGACGCACTTGGCGGTCGATCGGAAGGTTAGTGCATCAACGCAAAACCAGGCGGCATCCGCGCTACTGTTTCTGTACCGTGCGGTCTTGGGGACACCCATGGCATGGCCAACGCTCGTGGGGCGGCCGAGTGTACGGCGACGGTTGCCCGTCGTCATGTCTGTCGACGAGGTCATGCGCGTCGTGCATGTGACATCGGGTACGAGTCAATTGGTAGCGCGACTGCTGTACGGGACCGGGCTCCGCCTGATGGAAGCGATGCGGCTGCGTGTCAAGGACGTGGACTTTGCGTTGCGTCAGGTGACGGTACGACAGGGAAAAGGGCGGAAGGATCGATTGACGATGCTGCCGGATGCGTTGGTGGTCGATTTGCAGCGTCACCTTAGCCGGGTTCGTGCGCAGCATCGGCAGGACCTGGCCAGCGGTGCCGGATTTGTCGCGCTGCCGGACGCGCTTGCCCGGAAGTTCGCGAATGCGGCGCGCACATGGGCGTGGCAGTGGGTGTTTCCGGCGACGCGGACGTACGTGGATCCTGGCACCGGCCAGCACCGTCGGCATCATCTACACGAGAGTGTGATTCAGCGTGAGTTTGCGCAGGCGGTTCGCATCGCCGGGCTGACGAAGCGGGCCAGCGTTCACACACTGCGACACGCCTTTGCGACGCATTTGCTGGAGGACGGCCGCGACATCCGGACGGTGCAGGAACTGCTCGGTCACGTGGACGTGAGCACGACCATGATTTACACCCACGTGCTGAACCGTGGGGTGCGGGGTGTTCGGAGCCCGCTCGACCGCGTGCGCGCAGCTGATTTAGGCTGACCTGCGGCGCAGTCTATATCGGGTCGGTCAGTATGTCCTTGATGAGATACCTGCGTCGTTTGAGTTGGCTTTGCGCATTGCGCGGGCGTCATGTCCCCCGGCATAGCTTGCAGTTTGCGATGTATCGCGCAGATTCGGTTGACCGACCCAATAACAAGTTAGGCGGCTTTCCCGCTCCACTTTACGACTCATGAACGATCGCTTCGAGATACAATCCACAGGTGACTTGGAAGCGGTGACAATCGCCGAAACCTTTGACTTGCTCGCGGATGTGTTCGGGCCGTACTGCTTTACAGTCACAGGCTCCGGGGAAGCTCAACAGGCATACTTCGACACTGCGGCAAGCCAAACTCTGTTCTTCCTGAA
>JANMKU010000064.1:0-4501 GCA_031372205.1 Gemmatimonadaceae bacterium | reverse complement strand
CCCACGCCACGGTCGGTGTTGCCGGTTGGCCCGGTGCGACGGGTGCGCTGCCGACAACGGCAGCCGTAAGCGCAGCGACGATGGATAGCGCCACGAGGTCCGGGCGCGCCCAATCACCAATCCACCAAAAGCGCACACCGGCGCCGAGTCCTTGGCGAACAGCGGAGAAGAGCGTGCCAAGCAGCGGGGCCTGAATGGCCAGACTCATCAACGACGTGGGGGTGAGCAGACGAATGTTGTGTGTCTGGTAGAGCGCCTGCGTCTCCTTGAGCCGTAACGCGGGATTGTTCGCGTGGCGCTGCTGAATGCGATCGAGTGCGGGCTTGAGCGCGGCCAACCGCAGCTGTTGCGCGCGCGCCTGACGTGCCATGCGCAGTGACAATGGCAGCAAGGCAAGCCGAATGACCGCCGAGACGAGCAGGATGGCAGCACCGAGGCTACCGCCGGTGAGGTGCGTGGCACTGAAGATGCTCGCGCGCAGCAGGTCGACGATGCTATCCCACATGAGAGTCTCGGCGCAGGTGAGGTACGGGAAGGATGACGCACCGCACCGTACGGCGTGCAAGGGCGACGAGTGTCAGTGCCGTGCGGCGGCTGTCTCGTCGATTGCCAGTTGAGCGCCCAACGCGCATACTGTCGGCCACCCCTGTCGACCTTACGCTCGGAGTGCTGATGTCGAGTTTCACGCGTCGCCTGATCGCCTGCGCTCTCTGTACACTGCCGATCCACGCCGCGACGGCGCAGAAAGCGTCGCGCTTCGATGCGCGGATTCGCTGGACGAGCTACGGCATTCCACACGTGACAGCGAGCAACTGGGCAAGCCTCGGCTACGGTTTCGCCTACGCAACGGCGACCGACGCGGTGTGCACGATGGCGCGTGATGTGGTGATGGTGAATGGCGACTTGTCGAGACACTTCGGACCAGCCGACGGGAATCGTGAGAGTGATGTGTTTCACCGCACCATTCTCGCCGACACCACGGTCCGCGCGTTCGACAAACATCAGAGTGTGAAAAGCAAACAGTTCTCGGCGGGTTACGTTGCCGGTTTCAATCGATATCTGCGCGACCACCCAACCGACCTGCCAGCCGCGTGTCGCGGCGCAGCGTGGGTGCGCGCGATCTCTGTGACCGACATGACGCGGCTGACGATCGGTGTGGGCATTCGGTATGGCTTGGCGCGCTTTCAGAAGGAGATGGCCAACGCCGCACCACCGGGCCAGAAAGTGGGCGAGTTGGATACGGATTTTTCGTTGCCAGAGGGGATGGGGAGCAACGCGGTGGCGATGGGGAAGGCGGTGACTGCGAGTGGACGCGGATTGTTGCTGGGGAACCCGCACTACCCGTGGCAAGGCTCATCGCGCTTTCATCTCATTCACACCACCATCCCCGGCGAAGTGGATGTGATGGGCGTGAGTCTCTACACCACCAGCCGCGTGGCGATTGGGTTCAACAAAGACATCGCGTGGAGTCACACGGTGTCGACCGGTTTGCGCAGTACGTTGTACGCGCTGGACTTGAGCCCCGACGACCCCACTCAGTATCGCTACGGCACCACGTGGCGTCGCATGACGCGCGTCACGCTCAGTGTGCCGGTGAAGGGTGCGGGGGACGTTGTGTCGAACGAATCGCGTGCGGTGTATCTCACGCATTACGGCCCGGTGGTGGTGTCGGACCAACTGCCGTGGACATCGGCTCGTGCGTACGCGGTGCGCGATGTGAACCTGACCAATGATCGCAGCACGGTCACCTACGATGCGCTCAACCGGGCGCGCAGTATCAACGAAGTGGAAGCGGCAATCAGCCTGCAGGGCGTCTCGTGGACCAACACCATTGCGGCTGACAAAATGGGTACGGCGTTTTATGCGGACATCAGTGTCGTGCCGAATGTTGACTCGACGCTGCTCGCGCGCTGTCGCGTAAAGCCACAGGGTGTTCCAGCGGTGATCGTGGTATTGAACGGCACCGATCCCACCTGTGAGTGGACGCAGGACGCAAAATCCGCGGTGGCTGGTGCTATGCCAGCGGCTGCGATGCCACGTTTGCGTCGCGACGACTTTGTGACCAACGAGAACGACAGCTACTGGCTGTCGAATCCGGCCGCACCACTGGAGGGATTCTCGCCGATCATTGGCGCCGAGCGCACACCGCGCAGTTTGCGAACACGCGCGGGACTCAACTTTATCGCAGAGGCGCTCAACGGCGGCAAGAAGGCCACGCCGCAGACGCTGCAAGACATGCTGTTCAGTCAACGCAACTACGGCGCCGAGTTGTTGCTTGATGAGGTGCTCACGCTGTGTGCGACGCCGATTGAGGCCGTCGCGATGCCGAGTGGGTCGATTGATATTGCGCCATCGTGCCGTGCGCTGGCGACGTGGGATCGCAAGGAGACGGTTAGCAGTCGTGGCGCGCCAGTGTGGCGTGAGTTCTGGCGGTTTGCATCGCGCATTCCCGGTCTGTATCGCGTACCGTTTAGTGCTGCCGACGCGGCCAACACGCCACGCGGACTGCAGGCCGACCAGCCTAGTGTGCGGGAGGGATTGCGACGTGCCCTTGCACAGGCCCAACAGCGGCTGGCGCAGTTCAACATCGCGCTCGACGCCCCACTCGGCACTGTGCAGTTTGAGAATCGCAACGGAGAACGGATTCCCATCCCCGGCGGTGACGGCACAACGGGCATGTGGAGCGTGATCAGCAGTGAACTGACTCGCACGGGCTATTCGCCGATTCTTGCCGGCAACAGCTACATCCAGGTGATTGGCTGGAACGCGGATGGGACGGTGGATGCGCGGGGCATGCTCACGTATTCGCAATCGGACGATCCTGCGTCGCCACACTATGCTGACCTGACGAAGCTCTATTCGGCAGGGCAGTGGATCACCCTGCCGTTCTATGAGAAGGACATTGTCGCGGACAAGAACCTGAAGACACTTCGCATCCGGGAGTAGACTTGCATGGACATGCCCCAAGCCCCCGCTGGGACCGGCGAACATCCGGTAACCCTCGTTGTGATCTCGGCCAACGATCTTGCTGCGTCAAGCGCGTTTTATTCGTCGTTGTTTGGGTGGCAGCTGATGAAGATGTCGGCTGAGCTGACGGCGATTGTCGCGCCGGGCGGTCCAGCGGCTGCGCTTCGCGCGAAGGTGCCGGAAGGGTTTCCTGGTGTCGTGCCGTACATTCGGGCGAGCGACGTTGCGGCAAAACTCGCACAACTTGTGGCTGCAGGTGCGGCCATTGAGCGCGCTCCGTGGAAGATTCCGATGATGGGCACGCTCGCACGCTTCACGGATATCTCGGGCACCGTGTACGGTCTTACCGATGCGCTTTCCCGCGATGGGTCGCCACGCGTGCCGATGCCGTTTGGTACGAATCCCAAACCGTCGGCGGGATCGATCTGCAGTCTCGAGATGTATGCGTCGAGCGATGCCAGTCCAGCGTTTTTCGCCGATCATTTTGGCTGGGGCACGCTGCCCACAATGCCGCCGTACGTCGCTTTTGACCCCGGTGCCGGCATTGGTGGCGTGTTCCAGTCGCACACGCCGGCACTGCCCGCCATTGCGTACATCTATTCAGCTGATGTTGCCGCAACACTCACGGCGATCGACGCCGCAGGTGGCGCTCGGCTTGGCGACGCGATGAGTATGCCCGGTATGGGCACGTTCGGTTATTTCAAAGATCCGTCGGGCAGCGGCATGGGGCTGATCGGACCGTAACGGTCATATCGTGTAGTAGGTAAGGCCCTCGCCGACTCGTCTGATCGCCAGCGACACCGTGCGCGACCATCACTCTCGACTCCTGTTCTATGCGCCGCTTTGCTCCGATTTTCGCGTTGTGTCTCGCGTCAAACTTACACGCACAAGCGATCACGCCCGACCCGCGTCTCAACGCGGAAATTGATCGGCGCACTGCGGCCATCATCGACAAAGTCGTCGCGTGGCGACACGACATTCATCAGCACCCGGAACTTGGCTACGCCGAGAAGCGCACCGCGGCACTTGTTGCGGCGCATCTCAAATCACTCGGCCTCGTCGTGCAAGAGAACGTTGGCGGCATTGGCGGCGTGGTCGGCATTTTGAAAGGCGGCAAGCCTGGACCGACGGTTGCATTGCGTGCCGACATGGATGCGCTGCCCGTCACGGAGCAAGTCGATCTGCCATTCAAATCAACGGTACGGACGACGTATCAAGGGCAGGATGTTGGTGTGATGCATGCGTGCGGACATGACACGCATGTCGCGATGTTGATGGGCACGGCCGAGGTGCTGAGCGGCATGCGCGCTGAGCTACCCGGCACGGTGAAGTTCGTGTTTCAACCGGCCGAAGAAGTGCCACCGCGCGGCGGGGCAGCTGCGCTGATTGACGCGGGCGTATTGGACGGTGTCGATGTGATTTTCGGTTTGCACGTGGGGCCGGGTCCCATTGGCTCGATTGGTTATCGCGCTGGTCCGATGCAGGCCAGCGCCGACAATTTTCGCATCGTGATTCATGGCCGACAGGGGCACGG
>JANMKU010000063.1:0-3227 GCA_031372205.1 Gemmatimonadaceae bacterium | reverse complement strand
ATTGCGCTCGACGTCTTGCGCTCGAGTCCGGGTACGGTGTACGCGCAGATCGAAGCTGGTCTGAGTGGGCAGGCGGCCGATCCGGAAACGGGACGCGGTGGCGGTGGTGGCGGTGGCGGTGGTGGTGGTGGTGGTGGTGGTGGTGGCTATGACGCGTGCAACAATGGCGGGCCGGGCGGTGGGTTTCCCGTCGGTGGTCGCGCGGGAGGAACGCCGCCAACTGCGCCAGCGCTCAACCCGGCGACGGGTGGGATTTTTCGCAGCGACAACGGCGGTGGTACGTGGCGTCACGTCAGTAATTGCAACGCGCGTCCCATGTACTTCAGTCAACTGCGTGTCGACCCGCAGAATGTGAATGCGATCTATGTCGCGGGGCTGCCCATCGCCAAATCTCTCGATGGCGGTGCGACGTTCGCCACGCTGAACGAAGCGGGCGGCAATGGGGCTCCGGGACACGTGGATGTGCATGCGATCTGGATTGATCCGCGCAATCCGAACCACATCATGAACGGCAATGATGGTGGGCTCGATGTGAGCTATGACCAGGGCCGCTCCTGGACGTCGCTCAAGACCATGGTCACGGCCCTGGCGTACGACGTGTCGGCGGACATGCGTCGCCCGTACTGGGTGTGTGCCGGTCTGCAGGACAACGGCAGCTGGTGTGGTCCGAGCTCGCGCCGTCATGCCAACGGCATACTCAACTCCGACTGGTTTAACGTCGGTGGTGGTGATGGATTCTTCGCCGGCCAGGATCCGTCCGACTACAACATCATTTACACGGAGTCGCAGAACGGCAATACAAACCGATTGGATCTGCGCACCGGTCGCAGCGGCAGCGTGCGACCGACGGCTCCACCAGCACCCCCACCAGTTGATGTTCCGTCAGCCGCTGGTGCCGCTGGCGCAGGCGCTGGCGGCGGTCGTGGAGGAGGAGGTCGGGGCGGTAATCCCAACGTGGTGAACGCCGGGGCCGGTGAGCAATACCGCTACAACTGGAACACACCGTTCCTGTTGTCGTCACATAACTCCGGCGTCATGTGGCTTGGCGGGAACCGTTTGTTTCGGTCGTACGATCGCGGCGAGACGTGGATCGCCAGTGCCGATATCACGAAGCAGTTTGACCGCAACACGGTCGACATCATGGGTGTGAAGGGCAGCCAGAGCATGCTGTCCAAGAACGACGGCCTGACGCAGTACAGTACGATCATTGCGGTGTCGGAGTCGCCGATCAAGCCAGGGCTGGTGTGGGTGGGCACTGACGACGGGAGTCTGCAGCTCACGCGTGACAACATGAACACGTTTACGGAGGTCGGAAAGAATCTTCCCGGATTGCCGCCCGGCAATTTTCACTGGGTCTCGCGCGTGGTCGCGTCGGCGTTTGATTCGGCGACGGCCTACGTCGCGGTGGATGGCCATCGCAGCAATGATCTCAAGCCGTACATTTTTGTTACGCGCGATTTCGGGCGCACCTTCACGTCGATCACGAACGGCTTGCCTGCCTACGGCAATGTGCAAGTGGTGACCGAAGACCCAAAGAACCGGAATCTGCTCTTCGCCGGCACGGAATTTGGGATGTACGTGTCAACCAACGCGGGACAGTCGTGGCAGAAGTTCATGAACAATTTCCCCACCGTGCGCACCGACGATATCCTGGTCCATCCACGCGATGGCGACTTGATCGTGGCCACGCATGGTCGGGGAATCTGGATTGCCGATGACATCACGGCGCTGCAACAGTTGACACCGGCCGTGCTCGCGGCCGACGCGACCTTGTTCGACATTCGGCCGGCGGTGTCGTGGCTCAACGATCGGAAGCTCGGCCAGCAAGTGACGGGGCAGCAGGTGTACCGCGGCGAGAGCGCGCCGCGCGGCGCATATATCAGCTACTACTTGCGTACCGCGTCGAGTGGCGACGTGCGCATTACGATTACTGATGTCACTGGGCGGGAGATACGTGCCCTCACCGGCACAAAGGACGCCGGGATCAACCGCGTGCTCTGGAATCTCTTGCCCAATGCATCGGGCGATGCACAGGGCGGTCAAGGGGGAGGTGGCGGTGGTGGCGGCGGAGGTGGCGGTGCAGAGTCTGTTCCACCCGGTAGCTACAGGGTGACGGTCCAGGTGAACGGCGTCACGCTAACGAAAACGGTGCAGGTGCTCGAGGATCGCTGGATGGAAGAGCGCTAACCGTTCACCCGTTTAGGTTCAGCGTCCGGCAGCTGCGGGCAGCGCGTCGACGAACTCGATGATCTGCTTGCGCTGCGCGTCATTCGGTACTCGCCCAATCCCGCCACCAATGTTGTCGAGCATGTTCTTCGCCTGACTGGTGGCGGGTGTGACGCAGGTGATCGCCGGATGCGATAGCGTGAACTTGAGAAAGAACTGTGCCCACGTGGTGGCATCGAAGTCCTTGGCGAACAACGGCAGTTCCTTGCCAGCCGCACGACGGAACAGACTCGTGCGGCCGAACGGCGCATAGGCCAGCACGGCGATTTTTTTCTCTAACGCGAGCGGCAGGATAGTCTCCTCCACATCGCGGTTGTCCGCCGCGTAGTCAACGCCGATGAAATCGAGCGGCTCGCTGCGCATCACCTGAATCAACTGCGCATACTGATTCGGGAACGTGGTCGTGATGCCGACATAGCGAATACGCCCGGCCTTTTTGAACTCGCGCAAGATCGGCAATTGCGTGGCCGGATCACCCATGTTGTGCACTTGAATGAGATCAATCGTTGGTTGCTGAAAGATCTCGAACGAGCGTTCCACTTGCGCGCGCGCCGCCGCACCATCGGCCGGACCACCACCACGTCCGGCCACGTTCACCTTGGTCGCCCAGAACATCTTCTTGGCGACACCGAGTTCGTTGACAAGTCTGCCCGCCACTTGCTCCGATGCGCCGTACCCTGGCGCGGTGTCAAAGAGTCGCGCCCCACGGTCCGTCATCGCCTGCAACACCGCACGCAGCGCGCTCACGTCCTCGGCGCGTGCGACCTGCGAAAACGTGGCGGAACTGCCGAGACCGACCGCCGGAATCTTCTCACCCGTGGACGGAATGGTGCGCTGGATCAGCTGGCCTTGCGCCAGGGCCTCAAGCAATCGCGGGGTGAGGCCCAACGCTGCGCTGGCGCCCGCCGCCATGCCGAGAAAGTCCCGACGGTTGACCATGCGTCAGCCTTCCTCGCCCGCCGCGCCTGCCTTCCCCTTGAGCGCTTCGGCGATACGATGAC
>JANMKU010000050.1:0-10462 GCA_031372205.1 Gemmatimonadaceae bacterium | reverse complement strand
CGTTGCGCGAAAGGTGTTGAGCACGCCGGCCGATCAGAGCGAAGGTGTGGCGAACTCATTGGCTGCGCTTGGCGCGCCGGGCGGCGACGTCTCGCGCATTGCGCATGGGACGACGGTCGTAACCAATCTCCTGCTCGAGCGGAAAGGCGCGCGCGTCGTGCTCTGCGCCACCGCGGGAGCGGCAGACCTGCTGGAGCTACGCCGTCAGGAACGCGCATCGCTGTACGATTTGTCCATGCACCATCCGGCGCCACGGTGCACGGAGAGTTTCTCGCACAGCATGGTTTTCGCGGCTTTCGTGACCACGGCATCGGCGTCCGTCGTGAAACGCTCGATAGTATCTTGCTGGCGCGCGCGCGCAGCGTCGGCGTGACGGTGATAGAACAAGCCAAGGTCGACGATATTCTGGACGATGGGCGCGGCGGCGCGTGCGGCGTGCGCCTGCGTACCCCGAATGGCGTGAGCGACGTGCGCGCCACGCTGGTTGTTGGCGCCGATGGTTTGAGGTCGGTCATCGCGCGTCGATTGTCCCTCGCGCATTCATCACGATGGCCGCGTCGAATTGCGCTGGTCGCGCATTTTCGCGACGTAACTGGCATGGGGACGCTTGGCGAGATGCATGTCTTCAAGGACGGCTACATCGGACTCGCGGCGGTTGGTGACGGCGTGACGAACGTCGCGGTGGTTGTCCCGCAGCGCATCGCGCGCGGCATGGCGGGCGATACCGAGGGGTTTCTGCGCAAGTGGCTCAGCGCGCGTCCGTCGCTGGCGGGCCGTTTCGTCCGCGCCGAGCGTGTGTCGCCAGTGCGTGCTGTTGGCCCGTTTGCATCGCATGCGCGTCAGGCCTGGGCGTCTGGCACACTCTTGGTCGGAGACGCCGCCGATTTTTTTGATCCGTTTACTGGCGAAGGAATTTACGCTGCACTCCGCGGCGGGGAGTTGGCGAGGCCATTTGGTGTGGATGCGGTCCGAGCGCTGGAACGACGGCGGCCGGACGAGTCGGTCCGCGCCTTGCGCGCCTACGATGCCGCACGACGTGAGACATTTGCCGGGAAGTGGCGTTTGGAGCGAGTGATTGGCACCGCCGTCGCGTTCCCGTCGCTCATGAATGCCGCTGCCCGCGCACTCGGCCGCGACACCGATCTCGCCGATCTCGTGGTCGGCGTGACGGGCAACTTCGTACCGCCATCGGCGTTGCTCGCGCCGCGCACCGTGCTGCGAACCATCGGGCGCCTGTTGTTCCCGGTGCCGCCCGCGGTCGTGCCGGTCACTGCACACAATTATTCCGTGACAACTCGTGACCATTGATGGCGATCTCTTTCGTTCCGTCCTCGGGCGATTTGCTTCGGGCATCACGGTCATCACGACGGTTGATGCGCAGGGACGAGATCATGGCATGACGGCGAGCGCGTTCTCGTCGGTGAGCCTCGATCCGCCGCTCGTGCTGGTGTGCATCGCCAACGATGCGACCATGGCCCCGGTCGTTGCCGCAGCAGCGTCGTTTGCTGTCAACGTGCTCGCCGACTCCCAGGAAGCGGTGTCACGCCGCTTTGCCGGCATGATCGACGATCGCTTTGCCGGTATCGGACATGCGCCTGGCATTCTCGGGGACGCCATTCTCGATGACGTGCTGGCCTGGCTGGAGTGTCGCGTGGTGGCGCGCTACCCGTCAGGTGATCACGTCATTGTCATTGGGGAAGTGGAAGCGGCGGGCGCCAGAGACGCACGCCCACTCCTGTACTATCGCGGCGGCTATGCGCAACTCGAGCGCTGACCTGCATGATGATCAGCATGCTGACCCCGGCGCGGCGACGTGGTGTCGAGATTCTTGACGACCCGACCAGCGATCCCGCGCTCGCCGCTCGCTCCTTGCGCGACGTGGCGCTGGCCAATCAGCTCTTTGGTGGACGTCGTGCGGTGTTGCGAGAAGTACGTCCGCTACTGGGGCAGCGACGGATCGTCAACGACATTCGCTCCACGCTCCCAATGACGCTGCTCGACATTGGCACAGGCCTCGGTGATATCCCTTACGCCGTGTCGCGCCTCGCGGAGCGATTGGGCGTTCCGCTCTTTACCGTCGGACTCGAACGCGATCCATTGCTCGCAGCCAATGCGTCCGCGCGATGCACGGTGGCACTGGCGGCCGACGCGATGGACTTACCCTTTGACGATCGCAGCGTCGACATCGTGACCGTGTCGCAGGTGCTGCATCACTTCGAGGGCGAGGCGTCCGACGCGCTGCTGCGTGAGTGTGAACGGGTGGCGCGCGTGGCCGTCGTCGTGCATGATCTTCGCCGCAGCTGGCTCGCCGCGGCCGGTCTCTGGAGCGTCTCGTTCCTGCTCGGGTTTCACCCGGTCAGTCGGAATGACGGCGTAGTATCGATCCTGCGCGGGTACACCGTGGCCGAGCTCCGCGCGCTGGTCGAGCGCGTAACGGGCCGGCCGGCGCGTGTGCGACGGTCTCTCGGTTGGCGGCTCACTGCCACGTGGCGCATCGCCGGCGGGCAAGCGTGAGTACGGGCGCGACCACACGCGACGTCGGCGTGCACGCCAACTTCGTGTTGGAATCACTGCCCATTGATCGCCTCATGACTACGGTCGATGAAGCGTTGGTGCGAGCGCCGTTGCAACGCATTTTTGCCATTGCACGCGATGTCGAACAGTGGCCGACGTACCTGCCCCACTATCGCTTCGTTCGCTTTCGCCATCACACCCCGGATCGCGGTGGACTGGTGGAGATGGCGGCCAATCGCCCGTTCGGACCGTTGCACTGGCCCAC
This sequence comes from Gemmatimonadaceae bacterium, assembly GCA_031372205.1. Taxonomy (GTDB): domain Bacteria; phylum Gemmatimonadota; class Gemmatimonadetes; order Gemmatimonadales; family Gemmatimonadaceae; genus Gemmatimonas. Next base: position 7,683 of record JANMKU010000050.1, on the reverse strand, counting down.
CTGGTGGTTGTCCGAGATGGCGGTGAACGATAAGGCGCCGTGGATTCGATTTCGGCACGTTGGCGGCATCACCACGCGCATGGATGTGGAGTGGCAGTTCAACGTGGAATCCGGGGGAACACGAGTGCGCATCACCCACGTGTGGAATGGGCCGTCATGGCCGTTGATCGGTCGGTTCGCGGCGACTCAGATCATCGGACCGATCTTTGTACATGGTATTGCCTCGCGTACCCTTGCCGGTCTCGCGCGCGTCGCGGAACGTCAGGCTGCGCAACCGACCATGAACGCCCGATGAGCGCGCCGCCAGCATCGGCCATGCAGCACCACCGACGTCGCGTCGCCATCACTGGTATTGGCTGCGTCACACCCCTCGGCACGGGTGTAGAAGGACTCTGGCAAGGTCTGCGCGCGGAACAATCGGTGGTCGGCCCTGCCACGCGCTTCGACTCGTCCATCTTTCGCAGCCGCTGCGCTGCACAGGTGAACGACTTCGACGCCGAAGTGCATCTCGATGTCAAACGTGTCAAGCGACTCGATCGATTCGGTCAGTTCAGCGTGGTGAGCGCGAAGCTCGCGCTCGAGGATGCGGCGCTCGATCTGTCGCATGAAAACAGAGAACGGGTTGGCGCCATGATGGGCACCGCACTCGGCGGCGTTGCGTACGCCGAAGCACAGGCCGCGAATTTCATGATCGGCGGCATACGCGCCGTCGACGCCACACTCGCCCTTGCCGTCTTTGGTGGCTCGTCGAGCTGCAACATCGCCATCGAGTTCGGCGTGCAAGGACCGAATTCCACCAACGCCATGAGTTGCGCGTCGGGCACTATGGCCATTGGCGAGGCCTTTCGACAGGTGCGCGACGGTTACGCCGATGTCATGATCGCTGGTGGCGCCGAAGCACCGCTTGCGACACTCTGCTTTGGCGCCTTCGCGCTCATTCGCGCCATGTCCAACCGCAACGATGATCCAGCGCGCGCCTCACGCCCGTTCGATCGTGACCGCGACGGATTCGTCATGGGTGAAGGTGGTGCGGTTGTCATTCTTGAGGAGTGGTCGCGCGCCGTGTGTCGCGGGGCACGCATCTACGCAGAGCTTGTCGGCTTCGGTACGACGAACGACGCGCACCATATGACGGCGCCACTACCCGGCGGCGCACAGGCCGCACGCTGCATGCGGCAGGCCCTCGCCGACGCCGCCCTCGAGCCGAGCGATGTGGACTACATCAACGCGCATGGCAGCAGCACACCGCTCAACGACCCGACGGAAACGCAGGCAATTCGCACCGTGTTCGGCGACCATGCGTACCGCATTCCTGTCTCCAGCACCAAGGGTTACTACGGGCACGCGCTCGGAGCGTCTGGGGCCTTCGAGACCGCCATTGCCGCACTGGTATTGCAACGCGGATGGATTCCACCCACGCTCAACCTCGACAACGTGGGCGACGGATGTGACCTCGACTATGTCCCGAATGTCGGGCGCGACCTCACACCCCGCGTCGTGCTTACCAACAGTTTTGGCTTCGGCGGAATCAACGCCAGTCTGCTACTCAAGCGCGCCGACTAGGACGCAAACTTGTCGGCGTAGCGCTTGACGCTCTCCAGAATGATCTCCATCGCCCGCTCACTCTTTTCCCATCCCTGAATCTCGACGCGCTTGCCTTCGAGGTCCTTGTAGATGTGAAAAAAGTGCTCGATCTCCATCAGATAGTGCGGCGGCATGTCCGCGATATCGAAGATGTGGCTGTGATAGGGATCGTCGTTTGGTACGGCGAGGATTTTTTCGTCTGGTTCCCCGCGATCGAGCATCCGCAGCACACCAATCGGTCGACAGCTGATCTGGCAACCGGTGAAGGTCGGCTCATTGATGCGCACTAGAATGTCCAACGGATCATTGTCTTCGGACAACGTGCGCGGAATGAACCCATAATCACCGGGATAATGCACGGCAGAATACAGGACGCGGTCGAGTTTGAAGTGTCCGGTTTGCTTATCAAGTTCGTACTTATTGCGTGAGCCGGCCGGAATCTCGATGATGGCGGTGATCACATCAGGCGGGTGATCGCCCGCCGGAACGTCGTGCCACGGGTTATGCATGCAGGATGCCTGGTGGCCCTAGCGCTGCCGCAGTGCGGCGGCGGCGTCGAGCGCGAAATAGGTGATAACGAGATCGGCGCCGGCTCGCACAATGGCGAGGAGCGATTCGAGCATAGCGCGTTCCCCGTCAATCCAGCCACGTTCGGCCGCCGCCTTGATCATGGAATATTCGCCACTGACCTGATAGGCTGCGAGTGGCATCCCGGTGTCTTGCTTGACGGCCGCGATGATGTCCAGATACGCCCCGGCCGGCTTGACCATCAGGATATCCGCGCCCTCGGCGACATCAAGCCGTACCTCACGCAGGGCCTCGCGCACGTTCGCCGGATCCATCTGATAACTGCGACGGTCGCCAAAGGTTGGCGTCGATTCCGCCGCTTCGCGAAACGGTCCGTAAAACGCCGATGCGTACTTCGCGGCGTAGCTCATGATCGGCACCTGATCGTAGCCGGCCGCATCGAGTGCGGCACGCAGATAGTCAACGCGACCATCCATCATGTCACTTGGTGCAACGATGTCGGCGCCCGCCTCGGCGTGCGAGAGCGCCTCGCGGGCCAGGAGCGCCAGCGTCGCATCGTTGTCAACCTCGCCGGTCGCTGTGAGGAGCCCACAATGACCGTGATCCGTGTACTCGCACATGCAGACATCCGTAATCACCAGCAAGTCCGGGAACTGGCGCTTGACCGCACGCACCGCCATCTGCACCGGTCCGTCAGCATCCCAGGCTGATGACCCAGTGGCATCTTTTGTGCTCGGGATGCCGAACAGCAGAATGCCACCGATCTTGGCTTCGACTGCCTTCGCCGCATCACGCAGCAGCTCATCGACAGACGTTTGGAACACGCCCGGCATCGCCCCGATTGGCGTTCGGATGCCGACACCACTGCGCACAAACAGCGGCCAGATGAACTGCGACGCATCGAGACGCGTTTCGCGAACAATGCGCCGAATGGCTTCCGAACGACGCAGTCGACGTGGTCGAATCAGCATGCTTACGCCGCTCCGCTCGTCGGCACCGCACTGCTGCGCGCTTCGTGTGCGCGCCCCTCATCCGTGCGCAACGCCGCTAAAATGCGCGATCCACCGTCATGCAACAACCGCTGCGCCAGCGCGCGACCCGCGGTCACGGGATCGGCGACATTCACAGCCGTCGAGCCGCGCACGACCTGCGTGCCATCAAGCGACGCGATCACGCCGTGCAGTACGTAGCCACCAGCATCGGCCACCATGGCCGCACCGATTGGCACCTGACATCCTCCCTCCAACGCCGCCAGTAGCGCTCGCTCCGCGCTCACGGCAATGCGTGTGTGCGCATGTTCGAGCACGGCGAGCACCGCAATCATTCGCGCGTCATCCGCGCGCGCTTGCACAGCGATGGCGCCCTGGCCTGGCGCCGACAGCCACAGTGGAGGATCGAGCAACGACACAATCCGATCAGCGAGTCCGAGGCGATTCAAACCCGCCGCGGCCAGCAACGCCGCATCAACGTCGCCCGCATCCAGCTTTCGCAATCGCGTGCCCACATTTCCGCGAAGGTCACACACCTCGAGATCCGGGCGCAGTGCGCGCAGTTGGGCGCGTCGTCGCAGCGATGACGTCCCTACCCGAGCGCCGCGCGGCAATTCGGCGATTGATCGCGCGTCGATCCCCGGTCGAACGACCAGCGCATCGCGCGCATCTTCGCGTTCGAGCAGCGAGACAATCGTGAGCCCGTCGGGATCCGCGGTGGGAAGATCCTTGAGCGAATGCACCGCGCAATCCGTGCGCTCAGCGCGCAAATCCGCTTCCAGCTCGGCAGTGAACAACCCCTTCTCGCCGATCGCCGACAGTGGCCGATCAAGAATGCGATCGCCGATCGTGGTGTACGTCACCAGCTCGCTGGCAAAGCCGTTGACGTGCAATGCGGCCGCGACCTGATGCGCCTGACGCAACGCCAGGTCCGACGAACGCGTGCCAATCCGAACAACCAAGTCTGTCATAGCGAATTCTATCGTGAAGGCCGAAATGCCGCGATGATGCTTTGGACGAGACCATCGGTGGTTGCCACACGCGCTTCGACCTTGACAGGAAATCCTGCGAGCCGAGCTGCACGCGCGGTGACCGGTCCAATACAGGCCACAGGGAGCCGCCGCGCCATCTCCGCCGGAACCGCGTCGAGCAACGCGTCTACCGCACTCGGTGCAGCCACCGTCACCAGGTCCAGCGCACCCGCCGCCGCCAACGCGCACAGTTGCACCTGCCCGTCAGGATCGGGCACGCTGCGATAGATGGTGACGACATCGACGACCGCGCCCAATGCTCGCAGACCGGCCGGAAGCACGTCACGCGCTCCCTCGGCGGCGGGATAGAGCACACGTGCCCCGTCGACGTCGGCTCTCGTCGACAACACATCTACCAACGCATCAGAAGCAAAACGCGCAGGAACCACCGTCGGTTCCCAGCCTCGCGCCTCAGCAGCGCTTGCGGTGGCGGCGCCCACCACGGCCAACTTGCAGTTGCGTAACTGTTCCGCCGACTGCGCCGTCAACGCCCGCGCGACATGGTCGACCGCATTCACACTGGTCAGCAGTACCCAATCGTATGACGTGAGCTGCCGCAATGCGTCGCACAACGACCATTGGTCCAGCGATTCAATGCGGGTCAGCGGCAGTTCGTGCACCGTCGCACCGGCCGCACGGAGCGCATCCGTGAGCGCCGCATTGCGTTCGCCGGAACGCGTGACGGCGATCCGCACGTGATCGAGCAGCCGTCCGCCATCAGCACCCATAGTGTGCCGCCATGGTGCAGCCCCATATGCCCCACGCACGCGCAAGCGTAGATGTTATCACCGTCTCCTCAGGAAATTGCCGCAGTCGATTGCGCCCGAGAACAGTACGGCGACGACTCCTTGCGTGCACCCTGGACGTGACACGGACGGTCGGCGAACCGCGTCAACGTTGACCGCGGCGGCGGTTGCCCTCGGCGCGTTCATTGCGCAGCATTCGGCACTCCCACTCAATCCCGACGATGAGCGACATCGACGTACTCCTGCAGGAACACCGCCTCTTCCCGCCCGCGACCGCGTTTCGCGACACGGCGTGGGTGCGCGATCACACGTTGCAGGACGACGCGTCAACCGATCCGGAAGGCTTCTGGGCACGCGAAGCGGCCAACCTGACGTGGACGAAACCCTGGAAGACAGTGATGGAGTGGACCCCACCACACGTCACGTGGTTCGCCGGCGGCGAACTGAACGCCAGTGTCAACTGCGTCGACCGCCACATCCATGGTCCGCGACGCAACAAAGCGGCGCTCATCTGGGAAGGGGAACCTGGCGACCGTCGCACGTTGACCTACTGGGATCTGTATCGCGAGGTCAATCTCGCCGCCAACATGCTGAAAAAGCTTGGTGTGCAGAAAGGCGATCGTGTGGCCATTTACCTGCCAATGATTCCGGAGGCCGTCATCGCGATGCTGGCGTGCGCCCGCATTGGTGCGGTGCACACCGTGGTGTTCGGCGGATTCTCGCCGGAGTCGCTGCGCGACCGCATCAACGACTGCGGGTGCAAAGTCCTGATCACGGCAGACGGCGGCTTTCGTCGTGGGCAAATGCTCCCGCTCAAACGGAATGCCGACAAAGCCGTTGCCGAGTGCCCATGCATCGAGCACGTGCTGGTCGTGATGCGCCGCCGTTCCGGCGTCGGCGATGAATCGTTCGCGGACATGCAGGAGGGGCGCGACCACTGGTGGCACCGGCTCAAACGCGAGGTGCCGGCGGTGTGTCCTCCCGAACCGATGGACGCCGAGGACCTGTTGTTTATTCTGTACACGTCGGGCACCACCGGGAAGCCCAAGGGCATCGTGCACACGACCGGTGGTTATCTCACGGGTGTTAGCGCCACCGCGAAGTACGTCTTCGATTTGAAGGACGACGACGTCTATTGGTGCACGGCCGATATCGGCTGGATTACTGGCCACTCCTATCTCGTCTACGGCCCACTGGCGAACGGCGCGACGTGTATCGTCTATGAAGGCGCGCCCGACTGGCCAGAGAAGGATCGCTTTTGGCAGATCTGTGAACGCTACGGGGTGACGATCTTTTACACCGCACCCACGGCCATTCGCGCGTTCATGAAGTGGGGCGCCAGTCACGTGCACAAGCACGACTTGTCGCAGTTGCGACTGCTCGGCTCCGTCGGTGAACCAATCAATCCTGAAGCGTGGATGTGGTATCACATGGAGATCGGGAAGGAGCGCTGTCCGATTGTCGATACGTGGTGGCAGACGGAAACCGGCGCCATCATGATTGCTCCGCTACCCGGCGTCACGTCCACCAAGCCCGGCTCGGCGACGACCCCATTCCCCGGCGTGCGCGCGGCGGTGCTCGACGCAGCGGGTAACGAGATTCGCGTGGGTGGTGGCCTGCTGGCCCTCACGCATCCGTGGCCATCCATGTTGCGCACCATCTGGGGAGACGATGCGCGCTTCGTCGAGACGTATTTCTCGAAGTGGCCTGGCCGACCGGATCTCTATTTCGCCGGTGACGGCGCAAGACGTGACGCGGACGGCTATCTCTGGATTCTCGGACGCGTCGACGACGTGCTCAACGTCGCGGGTCATCGCATTGGGACGATGGAGGTCGAAAGCGCCCTCGTCGATCATCCCGCCGTTGCCGAAGCGGCCGTCGTGGGGAAGGCCCACGAACTCAAGGGTCAGGCCATTGCCGCGTTCGTGACGCTGCGAAACGGTTTCTCGGCAAGCTCCAGTCTGCGGGACGAGCTGAGAGAGCACGTCGCCACGAAAATCGGTTCACTCGCGCGCCCGGATGACATCCTCTTCAGTGCGGATCTGCCGAAAACCCGCTCCGGAAAAATCATGCGTCGGCTCCTCCGCGACATCGCCGAAGGGCGCGCACTCGGCGACACCACCACCTTGGCCGACCCAGACGTCGTCGCCAACCTCAAGGATCAGTACGAGGCCAAGGAGAGCTGAGGACGCGCCAAAGGTTCTGTCGACCTCCGCCAATGGCGCGGCGTCGAATCCGTCTGAAACGCGGAGGGTTGTTCCATCGTCTACCGCGTGACATGACTCTCTTTACCAGACTCTTCCCGGAAACGCTGTTTCCGCGGAAACTTTCGGCGGCCGCGGACAAACGGGCACGCCTCGTGCGCGCCCGCGCCGACGAAGCCCTCATGCAGACGCACGCCGCGAACGCGTTGCTTTTTGTCGACGCGCTCGCGTCCGAAGTAGGCTACGAACGCGCCCTCCAGGTGTACGTGCGCGAAATGGAGATTCCGGAGCCGGCCGCCAGCGTAATCACGACGCGAGCCCTTGCCGCCCTCGGTGAGGCGTTCGTGCCCACAGCCAGCGAGCGACTCGCGACCACCGCCTACGCCACGCCAATACGGCGACCGCGGCTCACCAACGTCGAGCCACGGTCGCGGCAGGCCTAGGCACTACACCGCGCGCTTTACGGCTTCTTGGGGCCGTCGATTTTGACACCAGTCTTTGGTGCTACGCCGGAGGAGGTTGGCGTCGCAATCGGTGCGACACCTGCGGCCAGCCGCATAGAATCGACCACCGCCTTGATCGCGTCGTACCCCATCATGCC
>JANMKU010000031.1:0-18002 GCA_031372205.1 Gemmatimonadaceae bacterium | reverse complement strand
TCCTTCCTTCTTCGTCCACTCGCCGTACGTCTCCATGTAGAGCGGTTTCGACAAGTCAATCACGCCGCGATCACGCGGATCGGAGAGCACACGCGTCTGATAGCGAATCTGCGCGCTCTTGCCATTGCTGGTGAGATTCAGTGCAGCACCCGAGCCGGTCACCGGCAAACGCCACAGGTCCCAGTTGTCACGCACCAACAGCTGCGCACCATCTTTCGACCAACCCACCAACGCGCCATTAATCGCCGGCTTGACCTGATTGTGATCGTCTTCCGTATTCCAGAACTGTGTTGGCACGCCCGTGTTGATGATCTTTGCCGAGCCTGATGCAAAATCGTACGTCTTCCAGTTGCCCGCATCGAAGTACGCGTACTTGCTGTTGTCGGGCGAGAAGTTGAGACCCGCGCCACCACCACGTCCGCCGCCACCACCACCGCCGGGCACCTTCGCTTGCACCAGTTTGCGTTCGCCACTGCTCACGTTGATAGCATAGATGTCACGGTATGCGTTGCCTGCGATGCCCTGCATGCGTTCGTACGGCGTGACATCGGTGCCAATCGCCCATGAGTCTTTCGGTCCAATCGACACGTCACGCACTTTGTCATCGGCCAGGCGCACACTCTTCGACGACGCCACGTTGTAGGCGGCGAGATAGCTGAACGCGCGATCTTGCGGCTCTTGTACTTGCTGCTGCGCTTGCGGACGCGGGTCCTTCCAGTGCCACAAAATGAGTGACGGCACTTCTGCATCCGTTTGCGGCGCGGCAGCGACCTGTCCACCAGCACCAGCACCGGGTGCCGTGCCGCCGGGGTTCGGCGGCGTGAATGTACCCGCGTTGCGCGCACGTGGCGGACGCGGCTCGCGCAGTCCGTAGTACAACACGCCTTCCTTGTCGCCCCACTCAAGCGCGCGATCACTGCTTACGACCAATCCAGCCGGAACGCCCGCACTCTTGGCCGTGATTTCGATGGCCTTCGCATTTTCACTTGCGGCATGCGCAAACAGCAACACGGCGGCGTCTTCATCACCACCGGCCGTATCCGTGACGACGCGCAGTACGGCCAGCGCATCGCTGGAGTCGCCCCACGTAAGACGACGATACGACGCGACCTTGGCATCGAGCGAGCGCGATACGCCAGACGATAGCTGACGCACTTGCACACTATTGCCCGCCTGATCGTCAGTCGCGATGGAGAGCGCGATCCAGTCGCCGCTGTCATCGAACGCGTATTCGGCCACATCAGAGATCGGTTGCGGCGTACCACCAGCGAGATTGACGAGTTCAAGCGTTGTGCCCGTCGCGGCGGCAGGCGACGCTGCAGCACCTGCGCCGGCCGCTGCACGCGGTGCGGCGTGATGCACGGCCAGCCAGTCCAACTTTTCACCGGCGAAGCGAAACGCGCGCACATTCTCGAACTCACGTTTGCTGCCATCAGCCAAGTTCACGACCGCGAGTTTCGGCTGTGCATTGGCGTTCGCCGCAGGTGCCGCGGGCGCGCCACCTCGGCCACCACGACCACCGCGCCCCGCCGCTTGCGCACCACTCGCGTACTGCAGAAACGCCACCCACTTGCCGTTGCCGCTGATCGACACGCCGGGCGCACCACCGCCGCGACCACCTCCACCACCGGCGGATGCGTCACCGATCGGGAAGCGCATCTCCTTCGCCCCTGCGGCCGTGCCGCGCACGACGACCTCCGCATCGCCCTCATTCGGCGCGAGCACGTACGCAAACCACTTGCCGTCGTTGGACAGCGCTGGTGTGCGAATGCCTTTCCAGCCGAGCAGGTCGTTGACGGACAGCTGTCGTCCGGCGGAGGGGGGCGGGGTCCACTTGGAGAGCGGCTTGTCGTCACGCGCGCCAAAGGGCAGCGTCGTGAGCGTGTTGGTGGCGGCCGCGGGACCGCCAGTGTTTTGGGTTGGAACCTGCGCCGTGATTGTTGCGGTTGGAATCGAAGAAGCGATGGCGCAGGCAATGGTCGCGCTCCACTGGAGGAGGCGGCGTACGGTCTGAAGTTTGGACATGGGCAGTCTGGTGGGGGTCGTCAGCGAGACGTTCCCTACGCTAGCCCCAAAACGACCCCTCCGAAAGGCACGCTCCCTTCCCAGGGATTCAGCTCATGACAGTGATAACGACCAGCGCTTACGGAAGCATCGTCACGCGACGCTTTCTGGCGGCCTCGCGCAACGGACCGTCCTTGCATGCAAGCGGCACATTTAGTCGTATCGCAAGCTCCAGATAGGCCGCGTCATACACACTCAATGAGAGCTCGGTTGCCAGCTGCGATAAATCAGTCAACGCAAGTGCGGACATCTCGTGGTCCACTGAGCACGCCAGATCGCGGAGCGCGGCCAGAGCCAATGCGCGTTCGTCGGCGCGCAGCTTCCGGCGACGCTCAAGGACGAGCAGCACGTTGGCAATCTCTACAGGCCAGAGTGACGGCACGACGATTTGGGTGCCTTGGCCAATTGCCGCGAGCAGCGCATCCGTTGCCGGTGTGGCCTGTCGAGGATGCACCCAGGCGATCGCCACTGACGCGTCAACCACCAGTTGTTTCATCAGCGACGGCCTTCCTCAATCGCCGAACGGACGTCCTCGTCGGACAATGCCACCCGGTGCCTGGTTCGCCGACCAATCTGCAACCGGAGTGCGTTGAGCTGCTGAATCGCCGCGCGCACCCCTTCAAGATTTCGACCGGATGCGGGCACGATGCGAGCGACCGGTTTGTCATGGCGGGTGATCACGATCTCCTCGCCGCGCCCAACCCGTTCGAGGAGTTCACCAAATCTGGTCTTGGCTTCGAATGCTGTCACCGTCCGCATGCGCGTCTCCGGGAATTAACCAGTCTTTAACTAGTTTATTGCTGTGGCAGTCTGTCCGCAACTGTCCGGCTGTGCGACGCGTGGGCTATCGTCTCGTCCGTACCTCAACGACCTTCCCTCTAAGCGCCGCCGGATTAACGCCCCGTTTCACCACGGGCACACGCGACCCGCCGCTCGGCCAGATCACCTCGATGTCGACACGACCGCCGCGAGGAATGCCGAAATGCACCGGCAGATCATTCTGCGCGTTGTACCCTGAGCCGCTGTCCACCAGTCGCGTGCCGAGCAAGCGCCGGGTACCGGAGACGTAGATGCGAACTTCGGCGCCTGCCCGGGTTGCATGTCCGAGCGAGTCCACCACGCGCACGAAGAGCGAGTAAAGTTTCGATCCTGCGGGCGCGATGTTTCGCCAGACGCCGTGCATCCCGCTTGGTGCCACGCTAATGAGGCTCAAGTCCATCCATCCGTCGCCATCCACGTCGGCCCACTCGGCGCCGTGGTCTGCAACAAGGGGAAACGTTGTTGGCGTCACGTGCTCGAACGAGTGCCCGGTGTTCCGGAAGAGATACGATGGGTAACTGATGCCGGTGGTGTACGTGCCGTTGACGTAGAGATCGATCTTGCCGTCGTTGTCGAAGTCGTCAAGCGCGCAGGTGTCGTAGCGCGAGTCCATCGCGATGCCCCACGATGCGGACACGTCGTCAAACCGGCCAGCGCGATTCAGGAAGAGGCCATTCTTTCCATAGTTCGCGGCGACGATATCGAGTGTGCCATCACCATCCACGTCAGCCGCGCACGGTCGCACCGATCCGCGCAACGGATCGCCGGGTGGTCGGCCACCGCCGGCAAGACCCATCGCGTCGGCGACGTCAGTGAAGCGACCGTGATCATTGCGGAACAGGCCATTCTTGTCGCCGTCCTGATTTGCCACCAAGAGGTCGAGCCACCCGTCCTGGTTGTAATCGAACCAGATGGCGCCGACGGTTTTCCGCGTGTCAGCCAATCCGACCGCTGCGGCGATGTCGGTGAACCGCCCATTGTCATTCCGGAACAGCATGTTGGGACGGTCGCGCCAGGCGATGAACAGATCATTGTCGCCATCGCCATCGAAGTCGACGATCGAGAACTGACGCACGAGTCCAGCGACAATGCTTGACAGTCCAGCAGACGTCGTGACATCGGCGAAGCGACCGTTTGTGTTGCGATAGAGCCGGAGGATTGCTCGCGGCGACGCACCCGTGTCCGGCGCGAACCCCACCAGCAGATCGGCATCACCATCGCCGTCGACATCACCCCATGCACCGGCGCGTGTCGATCGCGCGTCGGCGACGCCGGCATCCGTCGCGACGTTGCGAAAGCGTCCGCCTTCATTGTGATAGAGCCGGTTCGCTTCGCCATTCATGCCAATGAAGAGATCAGGCTTCCCGTCGCCGTCGTAGTCAGCAAAGGCATTCACCAGCGCAGTGCCCCCAGCAAAGAGCTCGGGCTGCAACTGCTCGAAGGTGGGTGAGACCCCGCGCACGACCGCGCCGCCCTTCATCACGAATGTCACGCGCCGCAACGCGTCGATGTCGGTGAGTGGGTCACCGTTTACCGCGACGATATCGGCATCGAACCCAGACGCGAGCACGCCGATGGTGTTCTGCAGACCGAGCGACTCGGCGGCACGAGATGTGATCTCAGTGATGGCTTCCATTGGTGCGAGGCCCGCGATCTTCACGCGGTAGATCACCTCGCGCGCGTTCTGCCCATGTGCGCCGGCCGTTGCGTCGGTGCCGGCAAGGAGCTTGAGCCCCGGCGCCAGCATGGCCCGCTTGAACATCTCGAGCTTCATGGGAATCCCGTCTTCCATGAACTTGAAGCCGGCCTCGTCGTAGTTACCGATGCCCAGATAGCGCGGCTTGTTCTCGATGTAGTTCTGCGTGACGAGCCCGATGTTGGGCTCGAAGTACGTGCCGTGTTCCTTCATCAATTGCAGTTCCGCGTTCGTGACCTGACTGCCGTGCGTGATCGCGAAGCAACCGGCGAGCGTCGCCGCGCGTACCGCCGAGGCCGCGTGCGCGTGAACCCACGTGCGTTTGCCGAGCGCTTTCGCTTCGGAGCAGGCTGCCTGAATTTGTGCGTCGGAGAGTGTTTGGCCGCCTCCCTCGCGAATGGACTTCGATGCGAAAATCTTGATCAGATCGGCGCCCTTGCTCACCTGCGTGCGCACCCACGCGCGCACCTGCTCAGGCGTGCGACTCGTATCGCTGAACGCGCCGAGCGAGGTGAGAATGCGCGGACCGAAGGCGTCGCCGGCGTTGATGAGCGTGCGGACATCCGCGTCAATAGGTGCACCGATGGACTGCACGGTGGTAAAGCCCGCCATCACCGTGGTGTAGGCGTTGTCGGCGGCGCCGTGCAATCGCTGCAATGGCGTCTCGCCACGATTCTCGGCCCGGCCGTCAGCGCCGAAGTGCGAGTCGATGTGGACATGCGTGTCGATGAAACCGGGCAGCACGGTGAACTTGGAGAGGTCGTGCGTGACCGTCGCGCCCGGCGTAAACGGCGCGATGCGCTCGATCTTGGCTCCGCGCACCGTGATGATGACATTTTTGCGCGTCGTGCCGCGTCCGTCGATCAGGGTGCCGGCGCGGATGGTCACTGGTGCCTGGCCAGCCGCCGCGCTGGCGCCGAACGCGAGGGCGAATGCGGTGAGACGCAGCGCGTTGACCATCGTTGGGCGATTGCTCACGTGATTCGGGTTGAGGGCTGTCATCGATCGAGTATGCGCTGCTTCGCCGTCGAGATCCACGTCATCACTTGCGACGGTGCTTACCGCGTCTGCACAAATGTCACGGGCAGCCGGAGGCCGACATCCGGTAGCGCGTACTCTATCACCCACGCGCGATAAAAGGGATCGTCAAACGTCGCGCCGTCGTCGTCACGCAGCAAGATCGCGCGGTCGGCAAGGGCATCAATCGATTTGGATGTCGCGCTGGTGTCGCTCAGGCCAAAACGCGAGCGGGTGTCGCGTTTCGTCAACCCGGTACCCTCCACGGCAACGGCACGCAACACATTCTGCTGCAGTCGGGTGAGGGCCTTCCAGTCAGCGTCGTAGCTCGGACGTCGCTGTCGCACGATGGCGCGCATGGCGGATTCGATGATGACCTCCGTCACCACGGCCGAATCCCGCGCCAACTCCGCCACGGTTTCCGCAAGCGTGCGGATGTCGCGTGTGCGCGGACCGGCAACGTGAATGATCCGATGGCCGTGGCCAGCACCATCAATGCCCATCGCGCGAAACTGTCGCTGTATCCACTTCGCGAAATGATTCGATTCAATCGGGCCGATATCATACCGTCGGCCGAGATTGTGCAGCGCACCACCGTCCTCGGCGTGGAGTTGCTGAATCAATCGCCGATCTGACCCAGCGAATACGTACGTGACGTGCTTGTGGTGCTGGATGGCCGCACGAACCTGACGCATGGCACTCACGCGTTTCGCCTCGGGTCCTTCACTGCCCAGTCGTTCAATTTCCTGAAACTCGTCAATGATGACACTGAGATGCGCCTTGTGTTTTGTGGCAAGGTGTTCGAGCGCATCCAGCGCGTCGACAAGGCGTTGCCGTTGCGCGTTCACTGGCGCGTCCCGAAACTCGAGCTTGGGCACGGGCATCATGATCCCGCCGGACGACTCGGAGACCTCGAAACCGAGCTTGAGCGTTCGCCCCAACTGCGTGACGGTGTCCAGCCATCGACGCCCAAGCGCATCTGCGGCTGCGGTCGCGATGCGTGTGGTCATGTCTTCGACGGTCGATGCTGTCCAGAGATCAACGTAGAGCACCGGAGCGCCAGCTTTGACCAGTTCATCGCGCACCGCGAGCAGGAGAGACGTTTTCCCCATACGTCTGAGCCCTGCGACCACCAGATGACCACGCGGTGTACGCAGGCTGCGCGCGATGTCAGCGCGTTCCGTTTCCCGGTCCGTGAAATCATCGCCAAGCACCGTAACGCCGCCGCCGGCGAACCGGTTTCTGCTCGTCAGCGGGTTGGGCGTCGCGGGAACGATGCGAGGTGTCACGGCAGGCCTGCGCTGGTTTAGGGAGTGTTTACGCCCTAAAAATAGGGATTAGTTAAGAAGGTCGCAACTACGCCCTTCCACTCCACTCCACTCACCGCATCACCCCCCGATACATCGGGTCCGATGCACAAAGCGGCGGTTGCCACGACGGGCCAACCGCAGACATACTCTTCGAGCGTTGTCGAGAGTCGACACACGGCCCCTCCGAAAGGCGCTGGCTGTTGTCGGGGCGTCCGCGAACCGTCCTTCACCCGTCGCCTCATGAACCGGTTCATGCGCACCGCGCTCGTGCTCACGCCGCTGGTGCTTGCGCCCGCGGTCGCGCCACTCGGCGCACAGCCGCGGACGTGGACGGCCGATAACGGCAACGGGACCTACTCGAACCCGCTGTTCTACGACGAGTTCTCAGACCCGGATCTGATTCGCGTGGGGAACGATTTCTATCTCACGGGCACGACCATGCACGCCATGCCCGGACTGCCGGTGTTGCATTCGCGTGATCTCGTGAATTGGGAGTTCATGAGTTATGCGGTCGACCGCCTTGATCTGGCGCCCGCCTATCGTCTCGACGGCGGGGAGATCTACGGCAAAGGAATCTGGGCGCCGAGTTTCCGCTATCACGCGGGCGTGTTTCACATTTTTACCAACGTCAACGGGCAGACCACGCGGCACTTCACTGCCAAAAGTCCGCGAGGTCCGTGGACACGGACGGCGATGAAACGGTCGCTGCACGATCTGTCTGTGCTATTCGACGATGACGGCACCGTGTACGTGGTGTGGGGCTATCAGGACCTGCACGTGGCGCAACTGGACAGCACGCTGACCGACCTCGCGCCAGGTACGGAGCGCGTGTTGTTCGCGAAGGATGCGGGCATGGGCGAAGGTGCGCACTTCTACAAGATCGACGGCCGGTACTACATCACGAGTGCCTGGTACGCTGGTCGCATGCGGCTGGCCGCGGCGCGCGCGAATCGACCCTACGGTCCGTATGAGGTGCAGAAGGAAATCAGCGCCGATGAAACGTTCGGCCTGCGGCAAGGTCATCGACTGCGGGGCAACGGCGCGGATGCGCAGATCGTGGTCACGCCGCCGAATCCAACCGCGCGCGGTGGCATGGCGATGCATCAGGGTGGCATTGTGCAAACGCCAAACGGCGCGTGGTGGGCTTCTCGATGATGGACGCCAACGCGGTGGGGCGACTGACCGCGCTTTCACCGGTGACGTGGAAAAGCGGCTGGCCGTATTTCGGGCTCGATGGCAATCATGATCAGACCGTCGACTCCACGCATTCCGTGTCACTCACGGTCTCGCGCGTATGGTTGCGCGTGCGCTGCGACTTTCTTACCGAAGAAGCACGCTTCAGCTACAGCATCGACGGCATCACGTGGACCAACGTTGGACGGCCGTTCACGATGGCGTTTCAGTTGAAGACGTTTCAGGGTGTGCGTTACGCGCTCTTTCACTACAACACCAGTAGCATTACCAACGGCACCTAGGGTGGCGCCGCGGATTTCGGCGACATGGAGATCGACGAACCGAACCCGCGCGGGTTGATGCAACCGATGCCGATTGGACGGGTTATTGCGATCACGGCTGCTGGTCGGGATACGCCGTTCGCTATTGACGGACAGGATCGCTTCATGGTGATCGACCGCGGGCGTGGTCGTGTCGCGTTGCGTGCGGGTTCGCGTCATGTCTCGGTGTTGCGGCACACGGACAGTACGAGCACGGTGTCGTTGCGTGCGGGTGCGCCAACTGAGGGCGAAACGTTTCAATGGATGGAGACACTGTACGGCGATCTCGTCCTGATGTCGCTCTCGACGCACCGCTATCTGAAACTCGAGCCGGACGGCCGAGTGACATGCGATAGTGCCGGTCCGGAGCCCGACCCGGCTGATGGTACAGCGCTGCGCTGGCGTCTCGCGCTTGCGCGACGCTGACGATCGGCGACTACGGGACCACGGTGTCGCGTCGTTTTTCTGGCTGGGCGTTCTATGCCAGCGCCGTGGCGCGCTGGACACTGGTTCGCACCACTTGTACACTATGTTGTACAACTCGCCCGTGAGGCCTCATGCGTAGTGCTCGACCCAGCCAGGATATCCGTCCCCTCTCCGAGTTTCGCGCCAGCGTCGCCACCTTCGTCGAGCAGGTTCAGGCCACCCAACGCCCGCTAGTGCTGACCCAGCACGGCCGCAGTGCCGCCATTCTCTTGGCCGTCGATGCGTACGAGGCCCTCATTGAGCGCGCCGAACTCGCCGAGGATGTCCGGATCGCGGAGGCCCAACTCGCGGCGGGACGGGGCATCGCCCACGGCAAGGCCCAAGCGCTCGTGTTGGCACGGCTGCAAGTGCCGGCGCCTGCACGAAAGCGCACGGCCTGAGTCGACGACGGCCCACAGCACCGCGAATGCGCGTCCTATGGTCGCCGCTGGCGCTTGAGCGTGTGCAGGCGATCGCCGAGGAGATTGCAGTGGAACGGCCCACCGTCGCGGCGCGGTGGGTGCGCGGCATCTTCAAACGCGCGCACCAATTGCGGCAGACTGGCGTTGAAACGTGAAGCGGTGATGGAGGCATTGGAAATCGCTTAACTGGAGATGCTCATGCGCCAGTCTTTGTTGACGTCGTTCCTGCTCATGATGGGCGCCACAGCGCCACTGACCGCGCAAGTGCACCCGAACCAATTCGTGGAGCTGACTGCGGGATTCGCGTCCAGCATCGGTGGTGACTACGAAGAGCGTACCCTCTACGCTTTCCATCTCATGGGTGCACAGCGCATGCGCGTCGGAACGCACTATTCCACATTCGCTGGCGTATCTGCTGGGATGACGGTCCGCGGCAATAGCAACCTGACCTGCCGCTCCGTCCCGCAGGGCGGCTGTGTGCCGCTCATGCCGACGTTGCGCTACGTCAGTGCTGTGACCGGTGCGGAGGCACGGAAGGGCATAGGATCCATCAGTGTCGTGGTCGGGCCTGGTGTCTCACGAGTCATCGCGAGTAGTGTCAACCTTCCCCGCCCCTCGAACATGACCGCCTTTCACCTCGACGGCGCGCTCGAAGCCGAGGTTCGCGTGTTCAAGCACGCCGGGATTGTGCTCTCCAGACGGGCGTTTGTGCTACCGAACTTGCTTGGTGCACGCGTCAATGTGGTGAGCACGAACATTGGCATCCGCTCGCAATAGGCGGCGACCGGCAATACTGCATTCGCTGATTAGTTCTACTTGGCACCTGCGCATGCGAATTGACGTACTGCATCGTAGCAGCAAAGTTAGGCGTCCTCGCCGATCATGGCGATGTCCGGCGGGAGTCGTCTGGAGGCGACACGACGCTGGCCGTTGAACGACCCGGCCGAATGACGAATTTCAGGGCCCGCGCCTTCCTGAACGCCGGTTTTCTCAGCAGACTGTCCGCATGGTGAGATCGAGAGCCACCGACCCCTGCACCACAGCGCCGTGACCAGATCGCGAGCCGTGTGCGTCGCGCTCGCCATGCTGGCGAGGGGGTGCACGAAAGCATTGGACCGGATCCTTGAGGGGCCGCCGCCGCCGACCGATCGACTCGCTGTCACGGTCGATTCGTCAACGCTGACTGTGCCACGCGGCGGGCAGGTCACCATCAACGCCATCGTCGATCGCGTTGGCAGCTACGACGGACCGGTGACGGTCGTCGTCGAACGCGTCCCGAATCTTGTGTCCGCCCAGGTGGGCGCCATGCGCACGGTCGGGGCGCGCAGCACGGTGTCGGTAACGTTGACGCTGAGTCCGCTGGCCGTTCTGGGCACGTACTCCCTGTTGCTGCGCAGCACGGCCGCAGGGCTGCCCGACGGTGCGACGACACTGTCCATGACCATCGTCCCGCCGCCGATCTACACGCTGGCACTATCGACCGACTCAGTGACAATGGTGCGCGGCGGCATCGCACGCGTGAGCACGACACTCGCGCGCTCCGACTTCAGTCGCGCAGTGACGCTGTCGGTAATTGGCGTGGCAGGCATTACTGGCACGATCGTCAGTGCCAAGGACGACGATGCACTCACCATGGCCGTCGCCCCGTCCGTGCCACCGGGCACGTACGCGGTGCAAGTCCGCGGGTCATCACTAGGGCTAAGCGACCGTACGGCGACGATACGCGTCACGGTCACCGCTGAATTGCTGCAGGTGATTGTCGCACCGCAGATGACAGTGCCTCAGGCCAGTAGCGTGAGCACCGAAGTGATTGTGAATCGCGTCGCTGTTGCTGGAGAGCTGACGGTACTCGCCGAGGGGCTGCCTGACGGTCTCTCGGCGCGGTTCACGCCGCTGGCGGCCAGCGGTCTCGTAACGCTGACGATCACGGCACGCGCAGATGTGCCGTCGGCCGTGTATCCGGTGCTCCTGCGAGCGCGCGTCGCGGGTGTGCCTGACGCGGTCGCTAGCAGCTCGGTGCGCGTGGCGACTGCGGGCGTGACACTGTCGACCGACTCGTCCGTCACACTGATCCGGGGCACCAGCACGCGACTCATGCTGCGCATTGCGCGACAAGCGTTCGCTGGTGACGTGCGAATCACGGTCGACAGTGTTCCAGCAGGCTTCACCGTGACGGCGGAACCAGCCGTGGTGACAGGAGACAGCACGCCACTGTCCATTGCCACCACAACCAGTGTGCCGGTCGGTGACTACAGGGTCGTGGTGGGTGCCACTCCGATTGGCCTGGTGGCAAGTGCTGCGCGACTCCTCGCCATCCCGGTGTCTGTGCGAGCGCCGTCCGGCAATGCGGGGAACGCGTTACTCGACTGGAGCCGGTGTGACGCGCCGGTGTGGGTTGCTGCGCAGGACGGCAATGGCCCGTGGCAACGCGTGCAGCTGGTTGACGGAATGGCCCGCATTTCGGTGACGGGGAAGGGCGGTGTGGCGTGGATCGATGCAAACAGGAGCGTCGTGGTTCGCTACCTCGCCGAAAGTGAATTCACCGCCGCACCACTATCCCTGTGTCCCCCGCCGAGTAGCACGAAACGCGTGACAGGGACGGGGCTGCATGCGGCCATCGGCGAAGTGTGGACGTATGCGTACGGTGCCGTGAGCGCGACATCGACGACGGCCGCGCCGGAGTTTTCGTTCGATGGCGTGCCCGATGGTGCGCATGACTTGCTCGCCTACGCGCCCCTTGGTGCGACGGCGCGTTTCCTGATTCGTCGCGATATCAATGTGGCGCACGGGGAGTCCGTTGGATCGTTCTCGCTCACCGGAGCGGAAGCGTTCTCCGCGGTGCAGCGCCCAATGACAATCGCCGGCACCGTTGCCTCCGGCGATTTGCTCTCGTACTCGCTGGACTATCTGACGCGCGATGCCTGCACGGAAAATGCGTTGTATACGCGTAGCCCTATTGGTACGAGCTTTTCGGCGCTTGGTATCCCAGAAGCGTACCAGCGCGCCAGCGATTTTCATCAAGTCACGATGCGCAGTGCAGGGGTGTTTGGTGTTCGTACCGCGACGGTGGTGATGCACGCGCTGGAAACACGCAGCATCACGTTGCCGAACGTGATCGGCGCGCCGGATGTGCGCACGCTCGCCGGGTCGTACAAGCGACTGCAGGCGACGGTCGGCGCCACGGCGCCGGGCTACAACGGTCCCATTGCGTTGCAGTATCAGGATCGCTTGCAAAGCATGTCCGTGACAGCGTCGCGTGCGTACGCGGGCAACGCAGCGGTCACGTTGGCGATGCCTGATTTCAGCAACGTGGCCGACTGGATTCCATCTGTGGCGATCGGTCGTGACACGCCGGTGCAATGGACGCTCACGATGGACGGCGGCGACCTGACGTTGCCCCGATGCACGGAGGGTCGCACCACGGTGCGCGCGACGCGCACGGGGAGTCTGTGACCGCGTTTCGCGTCATGCTGCTGGCGAGGACATCATCGGCTTTGAGTACTACACACCCACGAATACACCGTTGCGCTACAACAGTACCGGAAATGGACCGACAGGCGCCCAAATTGTGACGGCCATTTTCTGGATCAAGTGAACGACGCGCTCCTCCGCAGAACCACGTCGCAACACGCCGCCAAGGCGACGCCAACCACATAGCAGGCCAGGTCCGACCAGACAAATCCCTGGCCGAGTGTCAACGCGCCCAGTCGAGTGGCGCGCAGCGCGTCGAGCCACGGCGCGTGATAGAGCTGACTGAGTTCGACGCACCACGCGAGTCCGACGGCACCAATGGCGAGCACGATGGTACGGGCACGTGACCATATGAGCGCGAGGCCCCAGAAAACCATCGCCGCCCACAGGGTGTCGCCCGCGTAACGGGCAATGAACGCCGGCTGTACTGACGGGAAGCGCCGCGACGCGATTCCCGCCGCGATGGTCAGCAACAACAGCGCAGCGTACACCGTGCGCGAGCGAGCGGGTGGATGTGTCATCGCGCCAGTGTGCTCTCCTGAGACGGGACCAGCGCGAGGAGTCTGCGCGCGCAACGCATTCGGCACAAGCGTCGTTGCGGAGATCACGTCCGCCCTCGCATACTGCGATGCTCGGCCATCGCCTGTCCACGCAGTTTACTCATCCGCACGGAGCATCACATGGATTCCACGCTGTTCAGCGCTTCCATGGCTGGCGTCGGCGCGCACTTTCTCTACTTCGCCATCGCGTCGGCAGCCGTCGCGCTGTTCGTGGCCATCTACGTGGCGGTCACACCCTACCGCGAGTTTGCGCTCATCCGCCAGGGCAACAGCGCGGCCGCCATCTCGCTCGGCGGCGCACTCCTCGGCTACACCTTGCCACTCGGACAGGCAGTTGCACAGAGTGAAGGCGTTCCCGACATGCTCATCTGGAGTGCCGTCGCCCTGGTCGCGCAGCTCGTGGCGTTCGGTGTCACGCGGTTGCTGCTGCCGCAACTCTCCGCCGATGTGAAAGAGGGCAAACTTGCCCCGGCCATCTTTCTGGCTGCGGTATCTCTCGCGATTGGCATGCTCAACTCGGCGGCGATGACGCTGTAGTCCGCACCAAAAGTGAAAGCGACGTGCTTTTGTTAGAGCACCGCCCACCACGGTGCAGCAATGACGCCGGTGCTGACAACCCGTATTTCCGGATCAGCACTCACGAGCAACGCGCGCACCGCGTTCGCGTGATCACTACAGAAGCGTCTGAGGTGCCGCGCATCCGAATGATGCACGCCGTCGGCACCCTTCACCTCCAACGGCAACAAGCGCCCGTTCTCCTCCAGCACAAAGTCAACCTCTTGCTGACTGGCGAGTCGCCAGTGATACACCGCACGCCCACCGCGCACGTCTCGCCACACGCCGAGGTCCGACGCGATCATGGTCTCGAAATGAAATCCACTCGGTGACGTCTCGCGTGCGGCCGCCATCGCGAGCGCGGAGTCGACCATAAAGATCTTGGGAGACTTGATGACCCGTTGTCCGGCATTGCGAGAGTAGGGCTGGAGACGATGGATCAGGTAGCTCCGTTCCAATGCATCCGTCCAGCGACGCATCGTGTTTACCGCCAGACCGAGTTCCTGGGATAGCGACGACAAGTTCAGCTCGTGCGCTGTCCTCGCCGCGATTAGGCGAAGGAAACTTTCGAAGCGTTCGGTCGACTCAATTCCGATCACCTCACGCACATCGCGACTCGCAAACACCGACACATAGTCGTCGAGCAGTCGCGACTGTTGCGCCGATTGCGCGGCGAGCACGCGCGGAAACCCACCGACGCGCACCATCTCTCGCCACTCGAGTCGCCCGCTCTGCTCCGCCCGTCGCTCAAGTTCCTTGAGCACCTGATCCTCCGACTCCTCCAGCAGAAAGGACCAGCCGGTGTGCTCCTCATCAAACCGGAGTTCGCTGAGCGTGAGCGGTCTGAGCGTGCGGTAGGCCGCCCGCCCAAGGAGCGAATCGCCAACGCCGCCACGCACTGTGGGCTGGTTGGAGCCGCTGAGCAAATAGCGACCCGGACGGCCGTCCCGATCCACGATGGCCTTGATCGCGAGAAACAGTTCCGGGGCTCGTTGCACCTCGTCGATGAACGCCCCACCATCACCCAGTCGGTCCAAAAGTCCTTCGGGATCTTCTCGGCCTTGTTTCAACACGTCGCGGTCATCCAATGTGCAATAGGCCATACCCCGTTCGTCCGCCAGCTGACGGCAGAGGGTGCTTTTTCCAACCTGCCTCGCTCCCATCACCGCCACGACCGGATACACGGCGAGGTCACCCTCGAGCGTGGGACGAAGTGCGCGGGGAAATGCGGCGTTTGCGTAAGTCATATTTCTCGCTATATTGTCCATGAACGAACAATATAACGTTTAGAGGTAGCATATGGCAAACGAGTATTCTGTCGACGAACTTGTCGGGTTCCTGAGTCACGCCAGTGAGCGCGGGCTCATGCCCGCTGCAACTGCTCAGGCCTTGGCCGTCGCCAGCCGCAACGTCTTTGGTGTGCTTGCCGATCACGAGACGATCGATGTTCGCGCGCTCGATATCGATGACGTGATCAAGCGATTCTCAAACAAACGCGCCAAAGAGTTCAATCCGTCGTCACTCACCGAATACGGTCGCCGGGTGCAGAAGGCCGTCCGGCTCTTTGTTGACTGGCGCGGAAACCCCGCGAGCTTCACGGTCAAAACCAGAAGCACCAAGAGCGCCCCAAAGAAGGAACGCTCGGCGGTACAACTGGTCGACGCAGCGCCACCGCCGCGAGCTGAGGCCATACGCGGCGGTGTGATGCCTTCGCCCGACGAAGACAGCTTCGAGACGTCAGTCCCTGTGCGCCAGGGACAGCTCGTGACGATTTCAAACGTCCCGAAAGACCTGACGGCAGCCGAGGCGACACGCCTCGCTGAGTTTGTGAAGATGCTCGCGGTTCAGTGAGCCTCAGGCCCGGTCACTTACAGCGCACCGCGCAGTTCATTGAGCACTCACTTCAAAACTCGAAAGATCCGCCGAGCGTGGACTTCCGATCCATCTTGCCGTCGCATCGAAATCTGTACCACATATTCCCCCGGCAGCAGATCGCGGAAATCGAGAGAAACGGCGCGGACCTGAACCGGAATGTTGCCCGCGCCAGCTATTGACGGCGGTGCATCCGTTTCAGTCCATGACATGGAGAGCGAGCCTCGGGCGTCGACATTCATTCCAGCAATTCGTCCAAGGCGTTGCAGGACCGAGCCCCCGTCTGATCGACCGACGGCCAAGGCAATCGTGGTCGTGTCGCGCGCCGTGATGCCATAGCTCTCCCAGACAATGCCCACCTTCGAACGCGATGGAGAAAAATCGGTCGACGGCAACATCTCGCCCATCCAATCGTTCTCGGCACTGGGCCGTACAACGAAGCCCGCCGTGACGAAGACGGGCGCCGACATGTCGAGGCCTCCGATCGGAAGGCGACCGAGGGGGTCCGGTGGCGAGATTCCGAATCGGTTTCGAAACCCAATACGCCGCACCCTGTTCGTCGTCGGCACCATCAACTCCACGCTGATGAGCGACGGTTGTTCATCCATACTCCCATGCAGCCTGACGACGCCATCGGATGGCGGTCCGCTCGCTAGCGATCGGACTGTCGTTGGTGCAGCCGTTGAAAACAAATATCCGACGGCCGAGTCAGCGTGCGCAAACACGTTCGCGCCCTCTTCTCGTGCGGCGGCGATCGCGAGGATCACGCTGTCTTGGCGTCGCAAAGTGACGAACTGCAGCCGGTCCAGATTGCCCTGCAATTCGCGGGATCTGAAATGCTCCCTGGGCCACCAATTGTCGCCGCGTTCATCAGCTCTCTGTACGCGCCATTCATCCAGAGTTGACGTAAACGGAGACCGAAAAAGTTGCGAGCCTGGCAACAATTCAAGTCGGTCGCGCCGATACTCCGGCGAGACGTACGGAGCCCTCATACCTGAGGCCTTAACAGCCAAGTAGCCTCCGTGGACGTCACCGTTGCCCTTGCCCAACCAGCCGAAGTACGAAGGCCATCCGTATCGTAAGACCAATTGGCGCATCGATGCGACGTATGGCCAGCGCATATCAAAGCGCTCGTCGAGCGCGACGTCGGTGTGGAACGTGAACACGATTTCCCGAGCACGCTGCTCCAGCTGTCGTTCATTTCCCGGCGACGCGAAGAGTGGTGTTGCAAGCCACCAGACGCGCGATTCGAAATCGAGCTGTGCTGCGCACGAAAGCCTGTCGAACTGCCCCCGCTCAGTGGGCGCAAGCAGAAAACGCATCGACGAGTTGGCGCACACCGCCTCCGTGGTGCGCAGGGCTGCCGCCGCGCGAAACGCGGAGTCGGCCAGTCGAAACTCCCCGCTGCGGTAGTACACGAGACCACTGAGCTCGGCGCACCACGCGTGACGCGCCGGACATGACCGAGCGGCGTTGAGCGCGGCATCGAGTGAGTCCGCGTCAATCAGGAAGCGGACCAACTGGCGCTGCACGACACTGTCACTAGGGATCCGGGCCGACACCATGCGAAGGTTGTCTATGAGCTTGCGGCGGGCGTCCGCGACATTCGAACGCAAAATGGGATTCACGCCGCTGTCGAGCGCGCTGTCTTCGTCGGCCCGGATGGGATAAAACTTCGGGCTCCACCAGGGACAAATGGCCGCAGCGGTGCCGTTTGTCAGCCGTGCATCGTGCCACGCGCCATCAAGGATGTGAGCCGGTGCGTTTGCCGCGAACGCCTCATCTCGATTGTTCGCGTGGCAGTGCCCACGAAGAATTCGCTCCCACACGATCTCGTCCGCATATCCGCGACTGCGTGGCGCGCTGTCGGAAGTTGGGAGTTCTATGCGCCGACGAGCCGCCTCGGTGTCCATCCATGCTGTTCGCCACAGCGTGATGAACTGTAGAATCTCTTCTGTCGACTGCGCGACGAGCGCGACAGAATCGCTCCGGGATATCGGCACAGGTTGCGCGTACGCAACGCACGGCCTCAATCCCATAACGGCACAAAGCGCGAAGGTAAGTCCCCCAAGGGAATGCCTCAACATCCTACGCTTTGCTGATCTTTGACGAAGCGAGCTGGCGTCCCAGCATGATCGCCGCCGTTGCGGCCACGTGTATCAGGGCACGGGCCGCGTGATCGTCTTGATCTCGTACTCTTTCGGCGGCGTACCGCCCAGCAGATACTGCACGAAATAATCCCAACGGCGCCGCATCAT
>JANMKU010000540.1:0-9878 GCA_031372205.1 Gemmatimonadaceae bacterium | reverse complement strand
AAGCGACCGGTACTCACCAGCAAATGTCGAATCGACGAGACGACGCGTCCGCAATTCGATGCGACGCACCTGGCGCAGCACATCTGCCGGCGCCACAAAGGTTGCCGAGTGTTGAGCCGTGGTGGTGCGCTCCGCTTTCGTCGTCCTCGTCGAGGGCACGGAGATCAGGGCGACTCGACTGCCGCAAGAAGGCGCGCAACGATCGTATCACTGGTCACGCCTTCTGCATCGGCCTCGAACGACGTGAGTATGCGGTGACGCAACACGTCGGGGGCAATGCTCTTCACATCGTCGGGCGTCACAAACGCGCGTCCGCGCAGGAATGCATGGGCGCGCGATGCCTGGGCGAGGGCGATCGTCGCCCGTGGACTGGCGCCGAATTCGATCAACGGACGGAGATCGGCCGCCCCAACATCCGCCGGAAACCGCGTCGCGTGCACCAGCTCGACGATGTAATCGACAATGCGATCGTCCATGTACAATTCGGCAATACGACGGCGCGCATCGAGCAGGTCCTCCGGCGATGCCACCGGCACGACCGTCACCTTGTCGCCGCCTGCCATGCGGCGCAAAATCTCACGCTCCTCGGCTCGCGACGGATATCCTACACGCAATTTGAACATGAAGCGATCGACTTGCGCTTCAGGGAGCGGATAGGTGCCCTCCTGCTCGATCGGATTCTGCGTTGCCAACACCAGGAAGGGCTCGGCCAAGGGATACGTTGTCCCGCCGAGGGTGACTTGCTTTTCCTGCATGGCTTCGAGCAACGCCGCCTGTACCTTGGCCGGCGCGCGGTTGATCTCGTCCGCCAAGATGATGTTGGCAAAGATTGGTCCGTGCTTGACGCGGAACTCGCCACTCGGCTGATCGAAGATCTGCGTGCCAACGACGTCCGCCGGCAGCAGATCCGGCGTGAACTGTATCCGCTGGAACGACGTGCGCACGGTCTCTGCCAAGGTGCGCACGGTGAGCGTTTTCGCCAAACCCGGTACGCCTTCCAGCAGCACGTGCCCGCCGGTCAGCAAACTGATGAGCAACCGTTCGACCATGTACTCCTGTCCGACAATGCGCCGCGCGACCTCGCGTAGCACACCCTGTACCAATGCCGCGTCAGCCGACACGGTTGCACTCGTGGTCACGTCTCGCAACTCCTCGGTAGCGGCGATGGAAGGACAGCGCCGCAGCGGCGCGGCCGGTATCGTCTGCATGGCACATACCCGCGATCGCCCACTCTGCTCCGTCTCAGCCGGAAGGGAGCAGCGTATCGAGCACGGAACGTTCGCTGGCGTTCAGGGCGCGTGTTTCGCCAGGCGCCAGGCTGCCGAGTCGCACCGGGCCAACTCGTGTCCGGACGAGGCGCTCGACTTGCAAGCCAAGCGCGTCGCAGAGGCGTCGAACCTCGTGCGTTTTGCCCTCCGCGATGGTAATCTCGAAAGCCCATCGGCGATTCCCAAGCGGCTGGGCACTGACATCGCGCGGCACGACGATGCCATCCTCCAACTCGACGCCACGACGGGCTTCGCGTGCCGCAGCGGCGGCGTCTCCGCGAACCGTCGCGAGGTACGTGCGCTCAATTTCGTTGCTGGGGTGCGTGAGCATGTGCGCCGCGCGACCATCGGTGGTCAACAGCAGCACCCCTTCGGTCATGTAGTCCAGCCGCCCCACGTAGACGAGTCCCGGCACGCTATGCACCAAGTCAAACACGGTGGTTCGACCTTCGGGATCCTTGCGCGTCGTCATCACCGCTGCCGGCTTGTTGAGCACGATCCAGCGATGCGTCGTGACGCGCGCAGCCACCGTGTCGCCGTCGAACGTGATGATATCGCGTTCCGGGTCGACCACTTGACCAATACTCGCGACCTCACCGTTCACGCGAACACGTCCATCGGCGACGGCGCGGTCCGCTTCGCGGCGCGACGTCATCCCAACCCGAGCGAGTGCACGTTGCACACGCATCGGCCCTTCGGATGAAGCCTTGATCGTGCCGCCCGCTCCCCCGGCACCGCGTTCCGACGGCAGGCGACGTGGCGGGCCCTTCTTCACCGGAGCGGACGCCGCATTGTCGCGCTTGGCAGCCGTCGGTCGAGCCGGTGCGTCCTTCGCGGCGCTCTGCTCCGCTCCCTTTCTCCCCGCCTTGGCGCGCGCCGACGCAGCGGACGCCTTGTTGGAAGAAATCGTTGGCGCGCCGCGGCCCCCTTTTGACGTTCTCTCCGGCGGCTTCACCCCTCGAGGCTGCGGCGGACCCTTGCCCGGCCGCTTCACTCCGTCACGACGGCGTTGCCCGCACCGCGAAGCGCGATGGCCAGCTCATCGGCACGAGGCAATTCTTCGAGGTGTCGAAGGGCAAACTGCTCAAGGAACTGCGGTGTCGTTCCGTAGAGCAGTGGCCGTCCCATGCCCTCGCCGCGCCCGACGATGTCAATAAGTCCGCGTTCGTGCAGTGACTTGAGCACGCTGCCCACAGCAACGCCGCGAATCTCCTCGACTTCGGCACGACCGATGGGTTGGCGGTAGGCGATGATCGCCAACGTCTCCAGAGCGGCAGCAGAGAGTCGCGTCGGACGCACTGCTACCTGCGCGCGCTCAATCGCTTCCGCAAACTCGGCGCGTGTGAGGATCTGCCAGCCGCCACCCTGTTCCACCAGCTCGACGCCGTGTCCGTCTACTTCGTAGTGTTCCCGCAATTCGTCAATCGCTGCGGCCAGCGCGGCCGGGCTCGACTCAACGTCAAGCGTGGCCAGCGACTCGAGCGAAATGGGCCGAGCAGCAGCAAATAGCGCTGCCTCAAGCAGCTTCGCTAACGACGTCACGGCTCTCGACCTCCACCGAAGCGAATGGACGGCTCTGGGCGATGCGTAACTCACCCAACTTCGCCAACTCAAGCAACGCCAGAAGGACAGAAAGAATCTGCCACGGCTCCGCGTCCCGGTTCAGCAAGTCGTTCCAGCGCGCAGCACGACGCATGGCAAGCAGCAGCCGAATCGAACTCATGGCACCAGCGACATCGAGTGTGCGCGGCACCACGTCGTGGAGTACCGGCTCCTTGGCAATCCGCAGTACGCGATCGACGGCTGCGAGCAACTCGCCAAGGGACAGTGCCAGCGGTACCGACGCGGGCGCGAAATCGGCCGCCTGTGGCACCCACCGTCGGTTGAACTGATGTCGTCGCTCTTCGCCACGCCGCTCCAACAAATCGACGACCTCGCGCATTTGCTGATACTCGAGCAGACGGCGAACGAGTTCGGCCCGTGGGTCCTCCCACGTCTCCTCGCCATTCGCGCCGGGCAACAGCATCTGCGCCTTGATCCGCAACAGGCGCGCGGCCATCTCGAGATAGTCGGCCGCCTCGTCCAGCGCGAGCGTACTGATTCGCGCCAGAAACTGTTCGGCAATGCGCGCGATCGGAATGTCGTAGATGTCGACGTGTTCATCGCGAATGAGCGACAGCAATAGGTCCAGCGGCCCTGTAAAATGGCTCAGCTCCACAACAAACGCAGAGCCGTCGGTGTCGTTGGCGCGGAGCGAAGAAGCGATCACGTACCGAAGGGGTTGGGCAGCATGTACGGGAGATACAGTCGTTCGGCGAGGAAGCGCAGATAGTACGCCGGCGTCAACCAGATGTTGATCAGCCCGCGCGCGAATGAGAGCACCGCAAACAGCAACAATAACCCCGTGCCACCAAGACGTTGGTACGCCAACGACCATCGGGGCGGCAGCACGTACTTGAACACGTGCGAACCATCCAATGGCGGGATCGGAATGAGGTTGAACGCCGCCAGAATCAGGTTGATAAACACACCCAGCACAAGCATCTGCTGCAACACACCAAACGGCCGAACAAGCGCAGGCGTGGACTGTCCGACCAAGCCGACCAGCACGATCAGTGGAACGCAGGCAATCGCGATCGCCACATTGGTCGCCACACCAGCCAGCGACACGATGATGTCGCCTCGCTTGTAGTTGCGGTAATTCCGCGGATTTACCGGCACGGGCTTTGCGCCGCCAAAAATCGGCAAGTTGAAGAACGCCAGCATCACGGGCAACAGAATCGTCATGAACGGGTCAATATGCTTGACCGGATTCCATGTGAGGCGGCCGAGTTGGAACGCTGTCATGTCGCCCTGGCGAAACGCGGCATATCCGTGCGCATACTCATGCGCTACCATCGAGAACAGCAGGACTGGCCCGATGAGAAAGAGTTGCTGGAGAAAATCCAACGCGGCGGGGACAAGGGTTCGCAGAAAAATCGGCCGCAACCACAGTGATTGCAAGCAAATCCTCCCTCCAACGTAGTGCTCGGTCGGTAGGGTGTCAAAACCGCTAAGTGCGACGGACTACATCGGCGCACCGTGCACATGGCTTGACCGGGGTCGTCGGGACGAGTACGTTCCGCAGTCTGTCGCCGAATTTCTCGGAGGACAGTCTGCGGGCGTCGCCGGGTGACCCGGATGGCAACCCCGCGTGACACTTTTTCGCTTCTGCTGCTGGAGAGTTTCGGTGCCGAATATCAAGTCCGCGAAGAAGGACCTGCGGAAGTCCCGCGCCGCGGCCATTCGTAATCGAGCCCAGCGCTCGGCATTGCGTACCGCGGTCAAAAAGGCCAAAACAGCCACGGCGGTAGCCGGGGAACGACTGACCGCCGTATCACTGCTTGATCGTTCGGCCCGCAAAGGGCTGATCCATCGCAATACGGCGGCCCGGCAGAAGAGCAAGATCGCGAGACTGAGCAGAGTCGCGTAGGATCGGTCGTTCAGACAAAGGGGCCGGAATCGTATTGATTCCGGCC
The DNA here is from genome assembly GCA_031372205.1 of Gemmatimonadaceae bacterium. Taxonomy (GTDB): domain Bacteria; phylum Gemmatimonadota; class Gemmatimonadetes; order Gemmatimonadales; family Gemmatimonadaceae; genus Gemmatimonas. Next base: position 5,092 of record JANMKU010000540.1, on the reverse strand, counting down.
CCTTTTGCGTGTTACGTGCGCCAATTCAAAATGCTGCCAGCTCTCCGCCGCATCGTTCGCAGTACCATTCGGTCGGAAAGTTCATCGTGCCGCACTCCGTGCAGCGCAGCGATTTCGGTTGACTGCCGCTGGTTGCGGTCCGCGCGTTGCCGCCAGTGGTCGCCGGGTCGATGACCGACCGCAAGAACGCCATTTCATCGAATGGCTCCTTGCGCGTCGGCGACGCGCGATCCAAAGGTGCCGTAGACGATGATGCGGTCGTGCCCGCGGTCGTATGCGCGGCGCGATGCGGTGGTGTGTCTTCGCGTTCGCGGCGATAGCTATCGATCGGCGCGAGCTCGACGAGCTCCGAGTCAGAGGACGGGGAGAACATCGATAACGCATCTTCAAACTCACCCGGATCATCGTCAAACGCCGGACCCGCAGCAACGGGCGTCCGCAGATCCGCCGGCGTCGGCACCGTTGGGGCGACGAAGTCGTCAAGGTCGTCGTCAAAGTCCACGTCCAGGAGCGGTAGCGCAGCCGAAACAAACACCGGCGTTGGGGCCACCGCTGCCGACAGCGCTGGGCCGGTTCGCGCACTCGACAGGAGCGTTCGTAGTTCTTGCAGCTCCGACACCAACGTGGCGCGCTCACGGTCGAGCGTTTGGATACTTCCCTCTACTTCTTGTCGGACTTCGTCCCAACGCGCGGCATCATACTCCCCAACCGCCGTCCGAAGAATGGCTTCCGCGCGCTGGTCTTCGTGTGCGGCCAACCGACCATCCAGCAACTCCACGCGCGCGGTGAGCTCATCCCGCATCGTGGCCAGCGTGCCGACGTGCTCATCCAAACGGTTCAAGACGTCGGATCGTCGTCCCACGTAGTCCGCTTGTACGCGCTCGAATACGTGCCCAGGCGTCTCAGAACGACGGGACTCGAGGGCGGACAGCCAGTCATCGTATCGCTGTCGCTCTGCAACAAGCAATCGTACGTCATCGATCGACACTGCCTGAATCTCCGTCAAGAGGGTTCGTCCTGCGAGCCGTTCGCTGAATATGGTCGAATCAACCCTGAGGCGTGAGTGACGTCCACTGGCGCTGCCTCGGTGCCAGCCTGATCCCTCGCTTCTGCCGTCCCCATTGATTCGTCACGACCTGCCGCGTGCAGCGCGAGCAGCGCCGCGACTTCGTCGCCGCCAAGCCGCTGTTCTCCTCCCAGCAGACGCGCCACCATGAGGACGCGGGCAGACTGCTCTACGCTCTCCATGCGCAGCACCGCGTCCGAGAGTGACGCCCCAAGGGTCGTGACGCCGTGGTTTGCCAAGAGAAAGACCTGATGGAAAGCCAGAAAGGGTTGCATTGCTTGCGCCAGCGCCTTCGTGCCTGGTCGGGCATATGGCACCAGTGCGATTGGACCGACCACCACGGGGAGTTCCGGCAGCACATTGTCTGGCAGCGACAGCCCCGCCGTGGCAAACCCAGTGGCGACTGGTGGATGCGCGTGCACGACGGCCCGTATTGCTGGGCGGGCCGCGTAACATGCCACATGCATCTGCAATTCAGACGATGGGCGACCTGCGCTGTCACGACGCGCAACCCCCGCACCGTGCTGGCGGTTCACGCCACTGGCGTCGATCCAGCAGATCTGTTCTGCTGACAGCTCGGCCTTGTCCGCGCCAGACGGTGTCACGAGCAAGTCACCATTCGACAACCGCACGGACAGGTTGCCTTCATACCCGGCCAGCAATCCACGTCGGTGCAATCTCTCGCAGGCGCGGACCAACTCGCGCGACACACGCGCCACCTCCTCTTCGATGGACGCGCCACGCGTGGACGTCGACACGCGCGTTAGCCGAGCGCGCGGTAGACGACCCGGCCCCCAACTACGGTTACTTGTGCCTGTCCGACGAGTGCGTGACCGCCGTACGGGGTGTTCCGCCCCTTCGACTTGAAGCGCGACGCGTCCACCACCCAGCGTCGGTCCGGATCGAAAACGGTCACATCGGCCAGCGCACCTCTGGCCAGCGTTCCACCTGGCAGATGAAAGACCTTTGCCGGTTTGCAACTCATAGCGTCGATCATCGCCGACACGCTCAGCAGGCCACGGTGGAGCAGATACGTGCAATTCACGCCAAGGGCCGTCTCCAGTCCGACAATACCGTTAGGTGCATCAGCGAACTCACGTTCCTTCTCGTCGTAGTGATGCGGCGCATGATCAGTGACCAGCAAGTCGATCGTGCCATCTGCCAGGCCCAGCTGCAGCGCCTCAATATCCGACGCGGTGCGCAGGGGAGGATTCATCTTCGCGTTCGTATTGAATCCTTCCACAGCTGATTCGGTCAGTGAGACGTGATGCGAACACACCTCCGCGGTCACATTCACGCCACGCTCCTTGCCCCAGCGTACCAATTCGACCGAGCCTTTCGTACTCAAATGACACAAGTGGATGTGCCCTCCGGTCCGTCGCGCCAGCAAAATATCCCGAATGACGTAGATCTCCTCTGCTTCAGCGGGAATCCCCTTGAGCCCGAGCCGCGCCGAGACAATGCCTTCGTTCATTGAGCCGCCGCGCGCGAGCGACATGTCCTCGCAGTGCTCGGCCACTGGGACGTTGAAAGCGCGCGCGTACTCCAGTGCCGTTCGCATCAAGTGCGCACTTTCCACTGGTCGACCGTCGTCGCTGAAGGCGACTGCACCCGCACCGACCATTTCCCCGATCTCGGCCAGCGTTTCACCCTGCTGCGACACGCTGATGGCGCCATACGGATAAACGCGTGCGAAACCGGCCGCCTCCCCTTGCCGTTTGACAAATCCAACGGTGGCCTGATTGTCGGTGACCGGGCGGGTGTTGGGCATGGCGCAGACGGCAGTGAAGCCGCCGGCGGCCGCCGAGTGCGCCCCGGTGGCGACCGTCTCCACGTCTTCCCGTCCTGGTTCGCGCAGGTGCACATGTACGTCGATGAGCCCAGGGGCGACGACCAGTCCAGTGCAGTCAATCACGTCGGCATCGGCCGGTGTTGCGATTGTTTCGCCACATGATTCGATGCGTCCGTCGCGCAGCAGGAGGTCACCGACTCGATCAAGCCCCTGCGACGGATCGACCAAGCGCCCACCGCGCAGGAGTAGATCCTTGATGCTCATGGTGCACCTCGCTTGGCAGCTTCGGCGAGTTCGGGTTTGCCGCCGGCCAACAAGTACAGCACCGCCATGCGCACCGCCAATCCGTTGGTCACTTGATCCAGGATGACTGAATGCGGCCCGTCGGCCACGTCACTGTCGATTTCCACGCCGCGATTCATCGGTCCGGGATGAAGGATGAGCAGGTCGCGCGGCGCGGCCTCGAGCCGTGCCCGCGTGACACCAAACACACGGTTGTATTCACGCAGGGATGGGATGTATCCACCCTGCATGCGTTCCAACTGCAGGCGCAGAATGTTCAGCGCATCGGCCCATTGAATTGCTTCTTCGACGCGATCGAACACGGTCACACCCATCTCGCCGACAGCGTTGGGAAGCAGCGATCGGGGACCACACACCCCGACTTCCGCGCCGAGTGTGCGCAACCCGGCGATGTTTGAGCGCGCAACGCGGGAGTGCAGCACGTCACCAACGATGCAGATCCGACGCCCGGTGAGGTCACCAAAGCGATCGCGCAACGTGAGGAGATCGAGCAATCCCTGCGTGGGATGTTCGTGCGTGCCATCGCCAGCATTGATCACATTGGACTCGATGCGCTCGGCCAGGAACTGCGCAGCGCCAGAGGCCGGATGCCTGATGACGACCATGTCGATCTTCATGGCCTCCAGATTTCGTGCGGTGTCGACAAGGGTTTCGCCCTTCGTGACGCTGGAACCCGCGACTGCGACATTCACCGTGTCCGCACTGAGTCGCTTTTCAGCGAACTCGAACGAGATGCGTGTACGCGTCGACGCTTCGAAAAACAGATTCACGATCGTCATGCCGCGCAACGTGGGGACTTTCTTGATCTGTCGCTCGGAGATCTCCCGAAATGGCACGGCGGTGTCGAGCACCAGTGTGATCTGCGGCGCGGTCAGCGTGGCGAGTCCCAGCAAGTCCTTGCCAATCGAACCGCCCATGCCCTAGACCTCACCGTCGCGCAACGCAATCACCACTTCGTCGCGACCATCGAGTTCCTCGACAAACACGTCGACCCGTTCGCGCGCGGTCACGTCGATCTTGCGTCCAACAATGTCGGCGTGGATAGGCAGCTCGCGTCCGCCGCGGTCGATGAGCACAGCCAAAGCGATGCGAGCGGGACGACCGAAGTCCGCCAGCTCATCGAGGGCAGCGCGGACCGTCCGGCCGCTGTAGAGCACATCATCGACGATGACGACGCGCTGTCCATCCAATGTCCACGGTAGATGCGTCTCGCCGACGACCGGGCGGGGTCCGACCGTCTGCAGGTCGTCGCGGTAGAGCGTGATATCGAGCGCCCCGCGCGGCACGCTGACGCCCTCTTGTGACGCGATGATGCGTCCCAGTCGCTCAGCGAGTTGGACGCCGCGTCGTTGAATGCCAACCAGCACGAGCGCATCCGTGCCGGCGTTGTGTTCGAGAATCTGATCGGCCATTCGACGCAGCGTGCGGTCGAGCGCGCGCGCGTCGAGAACGGTAACGGGCTTCGTGGTCATGACCGGACAATATATCGGCCCGCCACGAATTCCCCATTGTGGTTCTTACATGTCCAACCCTACCACTCGCGATGACTACGCGGCGGTGCAACGTTGGTGGGTCGCGCGGGCCAGACGCCGGCAAGCGGTGACACATTGCGAGCGGCCGCCCGTGCTGCGCGCAACCGTCCAGCGTCCACGATGGGCAGCGTTCCAGCGGCCGCGTACATCGCGACGTCGGTTGCGGCCTCGTTGGTCGCTTCAAAGAAGCCGTGACACCATTCTGCACCATACGGGTGCGTCTCCGCCCGTTCCTCGACGCCGAGACCGAACGCCACACACTTGTCGGCGGCCTCGCGCAACGTGTGACTCGAGGCCAGGTGTGCCACCACGACGTGATACCCGTCGCGACGACCGAGTTGAAAGGTCGACGACTGCGTGCACTCGTCTTGTGTCGGCTCCACCATCCCTGATGCAACG
>JANMKU010000531.1:0-4532 GCA_031372205.1 Gemmatimonadaceae bacterium | reverse complement strand
CAGCGACGACGAGGGCGACCCCGGACCGACTGACGTAACGCCACCCGCACATCGCGCGAACGACGAAAGGGATGCGGCGGCGCCGCCGTCGCCATACGCGGGCTCGCAGGCGCGCAAGGAATGGAAAGGACGTCGCGGGCGACCTATCGGTCCGGAATGGCAAGCCACCACTGTCCCGCCGCGTCCGCGGAAGGACGAACCCGTCGAGCGCACGCTGCTGCGCGCGATGCTGATCGATCGGTCGCTCGCGGAACGCGTGGCGGAACGACACGGTCCTGATGCCTTCCGTGACGCGCGCTATCGGGCCGTATTTCATGCATTGCTAAGTGCAGGCCAGGAGGAGGATCTCGACGCGATCGCGGAGCACTTGGACCCGCAGCCGTTGCAGGCGCTGCAGGACTTGACGAACACGGCGAAGGGTGATGCGACCGAGGCGGCGCTGGATGTCAGCATGAGCCTTGCCCGACTTGACGCGCGCCCACTCGAAGCACGCTCCGACGAGATCATGGCCGAGATGTCGCGCGCATCGCCCGCGCGTCAGGTCGAACTCACCAAAGAACTGATGGAACTCGGTCGGGAACTTCGGCGGCTCTTGCCGATCCGCAGTCCGAGGGCTAAACCGAAGGGGTGATACGGATGGACCACATTCTGGAGGCGCGGTGAATTCGGAGCTGGAAGCGCTATTGCGAGTACAGGAGCACGACGAGCGTATTCGGTCCATTGAGGATCGTCGGGAGTCGTTCGGACCACGTCTGGCGGCGCTGGATAAGGCGCGCCAACGCACCGAAGACGAGGCCGCACGCAACGAGGCGGCACTCAACCGTGAGCTCGACCGATTGCACGCGTTGGAAGCGCAGATGAGCGAGCATCGGATTCGGCACGACAAGAACGTTGAGGTGCTCAACCACGCGCACAAAGTGAAGGAAGCAACGGCGGCGATGGCGCAGGTGGAAGCCGCGAGGCGCGTGCTGGCCGATGAGGAAAGTGATTTGCTCGCATTGACGCGGCGCATTGCCGATCTCCGGACTGCGTCCGTTGCCAGTCGCGAAGCGATTGCGACTCTGGCGTCCGCGCAGGAGGAAGCTCGCGCGTCCATCGCGACCCAGCGAGGGTCCATCGATACGGAGTTATCGGCGGCTCGGGCGGAGCGGCTCGCGGTAGCAACCCATGTCGATCGCGCGCTTCTCGCGCGCTATGACCGGGTGCAGAGCCGCCGACGCGACGCGGCCGTATTCGCATTGAGCGCAGATTTTAGTTGCGGCAGCTGTGACACGGCGATTCCGCGAAACCGTCGGCCGGCCATGGCAAGTGGCACATTGATCGAGACATGCGAAGGATGCGGAGCGCTGCTCTACGTGGTGACGGCACCCACGTCGACTTGAGACTGACACCAAGAGCGGCGTTCGGCGCTGGCCGAGACCAGCGTGCGGCGTGCCGACACACACCGCAACGTTTTCGTTTGCCGCTGGTGATGGTCGATGGGTACCTTTGATCGGTGAGAGCGAGCCGTACTTCCGATCAAGTCACGTCACCGGGTCGTGTTGCCGTTCCATCCGCTGCCAGCTCGGTCGCGTCGGATGACGCCATACGCATGCGGCCCGATGCACGGTGGGTACCAATCGCCGAGCCCACGCCCGCCAGTGTTGCGCAGCTGAGCGAAGCGCTGCTGCTGCCGGATGCCGTGTGTCGACTGTTGGTAAGCCGTGGCTATGGCGAACCGGAACTCGCCAAGCGATTTCTGCGCCCGCGCCTCGAGCAACTGGCCGAGCCGGAGGCGTTGTACGATCTTCCGCGTGCTGTGGCGCGAATCGCCGACGCGGTGCGCGCGAACGCCACGATTTTCATTCACGGCGATTACGACGTCGACGGGATGAGTTCGACGGCGCTGCTGACACGCGTGCTGCGCGGCCTCGGCGCGACGCGTGTGGTGCCATTCGTCCCGAACCGTTTGACCGACGGATACGATCTTGGGCCGGCCGGTGTCGCGGCAGCACTCGCTGCGAAGGCGTCGCTCGTCATCACATGCGATTGCGGCACGAGCGCGTTGGACGCCGTCGCGTCGCTTGCTGCGGCCGGTGTGGATGTCATTGTCACCGATCACCACCTGCCAGGCGGACCGCTCCCACGCGCCTATGCCATCTGTAATCCGCGACGCGCCGAGTGTCTGTCGGTGGACAAAGATCTGGCCGCAGTAGGTGTGGCGTACAAGCTCGCACTCGCGCTCTGCGACGCGTTCGGCGTGTCGCGCTCGCTGGCGCATCGTCAACTCGATCTCGTAGCGTTGGCAACCATTGCCGACGTCGCACCACTTCGCGGAGAGAATCGCGTCATGGTGCGATACGGATTAAAGCTGCTGGCGGAATCTGCGCATCCGGGAATTCGCGCCCTGCTGCGTTCGTCAGGACTGGATGGAAAGCCGCTCACTGCCGGACGGGTGGGATACGTGCTCGCCCCGCGGCTGAATGCTGCGGGACGCATCGCTGACGCGAAGCTCGGGCTGGCGCTGCTCCTCTGCGAACGCGAGGACGAGGCAAACGCGATCGCGCGCGAACTCGAAGAGCTGAATCAAGCTCGGCAGGAGCTTGATCGCGTGGTGCTGGCGGAGGCACTGCGTCAAGTCGAAGCACCCGACATGCGCGATCGATTTGCCTTTGTGCTGGCGAATGCGGGCTGGCATGCCGGCGTGATTGGCATTGTCGCCTCGCGTATTGTTGAACACACGGCGCGTCCGGCCGTGCTCATTGCCGTTGAAGCAGACATAGCGAAGGGATCGGGACGCTCGATCGGCGCCTTTGACCTTCACGCTGGGCTCAGCGCGTGTCGGCACCACTTCTTGCGCTTTGGCGGTCATCGCGCTGCGGCGGGCCTGACCATGCACGCGGCGAACATCCCCGCATTTCGAGACGCGTTTGACGAGGTCGCGCACCAGCGGCTCTGTGAGGCGGATCTTGTACCCGAGCTGCGTGTTGATCTCGACGTGTCCCTTGCCCTGGTCGGCGAGGATCTGGAGAAGATCGTGCGACACTTCGAACCGTTCGGTATCGGCAATCCCGCACCGGTGTTCCAGTCGACAGGCGTGCGCATGGCAGCGCCTCCAAAGCGCATTGGTGTTGACGGAGTCCGCCTCTCGCTGGACGTGCCGCACGGATCACTCGAGGCCATCGGCTGGGGAATGGCCGCCCGCGCCCAGACGTTAGAGGTGTCGCGCCCACTGGACCTTGCCTTCCGGTTGGAACGCGATGAGTATCGCGGAGCATCACGCCTGCAGCTCAAGCTGGCTGATTTTCGCCAGTCGCCAGAGAGAGGGTAACACCGCATGCGAATCATTGCCGGCCGGTGGCGAGGTAGGCGCATTGACGCCCCGGCCGGTGATCAGGTGCGCCCAACCGGCGACCGAGTCCGGGAGTCGTGGATGAGCATTGTGCATCATTTGCTCCCTGAGGCTCGCGTGCTCGATTTGTGCGCCGGGAGTGGTGCGCTGGGACTTGAGGCGCTCTCTCGCGGTGCAGCAACCTGCGACTTTGTTGAGCGGGCGCCACGTTCGATCGCCACCATCGAGGCAAACATCGCGCGATTGGGTGGTCATGCCGGTGCCATTATTCGTCGCGGTGAGGCCGTGCAGTTTGTTCGTGAGCTGGCGCGTGGTCGTTACGACATCGCCTTCGCCGATCCGCCGTACCTTGCGGACAGCGGTGCGCTGCTCGTGCACCACTGGCTTGCTGTTCCATTCGCCCATGTGTTTGCGATTGAACATGCGGCGACGACCGAATATCCCGCGCCGGGTGAAACCCGAAGATATGGGGCAAATGCGCTCACCTTTTATCGTGCCGACACCGCTGATGTCCATCCTGACTGAGCCGTCCGTTCGCATTGCCATCTACGCGGGTTCTTTTGATCCGATCACGCACGGCCACGAAGATCTGATCAAGCGCACGGCGGCGTTCGCGGACCGATTGATCGTTGCGGTCGCGACGAATCTCAGCAAACAGCCACTGTTCACCGTGGATGAACGCGTGTCGTTCATTCGACAGATCACTTCGGACAATGCACGCGTGGAGGTTCGCGCCTTTTCGGGATTGTTGGTGGACCTGGCGCGCGAGACCGGCGCGCGCGTCACGGTGCGTGGACTCCGAGCGGTGAGCGACTTTGAGTACGAATTCCAGATGGCGCTCATGAATCGACATTTGCTGCCCGACCTCGAAACCGTCTTCATGGCGCCGTCACTGGACACGACCTACATCAGTTCGAGCATGGTGCGCGAAGTCGCGCGTTTTGGCGGTGATGTCTCGGGGCTCGTGCATCCGCTCGTCGCGCGAGCACTCTCGCAGCGATTTTCGCGCTGAGCGCGTCGATCGCCATGTCTACGCCTGCCGCAGGCTTTCTCGAATCGCTGCACACCCGCGCTGCGGCAGCGCCCCGCACGATTCTTTTTCCGGAAGCGACCGACTTTCGTACCGTCGAAGCCGTGATGGCGCTCACCCGCCGGGGCTCCGTGCGTCCGGTGCTCGTGCGTCGCTCCGATTCGCCGACGG
>JANMKU010000236.1:0-36946 GCA_031372205.1 Gemmatimonadaceae bacterium | reverse complement strand
GGAGAATCACGCGGAGGCGCGGAGACGCGGAGACTTGCAAGGTGTCACTCGGAAGTCCGACCCTTTCACTTCTCTTCGAAGTTTGTCTCCGCGTCTCCGCGTCTCCGCGCCTCCGCGTGAACCCTTCCGTTCTTCGCGTGTTTATTTCACCACCGCAATGCACTCAATCTCGACGCGGCCGTTGTTGGCCAGACCATTGGTGCCGAAGGCGCTCCGCGCCGGATATCGGCCGTTCTTGAAGAACGTGCGATAGACGTCGTTCATCGCCGGCCACTCCTTCATGTCGGCGAGGAACACGGAGCATTTGACGACGTGCTCCATGTCGGATCCGGACTTCTCCAACACGTCCTTGATGTTGTTCATGGTGGCCCTGGTCTCCGCAGCAATCCCGCCCGGCACGACGCCATTCGCATCTGCGCTCGTACCCATCTGGCCGGCCAGGTACAGCATGTTGCCGACGCGCACCGCGGGTGAAAACGGGTAAGGGGACGGGCCATTGGGCTGCAGGAACTGCGGCTGCTGCGCGGCCACAAACGTCGGGAAAAGCGCCAGTAGGGCGACGACGGACAGAGCACGCATGGGGGTCTCCGGGAGAGGAAGGGACGTCCGACACGGAGGGTGCACGGAACGCCAATGGGCTGCAAGTTGCATCGGACACGGCAGCTTGGCCAACACCAGCGCCCGCTTGGACGTTCTCCTCTCAGTGATCGGGTCGAGACGCAGTCCCGAGTCCCGATCGCGTCGGCCCTCCCCTCCTCGGAGCATTCGGATATGTCTCACTCGGCACTGTACGCGGCGTCGGCGCGTCGGTTCCTCCCTGCGCTCACCGTGCTCGTTCTCTCGGCGTCCGCGTCTCCCGCGCAGGTGTTGGAGCGCAACCCACTGGCACCGAAGGCTAACTGGGCGCTCTACGACAAGTTCAGTACGGCGAACATGCGGGGCATGACCTTCAGCATGACCATCACGCCGCGCTGGATTGGCGAGACGGACTCCGTCTTCTACAGCTGGCGCGATCATACTGGGGAACACTGGTATCTCGTCAATGCGGCAACGCGAGTGAAGAAGCCATTGTTTGACCACGGTCGGCTGGCGGCCCAGCTCTCGGTGCTCCGCAAGAAGGCGATCGAAGCGTACGCGCTCAACGATCACTTTACGCTCATCAACATCACGAAGGATCACAAACACCTGCGGTTCGCGGTCGACAGCACACGCTACGACTGGTCACTGGCCAGTGACACGCTGACGGTGCTTGGGCGCTATCGCGGTACGCAGGATTCGTTGTTGACGAAGGACGAGGAAGTCGATGCCACGCTGCAGGGCGGACGGGGCGGCGGTGGTGGCGGCGGAGGTCGTGTGGGCGGAGCACCGCCAGTCGGAGGGCGAGGCGCCGTAGCGCCGGACGTGCGCAACTGGTCACCGGACAGCACCGCGTACGTGTTCGCCAAGAATCACAACCTGTTTCTGGTCGAGAAGGCCAAGGGCGACACAGTCCAGATCACCACGGCGGGCATTGAAAAGTTCAGCTTTGCCGGCGGTGGGCGTGGTGCTGGCGCTGGCCAGCAGGATTCCACGCAGCAGCAACAGCAAGAGGACACAACTGATCGCGGTGCGGCCGCGCTCCGTCCGTCGCGACCGGCCGTTACGTGGAGCGCGGATTCACGCGCGTTTCACACCACACGCACTGACAATCGCGGCGTTCGCGACATGTTTCTGGTGCGCTCACTCACCGAGCCGCGTCCCACGTTGCTGCAGTATTCGTATCCGATGCCCGGTGAAGACAGCATTCCCAAGCCAGAGATCTGGACGTACCTGCGCGGCGAGACGCTCGCGAAACGGGCACCCATTGATCGATGGAGAGATCAACGCATCGTGGCGTCCGGTCAGGTTGGTGTCGCGGTCGGTGGAGGTCGTGGCGGCGGTGGTGGTGGCGCCGGTCCGGCCGCGACGGGAACGGGTTACTGGATGGGGAAGACCAGCACCACGATGCGTGTGGTTCGGCGCGACCGCTTGCAGCGGAATATCGAGTTCGTGGAACTCGACGTGGCGACTGGCGCAACCAAAGTGCTGGTAAGCGATACCAAGGGCGAGGCGGGTTCCCTTGAGGTGCAAGCGCCGATCTACGTCAAGACCGGTGGCGACTTCATCTGGTTCTCCGAGCGCGATGGATGGGGGCACTACTACCTCTACAGCTACGACGGCAAGCTCAAACGGCAATTGACGTCGGGCGAGTGGCGCGCCGATGCCATCATTGCGGTGGATAGCATCAAGGGCATCGCGTGGATTCGCGGCCAGGGGCGAGAGCGTGGCGAGAACCTCTACAACCAGCACTTGTACCGCGTGAACCTGGCCGATGCGAGTATCGCATTGCTCGATGTTGGCGACGCCAATCACACGTCAACCGTCTCGAAGAATCAGCGCTTCATCGTCGACTTGTCCTCGCGTGTCGACACGATCCCGCGTGCGCAGCTGCGCGACGGACTCACCGGCAAGCTGGTGATGGATCTCGAAACGGCCGACTTGTCGAAGTTGAAAGAAGCCGGATGGCGATTCGCCGAGACGTTCCAGACATTCGCCGCCGATGGGGTGACACCGATCTACGGCAACATGTGGAAGCCGTTCGATTTTGACTCCATCAAGAAGTATCCGATCATCGCCAACGTGTATCCGGGTCCGCAAACAGAATCGGTGACTGGTGGATTCGCGGCAACGAACGGACCACAGCAACTCGCGCAGCTCGGATTCATCGTCATCCAGATTGGCAATCGCGGCGGCACGCCAGCGCGGTCGGCGGCGTATCAGGACTTCAGTTACTTCGACATGCGTGACTACGCCCTGGCCGACAAGAAGACCGGCATCGAGCAATTGGCGTCGCGCCACATGTGGATCGATATCGATCGCGTCGGCATCTACGGGCACTCGGGCGGTGGTTTTCTCACCGCAGCAGCGCTGCTGCTTCCGCCGTACAACGAGTTCTTCAAAGTGGGCGTCAGCGAGTCCGGCAATCACGACAACAACATCTACAACAACAACTGGTCGGAGCAGTATCACGGTCTCAAGTGGGTGGCGGCGAGTGACACGGCGCGGCTGACGGCCGAAGCGCGTTCGAAAGGACGGAGCGCAGACTTTGTCGCTGGTGCGGCGATTGCGACGGCCGAACTTGGACGCGGCGGGCGTGGCGCGGGGGGTCGCGTCGGTTTTGGTGGAGGCGGCGTGGTCGGTGGCCGTGGCGGACGCGGTGGAGCGGGCGGTGGCGGTGGTGGCGGTGGCGGTGGCGGTGGCGGTGGCGGAGCCAATGGTGCGGTCGACGCGGCACCCAGCGCGTCCGCGACACCAGTGGCTGGTGCACAGCCTGCTGTGGTTCCGGATAGTGTGTTCTGGATCTACGTCCCGACTAACATCGACATTGCCAACAACCTCAAAGGCAAACTGTTGCTCGAGACAGGCGACGAAGACAACAACGTCAGTCCGAGCAACACCATTCGTCTCATCAACGCGCTCATTCAGAGCAAGAAACGCTTTGATTTCATGGTTTATCCGGGACAGCCGCACGCATATGGCCCGATGGCGCCGTATGCGTTCCAGTTGCAGGCCGAGTACTTCGCCGAGTTCTTGCTCGGCGACCGGAGTTTCCGCATGAGTGCAGACTTCAACTCGCACAAATAGTTCATCGCGACTCCGAACTAGAAAGCAACGCCCTCCGCATGCATCGATGCGGAGGGCGTTTTGCGGTGCCGGTGCTAGAGCGCGAGCACGTCCGGTTCCATCATACCGAACACGTTCCCTTCGGTGTCTTTCATGTACGCGAGCCACCCCATCCCCGGCACGGCCATCTTTGGCAGCGCCTCGCACCCGCCAAGGGTAAGCGCACGCGCGACGGAGGCGTCAAGATTGTCTACCTCCACCGTGCAGACATATCCGCTGGCGGCTGCATTCGGCCGGATTGGGTGTGCGCGCCGCATCAGAGAGCCGTTGATCCCCGGTTGCTCATCGGGGCCGGTCAACACCGACCAATAGTCGGTTGGTCCGCCAAAGCTGTTGATACGCCAACCGAACAACTGTCGGTAGAAGTGCGCCGCGCGATTGGTGTCGTCCGCGTAGAACTCAAAACTGATGACGCGGGGCATGCAGGGGCGGGCATGAGGAAGCGCTGCACTGATCGACGTGGTGGGATCCAGCCGTCGCACTGTGGACGACCAGCCATCCCCACAAATACAGAATCGTCAGAGCTGACCGGTCGAACCCCAATGGGTCAGGCGATCGCGGTAGGCCGCATCGTCATATCGCGACAGCAAAAATGCGGGTTCGTAGCTCGGGCGTGATCCCCCCGTCATCTGCGCCGCGAGGAGTTCGGCGGCCGCTGGCGCGGCCATCAGACCGAATCCGGAAAACCCGGCGCAGACGTAGGCGCCATCAACCGATGTTGGGCCGATCAACGGACGATTCTCTACCGTCTTCGTGTAGTATCCGCCGTCGACAACGGTGTGCGGCAGGTGGTCGACGTAGCGTTGCAAACCGGGCGCCAGGCGCACCAGTCCACGCATGGCGATCTCCGGATAATGCGGATCACCCGGGATTGGAAACTCCGCATGGTCGTAGCGGTGCGCGCTGTGGTAGTCCCATAGCATCAGGACCGTCGTGCTCTGATGGTAGCCGTCTGGACGACAGTGAATCCCAGCGGGAAGTGGTTCAGTCATCCACCGCGTCGCACCGTCCGCTGCCAGCTCCAGACGGTCGTCGTCGCTCCACGCGAGCACTTGTGTGTCGTCGAGAATCACGAGCCCGGTATTACGGTCGATGACACCACGCGTGTCTTCGAAGGAGACTTTGAGATGCAACTCGGAATATAGCGGCAGATCGACGCCGATCAGCGACGACACCTGTTTCGCGAACGGACCAGCGGCGTTGACAAAGGCCTCCGTCGCGACGGTGCGCGTCGTCCCATCGGTCGAGTGCAGTCGCACACTGGTGATGCGGTTGCCGGTCACGCCGACGGCATCGATCCTCCCGTTGACCACGGTCACGCCGGCCGCTTTGGCCTCCTCCAGCAGTTGCATGCCGAGTTGCTGCCCACTGAGCCAACCACAGCGACGCGTATGCAAGACGGCCACGATATCGTCCGCGAGAAATGGAAAATACTCGCGAATGGTGCGGTGATCGAGGAAGAGATCCGCGCCCGTGGGATGCTGTTCAAAGCCCGTGTGCGAACTGGCCATGTACTGCACCGCGTCATCGCTGTTCCGATACACGCGCAGCGCGCCGGTACCTTGCGCTTCGGCAAGTCGGCTGTCGGCAAGGAACTGCGCGCCTTTCTCCGCTGATGTGGTTGTGTAGAGGTAGCCGCGCCGGTTCATCAAAAATCGATTGTCACTGGCGCGTGCCCACGACTCGAGCAGGTCGATGGAGCGGTTCATGAATCGCACCATCGCATCGTCCGGACCGGGCCACCAGTTACGATACGCTTCGGTGGACTTGTCACTGGTGAGCGTCATCGGAGAGCGTTCATCGACGATCATCACGTGCCGTACGCCCTGACCAACCGCCAGCGCGTGCGCTGCGGCAATACCGGCAATGCCCGCACCACAGATCACAACCTCCGCGGTGTCAGACATTTTCGCGCCGTGCACGAACGTGGTGGTGCGCGTGTCGCACTAGGCGCGCTTGGCGATGTCCACCGTGATGCGACGCCACTTGCCCTGATTGAACCGCCACACACTCAGGGCGCACCGCGTCATGTGACCGGCGAGGATGGCCAGCCAAATGTGAATTGGTGCCAGCGTGCCCGTCGCGCGAATGATGAAACAAATGCCGAGCGGAATGATGACTTGGGAGACAATCGAGATATAGAGCGGACTCTTCGTGTCACCGGTGCCTTGCAGGCCGCCCGTGTACGTCAGCGCCGCGGCGATGAAGAGACCAGAAAAGGCGAGCACGCGCAGCAGTTGTGTCCCAATCGCAATCACCGCGGGTTCGTGCAGACCAAAAACGGCGAGCAGTTGTGCGGGGAAGAAGAAGTAAAAGAGACCGAGAAAGGCCGCGCCAGTCACGCCAATCCTGGCGGCAACGTGCACGGCCTGCATGGCGCGCTCTGGTTGACCGGCGCCGAGGTTTTGTCCGGCAACGGCCGCAGCAGCGCCCATCAGTCCAACGGTCGTCCAGGTGACGAACGAAAACAGCTGCGTGTACGATACCGTGAACGCGGCCTGTGCTGCAGCACTCTGGGCCAATGAGCCAATGTTCGAGAGCATCAGCACACCGCCAATGTTCATCGCGATGCCCTGAATCCCCGTCGGCAATCCAAAGCGGAAGAGCGACCCGATGATGGTCCAGTCGGGCGCATAGCTGCCGCCGCGCGGAAACGACACCACCCAACCACCAGACCACAGTTTGTACAAGGCGTACAGTGCCACTATGCCGGAGGCGCTCACCGTGCCCATCGCGGCACCCGTCGTCCCAAACGCAGGAATCGGTCCAAGGCCTTTGATCAACACCACGTTGAACACGATGTTGAGCAACGTCATGGTGATGCCGAGGATCATCGGGGTGCGTGCATCGCCGGCTGATCGCAGCGCGCCACCGAGCATGAAGAACACCAGCATGCCGCTGCTGTACAGAAACATGATGCGGAGAAACGGCAGCGCTTCTGCCTTGACCGCTGGCGCCGCATTCACAAAATCCAGCAGGTACGGCGAGACGACGTAGCCGATCGGCGCCAGAATCAGCACCGACATGCCGATGGCGGTGATGAACGCCTGGTACACGGTGCGATCGACCTTGTCTTCCTGGCCCGCGCCTGCGAAACGGGCCACCAGTACACTCATCCCGCTGAACAGCGACGAGATAAACACGATCACCACGAGAAAAATCTGCCACGACACGCCGATGGCGGCGTTGCCAGTGAACCCAACGTAGTGGCCGACCATCACGTGGTCGACAATGCCTTGCAGGCCGCTGATGACGTTGGTGAGCATCGTCGGCAGCGCGATCTTCCAGACGGCACTCTGGAGCGGACCCTCGACGATCGAACGATCGTAGCGTCGGCCAGCCGGCGCTGCGGCGGGACTCGCTGGTGTTGGAGTCGCCGCTGCCGTTTTGGTCAACGCGGCCAGCCGGTTTGCGGAAGGGCGGACGTGAGACGCAGGGCGTTCTGATAGTAGACCTTTTTTAGAACCGCGTCGGGCAAGTCAATACCGTACAACATCCAGAAGGCGTGATAGCCGCGGTAGTAATCGAAGTACTCGTCGTGCGTTTCGAACACGCGCCAGTAGTAGGGATACTCCTCCGGTTGAAACGAGTCCTTGCCGAAGAGAATGCGATCCTGAAACTGGATGAAGAACTCGCGCATCGCGCGCGGTTGCCGACCAATGTCGTACAGCACTGCCCCGAGTTCCGTGTGCACATTCGGCATGTCAGTGAGCATCTTGCCCAATCGACCCAGATCATTGGCATGCCACGCCATGTGCGCGGCAACAAACGTCGTTTTGGGATGACGGCGGAACAGATTGTCGCGCTCCGTCATCAGGGTTTCAAACGTCGGATAGCGATCGGGTGGATATCGCCGGTCGCCGAAGAGCGACATCTCCAGCCAGCGTTCGTTCGAATTGTCGATCGGCTGGAAGAACTCCTGCGGATCGGCGGTGTGAATGAAGACTGGGAGCTTGAGTCGCGCACACGCGGCCCAGATCGGATCCAATTCCGGATCGTCGATATGCAGACGCGACCCGTCCGGTTTTTTCACCGTCATTCCAAAGCTCTTGGGGATCTCGCCAACGCCCACGGCACCCGCCGCTACATCGGCCTCCAGCTGCGCGACCGCCTTCTCAGCCCACCCCGGCCCGACATTCTGGAAGCTGATACCGGCCAACACACGCACGCGGTCCTTCATCGTCGATGCACGTATCGCGGTCACCGTGGTCTTGAGCCGCTCACCGGACATGTTGTCCGCCGATACCATCAGCCGAACATTCAGGCTGTCGAGTGATGCACCGAGTTTTGCCAGTGTTTCCGATGAGCCGAGCAATCCCGACGGGTGACCGTGAAAATCGATGGCCGGATACTTCGCCGTTTTCACAAGATGCGCTGGGGCAACGAGCGTCGACTTCGGCCGGTAGTCCACAATGCTCGGCACAGGAAATTCCGGGGCCAGACAGCTCCTCGGCCGAACTTCGGTGGTGCCGGGAGGACAGGTCTCGCCGGGTTGAATGCTGGTGGCACCGCGCATGCCACCGCGACCCGCCGGTGGCTGAGCTACGGCGGTGTGATGGATGAGCAAAGCGACGACGACAGCGAGCGCGTGCGAACGAACCATGCCTACTCCTGAGAACGGGTCTGGCGGGAAATCTGCCTCGCTGACGCGTGGTCTGGAACGAGCGCGTACAACATCACCATCGGCGCGGAGGTGGTCTGGCCGTCGTCGGCGCCGCGGGTGAGCGCCGTCAGCGAATCCGTTCGTAGGTCGCGAATGTCACGCCGGTGGTGCGTCCTGCGCCATCGTCACGCAAGTAGATCACGGCAATCGTCTGCCCGTCCGGCGAGAGCACGTTGGTCAGCCGCGTCGTGATCCGACCGTCCTTTTTGTTGACGATCTCGTTGATCGCGGCGTTGACGACGCGCACCGACGCATGGCTCTGACCCGTGTTCCCGGTGACTGGCATGTCCTGGCCATCGAACGCCGTCGTGTACCACCAGCGCGTCGTATCTCCACGCGCGGTGACCGCTTGGATCGTGACCTTCATTCCCGCCGCACCGAACGGTTCGTAGGTCATGATGTTGCTCGAGGGTGGCGCTGCGTCCGATTTGAGTAGCCACCGGCCGAACCGTGGGTTCGTCGACTGTGCGGTCGCCAAATGACTGGGAAGCAGGAGGGCTGCGATCAGGACAGTCAGCGAATACCGAAACCAGGGCGGGAAGGGCATGGTGAGTTCGCGAAAATGGTGTTACAGCTTGCGGCTACGTTGCGAGACCTACCCGGTGACCAATGAACTCCGTTCGGTCGATCTGCTCAACAAGCCAGAACGCGAGGTCATCTCGCGAAATGCTTTTCCCATCAACCGGCATCACGTCCACCGCAGAACGAAACTGGCCGGTTCGCGGCTCCTCGGTGAGGTCTGGCAAGCAGGCGAGGGTCCAGTCCAGCCCGCTCTCTCGCAAGGCACGCCACGTGCCTTGATGTTGGCGCGTGATCGCTGCAAACACCGGCGGAAACCCTGGTTGCTCGCTGCGCAGCCCACCGCCGGGTGCGTCGAGCACGCCGCCGCCAGCAACGGCAAGGATGCGTCGCACGCCGTGCGTCTGCGCCGCGGCGACGATGTTCAACATGCCCTGCGACAACGTGCTGCCCGGCGTTTTGAAATCATCCGCGCCCAGTGCGCTGATGATCGCATCTGCCCCGTGAATCAGCGCGTCGACGGCAGCGGTGTTGAGCACGTCGCCGGTAATGACGTACGCGCCGGCGTGCGCGGCGCCGAGTCGCGCGGGATCGCGCGCCAGCACGCGCAGCGAGTGACCTGCGGCGATTGCGTGTTCACACACGCGCCAGCCGGTGCGTCCGGTGGCGCCAAGGACCGCGATGATGGGCATGAAAGAAAAATACTGCGTCGATCTATGGAGTGCTTGGCGCGCCCAGACCAGTCGGCGGACGCACCGGTTGGTCGAACCATAGTTTCTGCGAGGAGTGGAGCACGATGGAGCGTGACGAGTAGCCTTGAGAGACTCTGCCGGGTTCGGTCTGCTATCCCCGCGCCGCGATCGTTTTCACTGCGCGTGCCAGACGATCGGAGTCCGCTGGCGAGTTGTACAACGTTGGGGTGACGCGTACGCAATCGCCCTTGGCGAGCCCCGTTCGGTAAAACGTGAACAACCCGAATTCATCCAGCAGCGTTTTCGCGAGGGCCTGATTCGCCTCTCGCGTATTGCGGCCATGGAGCCGGAACGCCGAGATGGCACCCACCAGCGCCGGATCATCGGGTGTCAGGACGTCTACGCCTGGAATCGCGCGCACCGCTTTCACCCAGCGATCACGAAGGAATCGCAAGCGGGCTGACTTCTGCGCGATACCGATCGACGCCTGAAAGTCGAGTGCGTCAGGAATCGTCATGATGGTGGCAAAGTGCGTCGTGCCGGTGTGAATACGGCTGTCGATGCTCGTCGGCGGTGCGCTTTCGTCACCGTGCGCACGGTCGATCGCGTCAAGTCGTCCTTCCCGGATATACAGCGCACCGGCGCCGATCGGCGCCCCAATCCATTTATGCAGATTGAGTCCAACGAAGTCCGCGTTCAGGTCGGCCATGCTCAATGGGATCTGTCCGAATGAATGCGCGGCGTCCACCACGACATCCACGCCTCGGGCCTTCGCTACGGCAGCGACGTCACGTACGGGCAGCATGAGCCCCGTCTTGTTGTTGCAGTGCGTGAGCAGCAGCAACTTCGTGCGCGGATGGGCATCAAGGGCCGCCGTGTACGCCGCAATGATCGCGTCATGCGAGGCGGGTTCCGGAATGTCGAGCAACGCCACCTTAGCGCCGCACCGCGCGGCCAGCGCGTTCATGGCCCATTGCATGGCATTGTAATCGAGGTCGGCGTACATCACGGTGTCGCCGCTTCCAACCCGATTGTACTGACCAATCAGCGATTGCAGCGCTTCCGTTGCGCCACGCGAGAATGCGAGCTCGGTGGGCTTGGCGCCGACAAAGGCCGCAACCCGTTCACGTGCACCTTGCAGCAGCGGCGCATATTCGCGGCGCGCGAAATACGACGTCTCGCGGTTGACCCGGTCGATATGCCGATGATACGCCGCCAGGACGGGGTTCGACATCATGCCCCAGAATCCCGCTTCCATATTCGTCGTGCGGTTCGTCACGCGATACTGCGCCGCCACACGGGTCCAGTACGCTTCATCGCGCGCCACGTCGGTGAGCGCTCCGCCCAACGGTGTCAGCGGTGACTCGGTCCCGACCGTTGCCGATGCAGCGGTCCCTCGCTCGGCCAGCGCTGGTGTAGCCGTGATTGCGGCAGCCGCGCTAAGGAGTGCGGACTCTCGGAGAAACGCGCGACGTGTATTCATGTCAGATTGTAGGTCGAAGGAACATGAACCGCAATTCCGCGCATCTCGTCAATCTGAGAGCCATGAAACCGAGCGTGCCAGCGCCGCGGGAGGACCCCGCGTGTCCGCACGCGATCGAAGCGCCACTGGCTGACCGACTCGACGCGCTCTGCCTCGTTGGCTGGCGCCTCTGGGAGCGCTTTGACCGCGACGTCCGCGATCGCGAATTCCATCCGTTTGTCGCGGCCGACTACACGGTGGTTCGAACCGCGCTCCATGCCTGCTATGCGCCCGGTCTTCGATTTCTCGAATGGGGATCGGCGACCGGTGTTATCACTGTGATGGCCGACTTGCTTGGGTATGAGGCATGTGGTATCGAACTCGATGCGCGCCTGACCGATACGGCGCGGACGCTCGCCACGCAGTTCGACTCCGCCGCACGCTTCGTCGTCGGCAGTTTTATACCGACGGGCTATCGCGGGACATCAGGACGCGCCGTTGCTGACAGCCACACGATCGGTGACGGTCCGTCCGGCTACCTCCAGCTCGGTCGTGCGTTGGACGAGTTCGATGTCGTCTTCGGCTATCCGTGGCACGGCGACGCGCCACTCATGCTCGACCTCATGCGTGTCTACGGACGATCGGACGCCGTGCTGCTGCTCCACGATACCACCGACGGCGTGCACGCCTACCGCGGCGGGCGACCTACTACTTGTGGCTGGCCGCCGCTTTAAATCGCGTGCGAATCGCCATCAGTTCCGCACTGTGGTCGATGTTCTTCTTGATGATGTCTTCCAGCATTTGCATGATCGCGATGTTGTCCTCAACGCTGGTCGGCTCACCGCTGAGATGTGTGCCAAATCCAAAGTGTTCGCCCGGCACCATCACCAACTCGTTGTGCAGCACGACGTCACTCGTGCCGTCGGCCACGCGCACCGCTACGAACTTCTTGCCAGACTTCTCCATGTAGCTGATGTGCAAACCGTTCGCGCTGACCGGCCACGCCGGGTACGCGTGCACTTGCCCATCACTGCCGGTGAACGATGTTGACGCCGTCGTCAAGTTCTTGAAATTGCGTTCGAAAGCGCCAACGTACATCAGAGCGTGTCGCATGGGTCACGAATCGGGTCAGAGTGCGGACGTGCCCGATCGGTCAACCGGGCCTGCTACAAGAGTACGACGGTCGCGCGCCGAGTGGAACGCCACAAAGGGGAAGTCCCGCTATTCCCCTTCCTGCACACGAAAGACGAGCGCCGCGAGTGCACCACCCACCAGCGGTCCAACCCAATACAGCCACAAGTCGCTGAAGCCGTCGGAACTGGCGATGGTGAGCGCTGTACCGACAGCCGGATTGAACGCGCCACCCGAAATGCCGCCCGCCGCAAATGCCGCGCACACGACTGTGAAGCCGATCGCCAGACCGTAAAAGCCCTTGCCTTCGGTCTTCTTTGACGTGGCCACATTGAGCACGACCAGGGCGAGGGCAAACGTATAGAGAACCTCAACCGCGAGCGCCGAGGCCGTCTGCACGCCGGTGCCTGGGTGAATCGGCACTCGCTTTCCGGCGATGTGCATCGCCGTGAAGGACGCGGCGAGACCCCCGAGCAACTGGGCGGCCCAATAGCGCACCATCTCCGAGGCCGAGATACCGCCGCGCATCATCACCGCCAGCGACACCGCGGGATTGTAGTGCGCGCCCGACACGTGACCGCCCATGTACACCATCACCATCAGCGTGCCGCCGATCGCCAGCGGGGCCATCGGTGAACCGGATGCCACGCTCAGGCAAATAGACAGTACGAGAAAAAACGTCCCGATAAACTCGGTCAGCAGCTTCGGCATGGTACAACCTCTCGAAAGTGTTCGAAATCCCACGGGGAGTGGAGTAGGCGCGGCAATGTTACGGCCGCGCGCGGCAGCGTGCCAGCGCGCACAGCAGCCACAACTCACGACATGGTGACGGTCCGTACAAGCGTGTGCGGGTCGATGCCGGGCAGGTCGACCGGCGCGTGCTCGGGGTGCACCACAACGCACGTCGCACCACTCCCACTCATCATGCCGATCGCTGGCACACCCGTCTGCGCCAGATGATCTGCCGCTGCGCGCACCCGTGGCAGCGTCGCCGCCACACCGTGGTGAAACCCGGCCACGACAGGCTCGAAATCATTCGTTGCCAAACGACACACGGATTCCCAGCTGGCGAATGCGTTCGTTGCGTACACGCGCGCCCCGAGGGCGCCACCGTGCTCAGTGTGCGCGCGCTGTCGCGCCAGTTCGGCGTACGCACGCGCGGTGTTGACGCCGTCGACAAATGTGATCAGGGTAACGGCCATCCGAGGCAGCGCGGGCAGTGCGAACAACCGATCCCCACGCCCCCACGCCAGCGCGAGATGGGCGCCCGTCATGCAAAACGGTACATCAGCGCCGAGCGTGCCAGCGAGCGACAACAGCGCCAATTCACCGAGCGGTGTTGGCGACATGGCCTCCATGGCGCGCAGCACGGCGGCGGCATCCGCACTCCCGCCACCGAGGCCACCGCCCACCGGTATGTGTTTGTCGATGCCAATCTGCCAGCCAACATCCCACGCGCTCGCGGCGGCGTACGCATCCGCTGCGCGCCACGCGAGGTTGTCCGCGTCGCTCCCCAGTCCCTCGCTGGGCATCGCTGGGCCACTGCACGACAGCGCCCGTGCGTCGCCACCGAGTTCCACGCGCACCACATCGTGCAACGCAAGCCGCTGAAACAAAGTCTCGATGCCGTGATACCCGCTGGCTTCGCGCGCGAGGACACGCAGCACCAGGTTGATCTTGGCATGTGCGTGCACCACACGCTGCGCCAAGAACTCTGTCATCCGGAACGCGCCGTCGATGTCGAATCGGCTCCCGTATCAACCTTCGTCTCGGAGCGCAGTGAGGACATCGACAGCCCAAGGCGCGTGAAGTAGTACGCGCCGATCAGGGTTATGGGGATGAAGGTCAGCAGGTGGTACCCAAGGGCCCAGCTGACGGCGAGCTCTTTCGGCACACCGTACACGCCAAGGCCTACCGTGGCAGCCGTCTCAAAGGCGCCGAAGAACCCCGGCAGGCCAGGCAATGACGCCGCGAGACCAAGGGCGCCTTGCAAGAAGAACGCGGCGGAGAGTGGCACTGCAATGCCAACGGCTCGCAACCCAAGGTAGATACCGAATGCATTTACGAGCCAGTGCGCAATAGCCCATCCCAGCACGGCAGCAAAACGTCGCGAGTCTTTCAGCACGGCCAGTCCGCCAACACCGTGCTGCACCACGTGCATCAGCGTCGGTTCGTATCGCGGAGCCAGGCGACGTGCCACCGACGACACCATGCCCAACGTGCGCTCGGGTTGCAGCACCACGGTATAACATACCATCAGCAAGAGCACGACCGCACTCATCGCCCCGGCGGCCAACTGCGGCACCGTACGCCCGCCCAACAACACGCCCGCAGGAAACGCCGGCACCATCATGGCGCCGAACATCATGGCGAATACCACGAGCGCATCGAAGATGCGGTCAACGGCAAGTGAGCCAAGCGCCGTGGGGAACGACACACGCGACGTTTCTTTCGCCAACGCAAGCGGTCGCGCGAACTCTCCGGCCTTGAACGGAAAGACGTTGCTCACCATCATGCCGATTGTTGTGCTGCGCCACAACGCACCAAACGGGATCACGCCGACGCTCGGCTCGAGGATCGATTGCCAACGACGGGCACGCAGTGGAAAAATGCCGGTGGCCACAATCACGCAGGTCGCAAAGAGCCACAGATTGGACTCCCGCAGCACCGTCACCACATTCGCCAACGAGACCTCTCGCAGCACCCACCACAGGAGCAACGCCCCGACGGCGAGTCCGAGCCAGCCTTTCCAGTTCCGAATCACGCGGGATCGGCAAGGTCGAGCAAATCCGACAGTTCAGCGAGCAACGCCACGACCCGAGGTTCACGTGGCTCCCATCGAGCCCAGTAGGGCGTGAGCTCGTCGCGAACTTCGCGCGCACGCATGAGCGCCGCGCGTCCACGATAGAGCAGCGATTCGACAGGTACGACGACGGGTGTCGGCGTGAGGTTCTTCGGCGGTGCGGTGGCGCTGGACCAGGTGTGCGTCGCCGCGCGGACGCGATTCGCCAACTCCTGGTCAGTGAGCTCACGATCCATTAGCTGTTGCGCGAACGACTGCACGGCGACGCGCTCGGACGCGAGTTCCAGTGGTGCACGTGCCATGCGCGTGGCCAGCGAACTGACGCTCGCTGCTCCATAACTTTCAGCCACGTCAGCAAGTCCAAGCAAACTGCGGCGCACCGCATCCGACAGCACCAACCGCGAGGCGCCGGTTGGACTGGCCGCCAACGCCGCCGTCTCCCGTGATACGCCGTCTGCGGCCGCGGCCATGTCCACACGAAACCGCTGACCGATGGTGATCGGCGGGGACAAACTGCGCGTCACAATGGCCGGTAATCCGTCTTCGGGGAAAAATCTGTTAATGGGGACAATCTGTCCCGAGGGCGACTGCACCGGGCCACTCGACGACAGATATCCCGCGGCCACGGACGCGAGTGCGACCGACTGCGTGCGGCTCCGCCGCTGCTCATGCTCGGTCCAGTGGAGGGCACGACCAACGAGGACGCGCATCTCAACGAGCGCGCCGCGCAACGCGACGTGCAGCCGCTGACTCCACCCGAGCTCACCGTCCCGCAGACCGGTTGCGAGTCGCTCGATCGTCGACGTGAGTTCAGCGAGCCCTTCCAGTCGTGTCATCGTCGAACTGCCGCGCAGCGCACGGGCATGTGTCAGGAACGCGGTTGGATCGACGAAGCGATCGCTGCCGCCGGCCAGCAACTGCTCCAGTCGATCGAGATATTCGTTCGCTTCCTTCTGAAAAAATTCGAGGAGCGCGGGCGGAACGGTCATGGCGATTAGCGGGTGCGAGCAGCGTCCATGGCGGCGCGTATTTCGCGCACGGCCTCAGCCAGACCGACAAAGATGGCGCGACCAACAATAGCGTGACCGATGTTGAGCTCCTCGATCTCGGCGATCGCCGCAACGGGTGCAACATTGTGCACCGAGAGCCCGTGCCCAGCCTGCACGGCCATCCCGAGCGATGCCCCAACCGCGGCGCTATGCGTCAGGGCGTCCAACGTGCGCCGGTTGGTCGGTGCATGCGCGTATTGTCCGGTGTGTAGCTCGACTGCGTCCGCGCCCAACTGCTGCGCTCGTCGCACTGCTTCGGCGGTGGGATCAATAAAGAGACTGGAGCGCACCCCCGCCCGCTTGAGCCGCTCGATCGCAAGCGCCAGCGAGGACGCACCGTGCGTTAGATCGAGCCCGCCTTCCGTCGTAATCTCCAGTCGCTTCTCCGGGACCAGGGTGACTTCAGTCGGTTTGAGCTGTACCGCCAGTGTGAGCATCTCCTCGGTCGCAGCGCACTCGAGATTGAGCGCGCCCGTGAGGTGTGTGGCGAGACGATGAATGTCATCGTCCTGTATGTGACGCCGATCCTCGCGCAGGTGCGCGGTGATGCCATCAGCGCCGGACGTCTCGCACAACAACGCTGCCGCCACAGGATCGGGAGTACTGCCTCGCCGAGCCTGTCGCACAGTGGCCACGTGATCAATGTTGACGTACAACCGCTGATACTTGAGAGCTGACGTCATCCCTACACGCTCCCGCGCCGAAATCGAAGGTGGTGCCACGTACGAAACGCCGAACCGGTGAGGTGACGCTGGGCCGCACTCGCCGCTCCGCCCTACTAACGTTACCGATGGGTCGCCCTATCATGCAGTAGCTGGCATTCACGCCGAAGCTGGAGGAGTCTGTGGTGCGTCTGGGATTTGTTGCCGTCTGCCTCGTGGTGATGTCGGCCTGCACGCGGACGGTGGTGACGTCGATCGTGCCCTCGAGCACGACCGGCGTCGCCGGCAACACGATCGGGGCAGCCAGCTCGCGCGCGGCCGTCGAGGGATTCATGACCGCGGTGAAGTCCCAGGACTTGCAGGCGATGTCGACGCTGTGGGGTACTACGAAGGGAGCGGCCCGCGACCAGATGAATCGCGAGGAGATGGAAAAACGCCTCGTGATCATGCAATGCCTCCTCATGCACGACCGATGGCGTTTCACGGAAGACGGCGCACGACTCCTCACCGGAGGTCACCAGCAGTGGGTCGTCGAACTCGGGCGCAAGGAGTCCGTGGCGACGACGAAGTTTGGCACGGTGGCCGGACCGACCGGGCGATGGATGGTCGAAGACGTTGATGTGCTCCCCCTCAAGGACTTCTGCCGGTAATCGGCAGCCGCTAATCGCGTCGGCCCGTTTGCACCACTCGCTAGTATTCTGAGAGCTCGATAAGTACGCCACCGGTGGCGCTTGGGTGTAGGAAGGCAATGCGCTTGCCCTCCGCACCAATGCGGGGGACGTGATCGATCAGCCGGAGGCCGGCGGTGCGGCAGCGCGCAAGCGTGTCGTCCAGGTTGTCCACGGCAAAGCAGACGTGATGAATGCCGGGGCCGCGCTTGGCCAGGAACTTCCCGATGGGTGAGTCCGCGGACTTGGCTTCGAGCAGCTCCACCAAGGAGGCACCGGCGGCCAGTCCAGCGATCGACGCGCCGTCCGCGTCGTCGAGGGGCACTTCGGGCAAACCGAGGACGTCACGGTAGAACGGCATCAGCGCGGCGAGGGTGTCGACGGCGATGCCGATGTGTGCTATGGTGGTGGGGCGACGGGCGGGCTCGGTCATGTCACTGTGGGCGTGGGCTGAGTCTGAATTCTAATCTTGACCAGACGCGTGGGAGTCCGACGAGAGTCGGGGCTGCGCGACGGAGCGAACGATGGCACATGCGGTCGAAGTTGGTGACGAGAATTTTTCTACAGAAATCGAAGCACACGCCGGTCTTGCGGTCGTAGACTTTTGGGCCACGTGGTGCGCGCCGTGTCGAATGATTGCGCCGATGGTCGAGCAATTGGCCACGGAATACGCGGGGAAGGCGAAAGTCGCCAAGCTCGACGTGGACAACAATCAGAAGACCGCGATGCGCTTCAACGTCCGCTCGATTCCAACCATCCTGTTCTTCAAGGACGGGAAGCTGGTCGATCAGGTCGTTGGTGCGGTACCTCGTCCGGCACTTGAGGCGAAGTTCAAACAGCACGCCTGACAGGAGCGCCCGCGCGACGCGTGGCCGATCCGTGATGCAATTCGTGCCCGGTGCGGGTCGCGCCGGGCACGAGGCGTTTCCGTCGCTGCGTATCGCGGCGCGCATTGCCTCGCATATTGCGACATGACGGACATTCCGCCCTCCGCCCCACCCCACCACGATGCACTGGCGATTGCGGCACACGCCGCGGCGATGCTCCCCGAGACTGCGGTGGGCGGCGCGCTGTACGTGGTGAGCACGCCTATTGGACACCTGGGCGACATCTCCATTCGAGCCTTGGCGGTCCTCCAACAGGTTGCCGTCGTCTGCTGTGAGGACACGCGGCGGTCACGCACCCTGTTGTCGCGCTACGGTATTGGGACACCAATGCTGGCACTCCATGCGCACAACGAGGCGCAGGCCACCCCGCGACTTATCGCGCGTCTGCGGAAGGGCGAGGCGATCGCCCTCATTAGTGATGCCGGCACACCCCTGGTGTCAGATCCCGGTGCTCGTCTGGTCGACGCGGCGGTTGCCGCCGGGCTGCGGGTGGTCCCAGTCCCGGGCGCGTCCGCCACTCTGGCAGCGCTTGTTGCGTCGGGACTCGCACCACACCCATGCACGATTCTCGGATTCCTCCCGCGCAAGGGTGGTGACCGACGTGATATGTTGCGCTTAGCCACCGACCTGCCGCACGCGGTGATACTGTTCGAAGCGCCGAGTCGGTTGGTCGAAACACTGCGGGAGTTGGGCGCCGTTGGCGGCGGCACGCGCCGCGCCGCGGTGGCGAGAGAACTGACCAAACGGTACGAAGAGATCCGGCGCGGAACGCTTGATGAACTCGCCGCGTATTACGAGGAGTCCGGGGTTCGTGGCGAGATCGTGCTGGTGCTCGACCGGGCGGTGCCAATCGAGCAGAACGAGGACGCGCTGTCCGTTGTCGCCCAGGCATGTCGCGCCGAGGGTCGACGGTCGCGCGAGATCGTGCAATTGTTGATCGACGAACACGGCGCCAGCCGCAATCTCGCCTACCGTATTGCCCACGAGACCTGATGCGGCACCTTGGTCGTTACCTGCTGGTCACTTCGGCGCTCGCTCTCACGATCGCCGCGCGTCCTGTCCCGAGACCGGCACGCGGTCGCATCCTTTCGGCGGTCACCCCTGGTCGGTTGGCCATCGCGCGTCTGCAATACGATGGCGGCGGCGATTGGTATGCAAACCCGAGCAGTTTGCCGAATTTGCTCCGTGCGATTGGCGAGCGAACGGCGCTCCCGGTGGAGCGCGCCGAAGCGAAAGTCCGTCTGACCGACTCGGCGCTGTTTGATTTTCCATTCCTGCATGCGACCGGGCATGGCGAGATCAAGTTCACGGATGTCGAGATCCAACGCCTTCGCGAATACCTCAAGCGCGGTGGATTCCTGCATGTGGACGACAACTATGGCCTGGATGAGAGTTTTCGTCGTGAAATCAAACGGATCTATCCCGACCGACCGTTCGTCGAAGTGCCGTACACGCACCCAATTTATCATTTAGTGTATGACTTCCCGGGCGGCCCACCGAAAGTGCATGAGCATGACGGCAAGCCCGCGCAAGGATTCGGCATCTTCATCGGCAATCGGCTCGCGCTGTACTACACCTACTCGGCCGACCTCGGCAACGGATGGGAAGACGTGGGCACCTACACCGATCCGCCGGCGATGCATGAACAAGCCATCCGACTTGGCGTGAATCTGTTCACGTATGCCGTCACCAGCCGCGTGCAACCATGACCGCGCCGACGATGTCGACTGCTGCGCGTTTCGACGCCTCCACGTTGGAAAGTCGCATGGCGCGCGAGCAACGCGCACTGCGCGTGAAATCCGTGGGCGCTGTGGCCTTGTTCATCGTTGGACTCTTCGCCGTTGCCGGTGCGATGGGTGCATTCGCCTTTGGTGGTGGACGCTGGATGGCTGTGCCGGCGCCGGTGCCCGTGGCCGTGTGGCTGATCGTGGCCGCCGGCGCTCTGGTGCTCGTCACGCGAAGCAGACGTCGCGATCGTTCCGCGTTGTCGATGCGGTCGCTTGCAAGGGCGATCGAGTCCGAGCAGCAGCTCCGCGCGGGATCGTTGCAGGGCGCGCTTGAGGTTGGTCGCAGTGGCGTGTTGGGCGCACGGGCCGCGCAGGATGTCGCACGCCGACTTACGCCTGCGGTACTTGTTCCGCAGTTGTCGCGTCGGCTTGTGCGGGTGCTCGCCATCGCCGGCGCTGTGGCGCTTGGTGGCGCCTCCGTGCTGGCGATCGCCAGCCGGCGCGCTCCTGACGGGCTTTCGGCCATGCTGCATCCGGTGCGCGCGTGGCGCGGGCTGTTGCTTCCGGCGCTGGCCTTCGAACGTCTGCCGAGCAACGTGCCGCGCGGCATGCCATTGACGGTGCGCATCCGTGCCGAGGGGCGTCAGGTTGTCACCGT
This sequence comes from Gemmatimonadaceae bacterium, assembly GCA_031372205.1. Taxonomy (GTDB): domain Bacteria; phylum Gemmatimonadota; class Gemmatimonadetes; order Gemmatimonadales; family Gemmatimonadaceae; genus Gemmatimonas. Next base: position 16,323 of record JANMKU010000236.1, on the reverse strand, counting down.
GTCGCGACGCGCTGCCGGCGAAGCGTGGCACGACACGACACTTACGGTGTCGCCCAGCGAAGGTGTGGCGTTGTTGGCGCTTGGTCCTGTGCGTGCACCCGTCACCTTGCGGGTCGGCGACGGTCGCGCTCCGGTGGCGGAGGCCACGGTCACCGTGGCCGATCGGGGATGGATCGGTGACGTGTCGCTGTTCGCGCAGTATCCCGCGTATTTGTTGCGCGCCAATGAAAATCTGGAGCCGGCGCCACCGTTTCGTGTGCCGCGAGGCACGCGGGTGCGCGTTACAGCGACGTTGCGGGGTGGTGCACGCGACGCGCTGCTGACGGACGGCCGCGACACTGTGCGACTGCTTGCAGATGGCGCCACGGCGGCCGCCGACAACGGTGCGATCGCGGTAAGCGCCGTGTTGCCGGTTGACCACGACGGTCAGTGGGAATGGGTCGCGTTGGCTGCGCCGCGCGGCGATGGAAGTATCGCGAATCTGTCGCCGGAGTTGCCGGATCCGCTGCCATTTACCGTCGTCCCCGATCGAGCCCCCGATGTGGTCATCCGCGCTCCAACATCCGACACGACGATTGGGGCCCGCGGCGTCGTCCCGGTCATCGTGCAGGCCGACGATGATCACGGGGTCGGCAATGTGGCGCTCACCGTGTGGCGCGAGACCGCCACACCGGGCACGGTGGTGCGCGAACGCGTTGAGGTGGCCGATCCCGCGTCGCCGATCTTCATCGGTGGCGCCACGATCGCTCTCGATAGCCGCGACCTGCAACCAGGCGACAAGATTCATGTCGTCGCCGTTGCCACCGATGACTCGCCGTGGCGCCAACAAACGCAAAGCGCCGAACTGGTGCTGCGTGTACCGAGTTTGACCGAGCAACGATCGCTCGCCCGGTCGCTGGCCGATTCGCTCGCCGCGCGCGCCGCACAAATCGCCGCCGATGAAAAGAAGCTGGCGCAGAATACGAATGACGCCTCACGCGGCCGCGACCTGAAGAGCGGGGGCAAGAACGACGGAGCGCAGTCTAACGGTGCGCCCAAGCCGCCTGGGAAAGATGGGAACATGTCCTTCTCGGCAGCGGAGAAGGCCAAGCAGTTGGCCAGCGATCAACAAAAGTTGGGAGCGCGCGTTGATTCACTCCGCGCGAGCGCCAAGGAATTGGAACAGCGCCTCAAGAGCGCTGGTGCGCTCGACACCGCGCTCGCAGCGCGGATGCGCGACGTGCAAAAGATGCTGCGCGATGCGATGACGCCGGAAATGCAGAAGCAGCTGGCGGCATTGGAGAAGAGCACCGAACGGTTGAGTGGCACCGAGGCGCAGCAATCGATGGAGCAGCTCGCGGCGCAGCAGCGTCAGATGCGCGATCAGCTCGAGAAGAGCGCCGAGATGCTCAAACGTGCCGCGCTCGAAGGCGCGATGGGCACACTGCGCGACGACGCCAAGGATCTCGCCAAGGCTGAGAAGCAACTCGCCGATAAACTGGAGAGCAAGAAGGGCAGCGCCGGGGACAAGTCAGCCGGCGGCAAGTCGTCGCCAGAAGCAATGGATCCGAAGTTGCTCGCCGAGCAGTCCAAGGCCCTCGAGCAGGAAATCGAACGGCTGACGAAACGACTGAACGAGGCGGGCGCGAAACCGGGCGCTTCGAAAACCAAAGCCGCACAGCCGCTTGCCAATCAAGCGACTGAATCCATGCAGCGGGCCGCGAAGCAAGCAGCGGACGAGGCGGCGAGAGAAAAGAACGGCGACAAGGCTGGCAGCAAACCCGGCGAAAAGGGCGACGACGCGCTCGCCAAGGCGCTCGAGGCGTTGAAGAACGAGAACGACAAGAACGCGCAGGCCGGCGAAGCCAAGAAGGCGGACGAGCAGCAGGGCGCCGGATCGCAAGCACAAGCCGGAGCGAACGCCGAACGCAAACCCGGTGCGCAGAAGCCAGGCGCCAACGATGGTCCAAAATCTGGTGCGGCACAGGGCGCTGGTAAGGACGACCCGCAGGGAAAACCGGGTGGCGAAAAAGGCGGTGAACAGGGTGGAGAGAAGGGCGGCGGGAGTCCCGGCGGCAACGGCGCCGGAGAAGCGCGAAAGGCTGCAGACGCCATGGACAAGGCCGCGCAACAACTGTCGGCGGCGCGTGATGCGCAGGTCGACGCCTGGAAGACTGAGCTCTCCCAAGACCTCGATCAGTCGATCAACGAAACGATGCAGCTCGCGCGGCAGCAACAGAGTCTCGAACAGCGTGCGCGCCAGCAAGGCGCGAATGCCCAGGGGATGCAAGGCGAACAAGGCGCCGTCCAGCAGGGCGTACAGCAAGCGGCCGAACGTCTCGAGAAGGCCGGTCGCAGTTCGTCACTGCTGTCGCAACGTTCGCAGAAGGCCATGGCCGACGCACAGCGACGCGTTGAGCAGGCCACGCAGCAAATGGGCAAGGCCTCGCAACCGGGCGGCTCCGAAGCCACGCAGTCGGCAATGAAGGATGCCTCGGAGGCGTTGAATCAGGCACTCAGTTCGCTCGTGCGCGATCGCGAAAAAGTCAACAACGCACAGTCCGCGTCCGGCTTCACCGAGATGATGGAACAGCTCAAGCAGTTGGCCCAGCAACAGGGCACGCTCAACGGACAGATGCAGGGCCTCAACCTCATGCCCGGCGGCGCCAAAGGACAACAGGCGCAACAGCAGTCGCGTGTGCTCGCGCGACAACAGCGTGACGTCGCGAAGACGTTGGCGGATGTGTCCGACGCCGATGCGACGGGGCGCACCGATGCACTGGCCAAGGAAGCGGCGTTGCTGGCGCAGCAGTTGGAACGCAATGGGGTCGACCCCAGCGTGGCCGCGCGACAGCAACAACTCTACCGTCGATTACTTGATGCGGGTCGTTTCCTTGAGCAGGATGAAAAGGACGATCAGGGTCCGCGCGAAGCGAAGACGCCGAGCGGCGCCAGTGTGCGCGGTGTGGTGGAGGGTCCGCAGTCGGGGAAGGCAGGGAACAAGTTCGCCCCACCGACGTGGAACGAACTCCGTGGACTCGGTCCCGAGGAGCGTCGTCTCGTGATCGAGTATTTCCGAAGGCTCAATGGAAGTCCGTAAGGTCCTTCGCACGGCAGTCGCTACACTGTGGTGCGGTGTCGCGTCTACCGTCGCGCCGAATGTCGCGTTGGCGCAAGCGGCCGCGGCAACAGCCGCGGTGGCAGACAGCACGGATCCGCTGTCGCGGGCGCTTGAGGCCGAAGACAAGGGCGAGCTCAAACGCGCGTCGGCAGCGTATCGCGAAGTGCTGCAACGGGCCACACAACCCGGCGCGAGTGACGGCGATCGGATCGACATCGCGCTCCTTGGGCTCGAACGGATCTGGGCCGAGACCGGCGTGCGTGATTCCATTCTGCCGGTGGTGCAGCGTGTGCTGCTGGTTCGCCCGACCGATCCTGTCGCCCGCGGCATTCAACTCCGCACGTTGGTTGGAATCGGCAAGGATGACGAAGCACGCGCGGCCTTCCTCGGCTGGCGTCGCGCTTCAAGCAACGATGGCGCGCCGTTTCGCGAATACGCGCGACTGCTGCTCGCGGCTGGCCGCGCACAAGCGGCCGACTCGGTACTCATGGAAGCCGGCCGACTCCTCGGCGCCGCTGGCATGATCTCTGGCGAAGTGGCGCAGCTGCACGTGGCGCTTGGCCGTTGGTCCGCCGCCACAATCGCCTTTCGGCAGACGTTGGTGGATCAGCCGTATCTCGAAACGTCGGCGTTGTTTGCGCTGCAACGCGCACCCGCAACGGCGAGAGATTCTATCCGCGATATTCTGTTCGCCGCGCCAGTCAGTCTTGCACCGCGACGTCTGCTTTCCACGCTGGAACTGGCGTGGGGTGAGCCGCGACGCGCGTGGGCAGCCCCTCGCGCCCGTTCGCGCAGACGATTCCACGGCGGCTGCGTGGCGCGCGTTTGGGGAACGGGCAGAGTTCGCGCAGGCATGGCCCGTCGTACGTGAGGTATGGTTGGCGGTGCTCGACCGACGAACAGCGGACGCCGCAGGCATGCTCGAAGCGCAACAGCATGCGGCACAAGCGGCACTGAATGCTGGTGACGCGGCGGCCGCGCTGGAGATCGTGCGACGAGCTAGCGCCGCAAAGGGCGACGCCGCCAAACGCGTGCGCGTCTTGTTGCCGATCGAGATTAGTGCACTGGGCGAGTTGGGGCGTGGCGCCGAGGCACAACAGCGGTTGGACGAGAACAGCAAATCGTTGGACGAACAGGCCCGCGCAGATATGGCGCGACCACTGGTCGCGGCATGGCTGCGTGCCGGCGATCTGGAACGCGCGAAAGCATCTATGTCGGCAGGTGATCTGGCCGACGATGACGAGACGGCGGGCTGGATGGCCTTGTACGATGGCGACTTGGTGCTCGCACGCAAGCGACTCGTGCGTGCAGAGACCAAGCGCCCCGAGCTGGTCGATGCACTGGGGTTGCTGGCGCGCACGCGACTCGAACGCTCACCAAGCCTTGGGCAGGCGTTCCTGCTGCTCGCGAGACGCGACAGTGCGGCGGCCGCGATGCGCTTCGCCGCTCTGGCAGATTCAGTTGGTGACGCCGCACCGGCGTTCCTCGCGCAGGCGGCGCGCATCGAGGCGGCGCGCGTGCCGCTTATCAATGGCGGGCAACGATCGGTGCCGCCGCGCGCCCTGGCGTTGTGGAATCGCATCATTACGAGCTATCCGCGGAGCCCCGAAGCGCCGGACGTAATGCTGACGTGGGCGCGCGCTCTGCGTGACGCCAACGACAAGGCCGGAGCAATTGCCCGTTACGAATCGCTGCTCGTTGACTATCCTGAAAGTGCGTTGCTGCCGCAGGCGCGGCGCGACCTCGAACGGTTGCGCGGGCAAGTGCCGCCAGATCACTTCGCTCACTGATCCTCATGCTGAACCGTTGCGCCCGTAATGTGTCACGCGTGACCGTGGCCATCGTTACACTGCTGCTCGCCATCGCGATGCCGTTGCGCGCGCAGTTTTTGCTCGTGCCGATGGACGACGGGCAACGCAATCATCTCAAGGCCTACGGGGTCACGTTTCTTGCGCTCAAGAACGGGCAAAAGGTTGAGTGGTTGCTGAACTATCGTGGCGGCGCATTCTTGTTGCCCGATGCTCCAGACCTGAGGCGTCGCTCCGCACTCGAAGGCGTGAGCGTAGAGCCCATCGGTGACGGGGCGGTAGCCGCAGTACGCGCCGAAATCGCCGGCGGGAACATGGATGTGGTCGTGCTTGAACGAGCACCACGTGTCGCGATCTACCGCCCGGCCAACCAGCCACCATGGGATGATGCGGTTACCCTGGCGCTCACCTACGCGGGGATCGATTTCACTTCGGTGTGGGACGATGAGGTGATGAAAGGTGATCTGTCCAAATACGACTGGGTCCATCTGCATCACGAAGATTTCACGGGGCAGTACAACAAGCTCTACCTCGCCTATCGTGATGCGCCGTGGTTCGTGGCGCAACGGGAACGCGACCTCGCGATGGCCAGAAAGTTTGGGTTGAACGACGTGCCAGCACTGAAGAAAGCAGTCGCCGAGGGGATTCGGTCGTTTGTCGATCGCGGTGGATTTCTGTTTGCGATGTGTGGGGCCACGGAGTCGCTCGATCTTGCGATTGCGTCCGCGGCGGTCGATATCGCCGGCCCCTTTAGCGACGGAACGCCACCTGCACCCGATGCGGACGCGCGCCTGAACTGGACGCGGACACTCGCCTTTACTGGTGCACACATTGAACCGTCGCCGTACATCAATGCACTGAGTGACATCGACGGACACCAGGTGAACGTGCCCGCGCGCCGCCAACCACTTGGTACGTTTTCGCTCTTTGATTTTTCAGCAAAACTTGATCCAGTGGCAACGATGCTGGTGCAAAATCATCGTACAGTGATTCCAGACTTCTACGGCGTCACGACGAGCTTCAATCGGGCCGTTGTGCGTCCCGGCGTCACCGTGCTCGCCGCCGAGGACGGTGCCCCATGGGCGAAGTACGTGCACGGCGACTACGGCAAAGGATCATGGACGTTCCTCGGCGGGCATGACCCAGAGGATCCGCAGCACGCCATTGGCAGCGCACCCACTGACTTGTCGTTGCGGCCGAATTCGACGGGCTATCGGCTCATTCTCAACAACGTGCTCTTTCCCGCCGCGAAGAAGAAGCCGCGCAAGACGTGACCGTTGGCGAAGCGCGCTTGTCCCGTGCGGCATCCGTCGCCATCCGGACGAGTATCCGTCTGGCCGGTGGCAATGAGGTGTGCTTTGTTGGCGCGGTCGATGCGGATGGCGTGATTGCGACCGTGCGCGCGGTCGCCCGTGGCGATGTGCGCAGTGTACTCGCACTCCCCGGGATCGCTGAACGCGGCGAGATGCTCCTGCACAATCACCCGAGTGGCATGCTCGAGCCCAGTGACGCGGACCTCGAAGTCGCGGCGCGCGTGCACGGCAATGGTGTGGGATTCGGCATCGTTGACAATGAGGCAAGCCGCGTCTACGTCGTCACCGAAGTGCCGCGCTCCGCGGAGCGCGTCGCGGTCTCGGCGGACGAAGTCGATGTCGTGTTGGGACCGAACGGCCCGGTGGCGCAAGCGATGCGCGCGATGCACGGCAACCGGGCGTATGAAGATCGTCCGACACAACGGGCGATGGCCGTTGCCGTCACCGCCGCGTTCAATGACGGCGGGGTGGCCATTCTCGAGGCAGGCACCGGTGTTGGGAAATCGTTGGGATATCTGGTCCCGGCATTGCGGTGGGCAGCGGCAAATGGCGAGCGGACGGTCGTCTCCACGAATACGATCACGCTGCAAGAGCAACTCGTCGGGAAAGACTTACCGTTTCTCCAGCGCGCACTTGGTGACCAGCCGGTGCGCTTCGCGCTGCTCAAGGGGTGGCGTAACTACCTGTGTCTGCAGCGTCTGGAGCAAGCGCGCGGCGCCGGCGCTGCGCTTTTTGAAGACGGCGCGGTGGGCGAAGTAGATCAAATCGCCAAGTGGGCTGAACGCACCACGGACGGCTCGTTGTCGGACATGACGGTCGCTCCGCGCAGCGAAGTGTGGGATGAGGTGGCGGCCGAACCAGACTTGTGCGGCCGGCTCAAGTGCGCGCACTACGACAAGTGCTTTTTATTCAAGGCACGCCGCGAGGCCGCGCAGGCCGACGTGGTCGTCGTCAATCATCATTTGCTGCTCTCGGACGTCGCCGTTCGTCGTACAACGCAGAACTGGGAAGATGCGGCGGTGCTTCCGGCCTATCGGCGGTTGGTGGTCGACGAAGGCCACCATCTCGAAGACGCAGCCGCGGCGCATCTTGGCGCGTCGGTCACACGACGCACACTGGCGCGATTGTTCGCCCGCATTGAACGACGTGGCAAGGGTCTGCTGCCGGCGCTGTCAGCTCGTCTTGGTGGCGCTACCGACCTGCTCAGTGTCGCCAGTCTCGATCTGGTGAAGGAGCGCCTCGGTCCGAGCTCCGCCACCGCACGCGACCGCTCGCAACTGCTGTTCGAATTGCTGGCCACCGTGCTGCAAGAAGAAAACGTTCCCGTGTTGCGACTGACGGAAAGTTTCGAGGCACATCCGGCCTGGCACGGCGGCATCGAGGGCACACTCGACGAACTGCTGACGGAGATTGGTTTGCTGTCGGACGGGCTGCGATTAGTGCGGGAGCGCCTCGAGAGCGACGAGCGCAAAAGCGAGGAGATGGCGCCGCTGATCGGCGAACTGCGTGGTGTGGCGCGTCGACTGGAGCACGCCGGCGACGCGCTGGCGCGTGCGCTCCGCACGCCTCCGCCAGGCGCGCCAGTCGTGCGTTGGATGGAACAGAGCGGCAAGCCCGGACCCGATCGTAACATCGCCCTCCACTGCGTGCCACTCGACCTCGCGCCGGTGTTGCGCGACGACCTGTTCGCGCGCGTCGAGACGGCTGTCATCACCAGTGCCACGCTCGCCACCGATGGCGGTTTCGATTTTCTCGAGCAGCGCCTCGGACTCGACGCCACGAAGCACAATCGACAATCGGCAATCTTTGCGTCACCGTTTGACTATCCGCGACAAGCGATGCTCGTGGTGCCGACGGATCTCCCTGCGCCAAACGAAGATGCCCGCGGGCACTTCGCGGCGGTCGCGCAGCATCTTCGCGATCTGTTGGAGGTCAGCGACGGCGGCATCTTTGGACTGTTCACGAGTCACCGCGACGTTCGCGAGATGGCGGCGCAACTGCGCGAGTCCGGACATGACGCGCGCTACCCGTTACTCGTGCACGGGGAAGAAAGTCGTGACCTCCTGTTGCAACGCTTTCGTGATGCCGGGCGCGCCGTGCTGTTGGGCACCGCCACGTTTTGGGAGGGAGTCGACGTGCCCGGCGACGCGCTGCGCGGACTGCTGATCGCCAAGCTGCCATTTCGCGTGCCAACGGAGCCCATGGTGGCCGCGCAGTGTGAGGCTATCGAGGCACGCGGCGGCAACGCGTTCGGCGAGTACATGTTGCCGCATGCCGCCCTTCGTCTCAAGCAGGGATTCGGTCGCCTCATTCGCACGGCCACAGACCGCGGTGTCGTCGTGTTGAGCGATCCCCGGGTGCTGACCAAGCGCTACGGTCGCCAATTACTGAGCGGGTTGCCAGCGGCGCGACGCATCTCCGGTCCCTGGTCGCACGTGCGCGAGGAAATCGCCAAGTTCTATGCGGTCCCGAGCACCAACCGCGTCAAACGCTGACAGCGGGTGTCGCGTCAATAGGGTGTTGGGTCTCCGTTGGTTTTCACACTTCGACTTCTGCGTATGCCGCTCTCTCCAAGCAAAATTGTCTGTGTCGGTCGCAACTATCGTGCGCATGCGCGCGAGCTGGGCAATGACGTCCCGAAGGAACCGCTGCTCTTCTTCAAGCCGCCGTCGGCCATCATTCGTGGCGGAGATCCTATCGTGCTGCCGAGTGTCTCTACGCAGGTGGAGTTCGAAGGAGAGATTGGTTTGGTGCTGGGGCGGCGGCTCAGGAAGGGTACCGAAGCGGACGCCATCGCTGCGCTCTCGCAGGTCGTCGCCCTCAACGACGTCACGGCCCGTGACCTGCAGAAATCGGACGGGCAGTGGGCCCGTGCCAAGGGGATGGACACCTTCCTGCCGCTTGGCGAGCCCGCCACGGTGCCGACCGATTTGTCGTCGATCACGCTCGTCACGCGGGTCAATGGCGTCGAATGCCAGCGCGCGACTGCGGCCGACATGGTCTTCTCTATCCCGATGCTGCTGGCCTACATTTCCCAGTATATCACACTCGAAGCGGGCGACGTTGTGGCCACCGGCACACCAGCGGGGACGAAAGCGTTGCACGCCGGGGATGTGGTTGAGGTAGAGCTTGTGGGGCTGAGCAGCGTATCCAATCCGGTAGTGTCGGGCGTCTAACCACCGAATCCTGTGAGCGGCGCGGTGCCACGTGGCACAGCACCGGTGCTTGCGGGTATAGCCACGCGGAATGCCACACTCGTCGCCACCTCCTCGGTCTCCGTCTAGCGCGCCTGTGTCGCGCCCGGATGACGGGCGTCGTTCGACGGGTAGCGTCTCGCGCACGGTGCCTGAGCGCGCGCGTCGAGCGGGTGCGCTGCAGCGAGAGGGTCGCTCTCCGCGGGCGTTGGCGGTGTCTGTGGCGTTGCACGTGGTGGTTGGCGTCGCGCTGCTGCAGTTGCTCACCTTCGGACACGGTCTGTCAGGGTTTTTGGGGCTCAACAAACCCAAACAGCGTGAAGAGCGCATTTCGTACCTGTCGCCCGTCGCTCCCAAGGTGAGACCGGAGAACCCGCCAGTATCGCGAATTACTCCGACTCCGGCTCCGCCTCCACGATTTGCACCGCCATCCCCTATTGAAGTCGGCCCTCCGGCCGCTGCACCAACGCCGACCGTAGCGCCAGCCGTGGCACGGGCCGACACTGGCGGCGGCGTAGGATCGGCGGCTAGCGGGAACGGCGTCGGTGCGTTGGATCCAAACCTTCGTGGTGTGCAGCCGGGCTATACCGATGCGCGGATCTGGCGCGGCTCGGCCGGCGGTGGCAATGCTGCGCCGGCTCCGAGTCGCAATGGAACGGAGCGCCTCGACAGCATCATCTCGTTCGCTATCACGTCTGTGGCCGATTCGCTGGACGCGGTGGCACGATCCGAGGGGCGGTACAGTCGCGCACCCGGCGACTGGACGAAAAAGGGGAAGAACGGAGAGAAGTGGGGATGGGACAACGCGGGCATTCGCCTTGGAAAAGTGGTGATTCCCAATGCGCTCCTCACGTTGCTCCCGCTCAATGCGCAGGTGGCGATGTCGGGGAACAGCACGGCCATCGATCGGGAACGTCGACTCTCGGCGTCGCGCGCCGATATCATGCGCAACGCCGACCTCGCACTCGGTGATTTAGAATTCCGAAAGCTCGTCAACGAACTGCGCGACCGGCGCGAGAAAGAACGCCGGGACCGGCTACGCGCGCCAGATGCATCGCTCGTGCCGGCGAAACCGATCGCGACTAAGCCGATTGGCAAGTAGCTCGCCGGAACGCGCGCACGCCGTTTGCGCGTGCGTCGCAGTTGGCGTCAGTTGGTCGTCGCGTCCTGCGTCAGGTATCGCACAGCAGCATCAATCCGCAGCAGCGAGCGCTCGCGACCGAGGTACAGCAGCACGTCAAAGATTCCCGGACTCACCGTCAATCCGGTCAACGCGACTCGCAGCGGCTGAAAAATCTTTCCACCGGACGTGCCGCGCTCGTCGGCGAGTTTGCGCAGTCCTTCTTCCATCGCCTGTGGAGTCCACAACGCCAGTGACGCGAGACGCTCGCGTGTGGCGGCAAGGATGTCTGCGGCCGCCCCAACATCGCGCCACTGCTTGGTGATTGCCTCGGGATCGTATGCGACTTCGTCACGGAAGAAGTGCGTGGCGAGGGCTGCGATTTCGTCAGTACTGCGCGCGCGCACGCGCAGCAGATCGAGCAATCCCAGGTACCACTCGCGACGCGCGTGCAGTGCGTGCGCGGTCGTCAATCCTGCACGCTCGAACGCCGGGGTGACATACGGCTCCAACTCCTCCAGTGGCATCTTCGCGAGGTGCTGACCGTTCATCCACTCGAGCTTCTTGGTGTCAAACACAGCGGCCTTTTTTTGCAAGCCGTGCACATCAAATCTCGCAACGAGTTCATCCAGCGTCATGACTTCTGTGTCGTCACCGGTTGACCACCCAAGCAACGCCAGAAAGTTGAGCATCGCGACGGGCAGCAACCCGTCGTACTGATAGTCGCCGACGGCAGTCGCGCCGTGTCGCTTCGACAATTTTTTATTGTCGGCACCGAGAATCATCGGGACGTGCGCAAACTGCGGCACCTCCGCACCGAGCGCCCGATAAAGCAGGATTTGCTTGGGCGTGTTGGAGATGTGATCATCGCCACGCATGACGAGCGTGATGCGCATGGCAATATCATCCGAGACCACCGCCATGTTGTACACCGGCGTTCCGTCCGACCGCAGGACGACGAAGTCTTCAATGTCGCGGTTCGGAAACGCAATGCGCTCGTGGACCAGATCGATCCAGTCGGTCGTGCCATCCGGCACGCGAAAGCGAATCGCGAACGGCTCGCCACGCGCCAGTTTCTCCGCCTCGTCGGCTGCCGTAAGCTGCGCCATGCGACGGTCAAACCGAAATGCCAGTCCACGTGACTCGGCGTCATTGCGAAGTCGCTCAAGCTCGGCGTGCGGGGTAAAGTCACGATACGCGGCGCCGACGTCGAGCAATTGCTGCGCGTCGCGCTTGTGACGCTCAAGGTTTTGGCCTTGATAGACGACGGTCTCGTCCCACGTCAAACCGAGCCACTGGAGCCCCTCGAAGATCGCCCGCGTACTGTCATCTGTGCTGCGCTGGCGATCGGTGTCTTCGATGCGCAGCAAGAACTCACCACCGTATTTGCGCGCATACAACCAGTTGAACAATGCGGTGCGCGCGCCGCCCACATGGAGCGATCCGGTCGGGGATGGCGCAAAACGCACGCGAGGGCGAAGAGACGCAGACGTCATATAGCGAAACCGGGCCGAGCGGCCAGGGAAGGTGTTCATGGGGTATGCACAAACGACAACGCGGGCCCGCCGACAGAGCAGCGGACCCGCGGAGCGGAGGAAGCGGGATTCGAACCCGCGATAGAGATTGCTCCCTATGCCGGTTTAGCAAACCGGTGCCTTCAGCCTCTCGGCCATCCCTCCTCCAGCGCTGCCACACAATCGTAGCGTCGCCAGATTGTGAATCTGACCGAGTGCCATGCCGCGGTCAACCGTGGTACGGAGTTGGTGAGCCGCCGTCGCTGCAATCGACGCGCGATGCTGCGAAGCAATCATGGCGCAACAATGACGGCATAGGCAGCGAGGCCGCGCGTCACCAATCGAGTCGTCACACGCTCGTTCACGATACGCAATTCGTCGCTGGCGCGGCGGTGGCGAATTGCTTCTATATTGTCACTGCTCGGCTCACCCCCGGCACATCACCGTCAGTCACACGGTCGGTCTTTTCATCCCCAGGGTCCAATGTCTACTTCGCGTCTCGCTGTACTTCGCCGTCGGCTCCTCGTTGCACCGACGTTCCTGGCGGCCTTCTCCGTCCTCGCCCTCAGCGCGTGCAGCGACGAGACCACTGACCCGTCTGTTATCGTCACGTCCATTGCCGTGACGCCGCGCGTGACGGACCTGCGGCAGGGCACGACACAGCAGCTCGCGGCGCAACCGCTCGACGCCAAGGGAGCACCTGTGTCGGGGTCGGTCGTGTGGTCGTCATCTGATGCGACCGTGGCGTCGGTTTCGTCCAGTGGACTCGTGACGGCGCTCAAGGCCGGCTCGACCTCGATTTTTGCGAGCGTCGGCAATGTCAGCGGATTCGCGGCGATCATCACCATCGTCCCCGTATCCACCGTCGTGCTGACGCCGCTGACGGGCGTGTTACCTCCCGGCCAAACGGTGCTGTTGTCGTTCGCGACGAACGATGCCACTGGCAACCCGTTGGTCGGACGTCCGATCACCTTTACCTCGTCGGCACCCAATGTGGTGACGGTGTCCGCCTCAGGTCTGTTGACAGGCGTGGTCAACGGCACGAGCACCATCACGGCAACCAGTGAAGGGAAGAGCGCGCAGGTCACGGTGACCGTCGCGCCCCTTGCGCCGGTTGCAACGGTGTCCGTCACTCCGGTGGCCTCGACCGTCGCGACGGCCGCCACGCTGCAGCTGACGGCCACACTGCGTGACGCCGATGGTGTGGCCCTCACTGGCCGCCCAATCGTGTGGACGACCTCGGCGGGAACCGTGGCCACGGTATCAGCTAGCGGCCTCGTGACGGTGCTCACGCCCGGCACCGTGACCATCACCGCGACCAGCGAAGGCAAGAGCGGGACGGCCTCGATCAACGAGTTGGTGAACGGCACCAGTTACATCATCGGCGGTCCGCTCAACTCGAGCTACAACTTCTTCATCAACGTGCCAACGGGCGCCACCAGACTCACTGTGACGCTGCGCGGCGCGGCCGGTCAAGACCCTGACATCAGCATTTTCCGGCCAGGTGTTGCGGCGGCCGCGTGCGTGTCCGAAACGGATGGTCCGAACGAGACGTGCGACATCACGGCAACCGTGACGCCCGGTTTGTGGCGGATCAACGTCCTCGGATTCACCGTCTATTCCAACGTGACGCTGCGAGCGGTCATCGCGCCGTAACACGCGCCGCCGTAGCACCGACGCGTCAAAGCGGGGGCCCGTAGGAGGGCCCCCGCTTTTTGCTGTCCACGGCCGCCGCCCCTCGCGCAGGGCGCGCCGGTCGCGCACCTTTGTTCTGTTGTCGCTCGCGGCACGCCCCGCGTATCGCGCGACCTTTTCGCCGAGCTGTCGATGGACTGCACCGAAGCGGTTTCACGAGGCCACGTCACCCACCACGGCTGTGGCGTCTCGGCGCGCTGGACCCGCGTCATCGTTGGAGCGACGCTGAGTGTCGCCACCGGGCGGTTAGACGCGCAAGCGAAGAGTGCGCGGCCGAACACGGTGCTGGCGGGAGTGGTGCGGGATTCGAGCGGCGCGTCGGTGTCTGGTGCTGACGTGACGGTCGATGGCACACTGCTTCGTGTCGAGACGGGTGTCGACGGTCTCTTCCGGCTGTTCGGCCTACCCGAGGGCGCGGCTTCAGTGACGGTACGGCGGCTTGGCTATCGTCCGCTAACCACATCGTTCGATGTGCGGCTCGCGACGGACGCCGAGCGTGTCGTCGTTACGCTGTCACGCGCACCGCAACAGATGGCAGCGGTCGTCGTGGTGGGAAATCGGCTCGTGCACGATGCAACGCGTGGCATGCAAGAGCGCCGCCGCAAGTCTGGCGCTGGGCACTATTTCTCTCGTGCCGATATCGAGAATGCACGACCACAAGTCATGACCGACTTGATCCGTCGCGTGCCAGGCGCGCGCGTGATGTCGATCGGCAGCGTGCGGAATGCCGTGCGCTTTCGCAACGCGAAGTGCGCACCGCTGGTCTGGTTGGACGGCTTGCCGCTCGGGTCGGCCGAGTTCGATATCGACAACCTGACACCCATGTCGATCGAAGCGATGGAAGTGTATTCAGGGTTTGCCAGTACGCCGGCGCAATTCACCATGACGCAGAATATCCGACAGCAATGCGGCGCCATCGTGATCTGGTCACGTCAGGGTGAGGCAAGCCCCCGGCGCAGACGGAACGCCAATGCCGCCGCGGAATTGGCTATGCTGATCGAAGAGTTCCGCGTGTACGCCGCCGACCAGGTGGACGTGCAAGCACAGCAAGACACGCAAGCCTTCGTACAGCCGGCCTATCCCGACTCGCTGCTGCGCGCGAACATGAACGGTGACGTGCTCGCCGAGTTTGTCGTGGACACCTTGGGTCGCGTGCTGATGGACCACTTCAGCATTGTCTCGTCCACCCACCCGCTCTTTAGCGATGCGGTGGAACGGGCGCTCCCCTCGGCGCGCTTTTTGCCGGCACGCAAAGGTGGCAAGGCAGTGCGCCAAGCGGTGCAGTGGCCGTTCCGTTTCCGCGTCCAAGCGTCGGCCGCATCTCTACTGCCACTCACGCGATGAGAACGGACTAATTGTTCTGCGGGCGTGTGCGTGTGCTTGGCGCGTGTTCGACTGCAACGGCGTAGGTGAGATTCGAACTCACGGAACCCTTTCAGGTTCGGCGGTTTTCAAGACCGCTGCCTTAAACCACTCGGCCACCACGCCCTCCATCGTTACGGCTTCTTGCTTGCCTTCGGTGCTGTGGGTTTCGATTTGACAACGGCACTGTCGGCCGGCGGAACGAGCAGTGGTTGTACTGCTTTGTCGGTGCCGGGTCCCAATGGCGCCTGTTGTCGATCAAATCCAAAAACGCTCTCACGACGCATCGCTTTCGCAACGGCCCGCGACTCACCGTAGACCCGTTCTGACTCGGTCATCTTGCCGGTCTGCGCCAGCGCTTCGGCGAGCGTGATGCCGCTGATGACGTACAAATCGGGAATCCCGACCGATGCATCGTCCACCCACCCATCGCGTTTGGCCAACGACTTATTGGCCGTAAAGACACTGTCCCACAACGCCTGCGTGCGCTTCACATCGACCAAGCCTTCGCCCTGAATCATCACCGTGTCTTTGCCGGGCACTAGTTGGTGATCGACGAGTTTCTTGGCCATGCCCTGCGTGAGGATATAGCGTTCAAGTCCCAGTTCGTAGGGGTAGCCACCGGCTGTTCGGCTGAAGTACATCGGTCGCGCAGGAAATGCATCGCGGATCATGAAGTACACCAACTGATCGGCGCGCATGAGTTGTTCCGTGCGCGGCGTGGCCGTGATGCCGCCACTCTGGAACGCCATGTTCTTGGGAATCTGAATGCCGAGCGGAATCGCGTCGGCTTCGTCGAATGTCATCTTCACCGGTGAGCCGGTGGGTTTGGTCCACTGCTGGTTGCGATAGATCGCCGGGCCCTTGGCCGCATCATACTCGAACACCGGCCGGCGAATCAGCTGTCGCGTATACCAGTCGGTGTTGAGGAGCGATGTGTTGGCCACCACCACGTCTTTCCGAATCCCCTCTACTTCCTGTGCATACCACAAGGGAAAGGTGTCGTTGTCACCAACGGTGACCAGAATGCCGTAGGGCTCAACGGAGTTGAGCAAGTCGCGCGCAAAATCGGTGGTGTCCGTCTGGTTGGCGCGTGACGCTTGCTGCCAATTGCCAAAGAGCGGCACGAAGGCCACCAGCAGCACTGGCGCGGACAGCGCGTAGCTGCGAGTTCGTGGCTCCGACACGGTCTCTCGGCCCAGCCGCACATCGTCGGC
>JANMKU010000495.1:0-5109 GCA_031372205.1 Gemmatimonadaceae bacterium | reverse complement strand
AGTACGCACGTGCGCCCGCACCACAAAGCGTTCCTCATCAACAACGTCAACATCTTTACCGGCGTCGGTCCCTCATTCGCGGCGGTGCAATTGTGGTGCAAGATGGGCGCATCACGGCGGTTGGCGTTGGACTGTCTGCTCCGGCGGGCGCCGACATCATTGACGGCAACGGTCAGTACGTAACGGCTGGACTCATTGACACGCACTCACATCTCGGCGTGTATCCCGCGCCCGGCACCGCGGCGCATTCTGATGGCAATGATCCGTTGTGCTCAAGGTCGTGCCATCACGCTCTACGCAAGGTATGAAGCTTCCCGGCGCGAAGTACGGGCTCAAGATGGCCTGCGGCGAGAATCCAAAACGCGTCTATGCGCAACGTGGACCGTCAACACGCATGGGCAACGTGGCGGGTTCTCGCGCAGCGCGGATTGCGGCCGTTTCACCACGGCGTTGAAGGTGTACGTCCGCGGTGCGTTGCAAACGGGGGTGTCGCGGGAAGATTTGCTCACCGCACGGTATCGAACGCCAAGGTAGCCTGGCTACACATCGACCATTCACCGGAGAAACACGATGTCACCTGAACAGCTCACCTGTCCGAAGTGCAGCGGGCACATGGAACTGGGATTCGTCGCCGACAAGGCGCACTATTCCATGCCGGATGTGCCAACCTGGGTGGAAGGCGCGCCGGAACGTTCGTTCTGGACCGGGCTCAAGACAACGAACCGTGATGTCTTTGTCGTCGTCACGTATCGCTGCGAGCGCTGCGGCTATCTGGAGTCGTACGCCACCACGCCACCGTCGTGAATTCGGCGTCATCGGCTATCCGCACATGTACGACGAACCCGCGCGCGTAATCGTGCCGACACCACCGGCGTACACGCCACTGGACGAGGACACGCGACGAGAGCTGGACATACTGCGCGCCGAACTTTCTACGCTCCGTTCGCAACTGGCGACCCTGTCGCCTCACGGCGGGCGATCGCACCACTCCCACCGCTACCTCCAACACCGCCGGCGCCACCACAAGCGACGGCGCGCGAGTGACCAATGCAGACGTGCCGAGCAGTCGACTCACGAGCGGATTGGCGTCCTTCACGCAGATGAGAATGTCCACCGTCGCCTTCGTCGACGCACGCACTCACGGAGATGCCCTGAGCTCGTGGTGCGACAGCAACGGGGATGCTGCGCTACGCCCGCTGGTGATCGGCGCGCCAGTTCGTGACCATCTGCTTGATGGCGGAGCGATCACTGATCTTTTCGCTCAACACGCGCTTGGCCAATGCTGGCAACTCGCTGTCCGACGCGAAGCGCATGCCGATCAGTTGGTTCGTCGTAAACTCGTCCACACGCGACTGGAGTTCCGCTGGCAGTAGCGCGCGCAAACGGAGACGCTCCTCAAGGCGAATCACACGATCTTGCACCGCGAGCGGAAACGAGCGGAGGTAGATGAACTGCAATAGCAACACCATGCCGACCAACGCGCCAAGCACGGCGTCAAACGTGCGCAATGTCGCGAGACGGTACAGCGAGACACCAACGATACATATCGTCAGCATTCCAGTCACATAGTGGAAACCAGGAACGAATTTCGCGTGGGACATCGCGTTTTGTGTTGGCGCTGAAACCGTCATGCGTCTCTCCGTCGAAGGGTGTGCCTGTGGTCGACCGGCACCGGCGCAATTCGACACGCCGCGGACACACATTCATTGCGCGTTCGGCAGCTCCTGCAGTCGCCGCTGAATGAATCTCCGCTCGGGCTCCTGTCGCGTGAGCGCAAGCGCCTCTGTGTACGCGGCGCGCGCGGCGTCCACGCGACCGAGCCGGCGGTACAAGTCAGCGCGCGCTGCATGCGCCAGGTGATAGTCGCGCAGCACGCCGCGCGCGAAGAGCGAATCGATGGCCGCAAGCCCATCGGCGGGCGCGTCACGCATCGCCAGCGCAACTGCGCGATTGAGCGCAATCACCGGGGAATCGTCAACGCGCAGTAGCACGTCATACAACCCCACAATCTGACGCCAATCGGTCGCCCCCGCCGTTGGCGCTTCGGCATGCACAGCAGCAATCGCTGCCTGCAGCGTGTACGGACCAAAACGTCGCGATTCGAGCGCATGCTGCACGCGATAGCATCCTTCCTCGATCAGCGCAGCGTCCCACAACGATCGATCCTGCTCTTCCAGCAACACCAGTTCGCCAGACGGTGACGTGCGTGCCGTCCGCCGCGATTCGTGCAGCAGCATCAGCGCAAGCAAACCATCCACTTCTGGGTCCGGCAACAACTCGCGCAGCAACCGACCCAATCGAATCGCTTCGCTAGATAGGTCGTTGCGCGTGAGCGCCACACCGGCACTCGCAGAATATCCTTCGTTGAACACGAGATAGACCACGTGCAGCACCGCGTCGAGTCGGAGTGGCAACTCGGCGACACCCGGTATCTGATACGGAATGCGCGCGTCGCGAATCTTGCCCTTCGCCCGCACAATGCGCTGCGCCAACGTCGACGGTGTTGTGAGGAACGCGTGCGCAATTTCTTCCGTCGTGAGTCCGCACACTTCGCGCAACGTTAGCGCGATCTGCGCCTCCGGCGACAACGCCGGATGACAACAGGTGAAGATGAGGCGCAGTCGATCGTCCGCCACTTCGTGTTCGTCGGCGTCGGGCTGATCCGCAGCGCTCGGATGCAGTTGTCGCGCGACCTCGCTCGATGACGCATCCAGCCGCGTTTGTCGTCGCACCGCATCAATGAATTTGAAGCGCGCTGTGGAGATGATCCACGCCGCCGGATTGTTCGGTACGCCGTCACGTGTCCAGCGTTCCATCGCGGCAGCAAACGCGTCATGCATGGCCTCCTCAGCGCGATCAAAATCGCCGAGGAGGCGGATCAGCGTAGCGAGAACACGACGGGAGTCGGCGCGGTAGACCGCATCAACGCGTGCGCGAATCGCATCGGTCGACGCACTCTCCTCGAGCAACGACACGCTATGACCTTGACTACATCGTGCCGTATGACTGGATCGGTCGCACTTCAATGCTCCCGGTGCGCACAGACGGAATCCGCGCCGCCACCTGCATCGCGTCATTGAGATCTTTCGCTTCGATCAGATAGAAGCCGCCCAACTGCTCTTTCGTTTCGGCAAATGGGCCGTCGGTGGTCGCCAGCTTGCCGTGTCGCATACGCAGCGTCGTGGCCGTGTGCGCCGGTTGCAGCGCTTCGCCCGCCACCATATGGCCACTGGCCGCCACCTGCTGCGTGAAGGTGAAGTATTCGCCCATGAAGGCGTCAGACTCGCCCTTCGACATGGCGCCCAGCTTGCTCTCCTCGTCGTAAATCAGGCACAGGTATTTCATCGTGTCCTCGTCGGCTGTGGTCGATGGTGCAGGTGGATAGCCCTTGTCGATCGGCCGGGTGAGAAATCGACAAAACAGCCGTAGCCAACCAACAAAAGCTCAGTGTTGTTGTTGCTGTTTGCAGTATCCGCTCCTATCCGTCACCGAACGTCAACCGTCCGCAGCACCTCCGCCACGCGCCCAGGCCCCGCCTGATCCAGCACTATCACGCTGCCATTCTTCAAAAACTCCGGGAACGACAGCGCGTTGATACCACGATTGTTCGACAACGCCACAATCCGCCCCGTCTTGCGATACAGCAGTAGTGCGTCTTTGTAAACCAGTTCAGACGGTCGCAATCGCAGCCCCTCGGCATCCGTGTCCACGCGCGACGTCGCAAAAGCAATGACACCCCCGTCGTAGCTAAACGACAGCTTCCCCGATGCAAACCCAAGATCAAGCATGTCGAGGCATGACTTCATCGGCGTCACTTCAAGGATGACATTCGTGCGCGTACCCGCGTCATACGCGCCAAACTCCCGACCGGATTTTGCGTTCATCGGTAATGTCAAATTACGCGCGCCGCACGGCACAAACGCCGCACCAACCGGCACAGCACTCTTGTACGCACCCTTCGCGGTGAACGTCACGTCGTAGTCGCGAAAGCGCGCACCCTGACGCCACCCCGTGATCACGCGATAGCGCACCACGCCATTCCGTTCCTGCTGAATGCTCGCCGTCTGATATTCGTCCGGCAGCTCCGGATCTTCGTACACCGGAATCGTGTCACCCTTCGTCAGTGTTGCCATCGGGTACAACAGCAGGCCCGGGCGCATCAGCAAACGGCCATCCGGCGTTGGCACCGGATCAACGTTCCCGGGAATGCGCTGTTCGTTCCCCGAGCGCAGGTCAAACAAATACGACCTGTCGTTCGCCGTGTAGGAAACGAGATTCGTGTTGGCGATCGGCTTGAAGAAAAAGCCAAGCCTGCGCACCGTGGGCACCGACGACAGCGTTCTCACGCGTGCCTGGTGGTCCACCCAAAAAGCCGGAGCAACAACGCTCGCGTTCGTGCTGCGCATCGCCAGCAACTCCGCGCGATTGTCCGCCAGATACGTCGCCGCCAGCGCTGTGTATGTGTCGCGACGCTGATACCCCGGGATCGCCACGTCAACAATCTTCCCGTCCCGATAGAACAGCGCATTCGGATAGTGTTGCGTCGCATTCCGGTACACCAACTCAAGCGCATCAAGCGTCAGCATCTCATCTGCACTCGCAGTTCCCCGCGTCTCCGCGCCTCCGCGTGATACCCCATCCGCGTCAGCCACAATCGCCGTAAACGCTATCCCAAGCGACGATGCCGCAGCCCGCGCCTCCGCGAGCCCTCGAACCGACAGCGGCATCCGCGGCGACCACACATAGATCAACCCTCGCGCGTATGTGCTCACGAGCGTACGCAATCGCGCGTCCGTAAACGCATGCACCATCGCCGCCGAGTCGTAAGTACGCCGATGCACCACCAACGTCTCTCGACAATCTCCCGCATCAATCCGCGCGACCGTCGTCTCTCCAGCACTCACTCGGCGCAACTCCTCACCGCCGTCCGCAAGCGTCGTCCGCTCCAGCCACACACCAATCGAATCCGTTGGTGACGCGTCGCGCGCAACAGGGTACGGCGCCAATCGTCGCCATGCACCCGTCCCTCCCCAACGTTTCACGATGTCTGCGCTTGCCGCGCCGCACGCTCCGCGCGACACCGCGCCAGCACTGCGCCCGTCACGCGTC
>JANMKU010000480.1:0-2779 GCA_031372205.1 Gemmatimonadaceae bacterium | reverse complement strand
CGCGTGCTACTCAGCTTGCAGATATCGTTCCAGCGGTCCGCCATCATCATGAGAATTGGAATGGAACGGGGTACCCCGATCGCCTTGTCGGCAAGGCTATCCCGCTCGCTTCAAGGATTATCATGTTCGCGGACACGATTGACGCCATGACGACGGATCGTCCCTACCGAACGGCCCTGTCGGAACAAGAGGTCCGCGCGGAGCTGTTAAAGCATAGCGGAACGCAGTTTGATCCCGAGATCTGCTCCATTCTGATCAACTCCACTGAGTTCGCACGGATTTTCGATAAAGAGGACTCCGGCCGTGTTCAGTCGCTAACGCAAATATTCGATCGGGTTCGAAAAAGGACTCGGACTCCGGCGGTTGCCTAGATCTCACTGCCGTTATCGGTATGATTGGTTTCTGAACCGCCCTGAGTTTACAGGAGACTCCAAAGTGTGAGAGGTTGGAGTCATGACGAAACGACCACGGTTTTCTTCAGAAGTACGCGAGCGGGCGGTCCGGTTGGTGTACGAGCACGAAAAAGAGCATACGTCCCAGTGGGCGGCGATCACGTCCATCGCGTCCAAGATGGGCTGCTCCGCGCAGACCCTCAGCAGCTGGATCAAGCGGCGTGAGGTGGATACCGGTCGACGCGGCGGCGTGACGACGGACGAACACGCGCGCGTGAAGGCGCTGGAGCGCGAAAACAAAGAGCTGCGCCGCGCCAATGAGATTTTGCGCAAGGCGTCGGCGTATTTTGCCCAGGCGGAGCTCGACCGCCGCGGGCCCTGACGGTGGCGTTTATTGATGCCCATCGCGCCGTGTATGGAGTCGAGCCGATCTGCACCCAATTGCAGGTCGCTCCATCGTGGTACTACGAACAGAAGGCACGCGCCGCCGATCCGTCGCGCGTGCCCGCGCGGACGCAGCGCGACACACTCCTTCGCCCCGAGATTGCGCGGGTCTGGCACGCCAATCGCCGCGTGTACGGTGCGAAGAAAGTGTGGAAGGCGTTGCAGCGGGAGGATCGCGTCGTGGCGCGCTGCACGGTCGAACGGCTGATGCAGGACGACAGCTTGCGCGGGATCGTGCGCGGGCGTCGCGTGCAGACCACGATCGCGGACGAACACCTCGCCTCGCCCCGTGATCTGGTGCAACGCAATTTCACCGCGACGCGGCCGAATCAGTTGTGGGTGTCCGACTTTACGTACGTCGCGACGTGGCGTGGGTTTGTGTACGTCGCGTTCGTGATCGATGTGTTCTCCCGGCGGATCGTTGGCTGGCGCGCCAGTACGTCGATGCGGAGCGAGCTGGCGCTCGATGCGTTGGAACAGGCGCTGAGCGATCGCGACACCGACGGTCCGCTCGTCCATCACAGCGACCACGGGTCGCAGCTCAGATTCAACTGGTCGTCGCAACACCTGCGGTTGAATGTGTATGGAGCAGCTGATCCAGTGCTTCGGCTGGGGTGCGCCAGCCGAGTGTTTTCCGTGGTCTCGTGTTGAGGGTGAACGCGACCGCATTCAAGTCGTTGAGGGTCACGTCACGCAGGTCGGTTCCTTTTGGAAAGTACTGACGGAGCAGCCCATTGGTGTTCTCGTTCGTACCGCGCTGCCACGGACTGTGCGGATCACAGAAGAAGACCTGCAATCCGGAGTCGAGCCGAAGCTGTGCATGCTGTGCCATCTCGGCGCCTTGATCCCACGTGAGCGACTGTCGTAAGTGTTGGGGCAACGTCGCGATCGCGTCACGCACTGCGGCAGCACCATGGCCGGCGAGCGCGGGGCCGTTCTTTGCACGGACGTCGATGCCGTGCCCGGGCATCGGGGGCAGATGCAGCAGCATCGTGAAGCGCGTCGTGCGTTCGACGAGCGTCCCGATCGCCGTACTGCGCCCACCGAGAATGAGATCCCCTTCCCAATGCCCCGGCACCGCCCGGTCTTCAATCTCGGGCGGCCGAGTACTGATCAACACGTCCGGTGTCACGAAGCTCTTGCCGCGTCCCGTCGCGCGCGCGCGGGGCACCCGCAGCGCACGGCCGGTCCGCAAGCACGCGGTCAGCTCGCGCCGCAGGGCGCCTCGGCCCTGCACATACAGGGCCTGATAGATGGCCTCGTGACTGATGCGCATCGTCGGATCGTCCGGGAAGTCGAGGGGCAGACGCTGGGCAATCTGCTCCGGGCTCCAGGCCCGTGCCCAGCGCCGCGCTTGACGAGGCCCCTGTCGGCGTCCCTTCCACGCGACCTGCGGACCCGCGAGCGGGACGCCCGTCGACGTCACCACCGTGCCCGCGAGCCGCTCGGCGACATACGTGCGCAAAGGAATGTGTGTCGCGAGGCGGGCCACTTTCGGGCGCAAGGCCGCGCGATCCGCGTGCCATTGCGCCGTGGTGGCGCGGTACACGAAATCTCCGCTGCGCGTGGCCGCATTGCGCCGCAGCTCGCGGGAGACGGTCGAGGGCGATCGCTTGAGCGTGCGCGCGATCGCGCGAACGCCATGGCCTTGGGCATGCAAGAGCGCGAGCTCTTCTCGCTCGGGCAACGTCAGGTAGCGCCCCGACCGAACCGGTGCGGAGGCATTCAAATGTGAAGGGGGCATCCCCCCATAATGGCGAAACCAACGCGTGCCGACGGGTGGGGACACGCCGGCCACCTGCGCGGCGTCGGCACTTGTCAGCCCACGCGCAATCGCTTCCCAAAACGGCCGTCGCGCGGCCTTCGCCAACACCGGCGGGCGGCCCGGTGACCTCAGTTTGCTTCGCGTCGAACGACTCGATTTCCGCTTGCCGGTCTTTGTC
>JANMKU010000477.1:0-2221 GCA_031372205.1 Gemmatimonadaceae bacterium | reverse complement strand
GTGCATGGAACTCATGCTCAACGGGGTCAATCTGAGCCTGATCACGTTCGTGCATCAAAACGGCTCCGTCGCCGGTGGCGTACTGGTGTTTCTCGTATTTGTGGTGGCGACGGCTGAGATTGCGCTCGCGATTCCCATCGTGCTGCTGCTCGTGCGGCACAAGCGCACTTTGAATCTGGACGCCTACACTGACCTCAAAGGATAGGCGACGATGCGCGAGCTGGTGGTGCATCCACTCGTCCTGATTCCGCTCCTTCCCCTGTTGGGCTTTTTCCTCAACGGCGTACTGGCGACACGACTCGGCGGGAATCGTGCTGGGAAACGGTTTGTCAACGTCGTCGCCTGCGGACTGCCATTCGCGGCGTTCCTCATTGCGGTGGAGATGTTCGTCACGCTCCGCAATGTGGGGTACACGCCGATTGTGGCGCCGGCCTATCAATGGGCGCTGATAGACGGCCGTTCGTTTGACATCGCGTTCTACTTCGATCGTCTGAGCGCCATCATGACGCTCATCGTCACCGGCGTCGGTACGGCGATTCACGTGTACTCCACGGGGTACATGAAGGACGACAAGAGCTACGGGCGATTCTTCGCGTACCTGAACCTCTTTCTGTTCTTCATGCTGCTGCTCGTACTCGGCCGCTCAATGCTGGTGCTGTTCGTTGGCTGGGAAGGCGTGGGCTTGGCGTCGTATCTGTTGATCGGCTTTTGGTTTGACGATCTGGCCAATGCGCGCGCCGGGAAGAAGGCCTTTATCACCAATCGCATCGGCGACGCTGGGTTCCTGATCGGGATGTTTCTGTTGTATCAGGCCTACGGCACGCTCGACATGGACGTCATCAATGCGGCGTTCAACAGCGCCTCGGCACCTGCAGTGTCGGCGAGTCTAGTGGGCTTCATGCTCTTCATTGGTGCGACGGGCAAATCGGCGCAAATCCCGCTCTTTGTCTGGCTGCCCGATGCGATGGCTGGCCCGACACCGGTGTCTGCGCTTATTCATGCCGCCACCATGGTGACCGCCGGCGTGTACCTCGTGGCACGCATGTCTGGCGTATACTCGCACGCTCCCGATGCGTCGCAGGTGATGGCGATTGTCGGCGTGGCCACGGCATTCTTCGCGGCGACGATCGCGCTCGTGCAAACCGACATCAAGAAGGTGCTCGCGTACTCCACGATCTCCCAGCTCGGCTTCATGTTTCTCGCGCTTGGCGTGGGCGCATACGGCGCGGCGATCTTCCACGTCGTCACACACGCGTTCTTCAAGGCGTGCTTGTTTCTTGGCGCCGGCAGTGTCATCCACGCGCTGTCAGGCGAACAGGACGTCCGCAACATGGGTGGTCTGGCACGCAAGATTCCCTGGACGTTCGGAACGTTCGCCGTCGCAACAGCGGCGATTGCCGGTATCCCGCCGCTCGCTGGGTTCGTTTCCAAAGACGAAATCCTGTGGTATGCGTTTGCCAGCAGTCGTGGCGGTTCTCCGTGGCTCTGGGGTGTGGCGGCACTCACCGCGCTCCTCACCGCGTTTTACATGTTCCGTTTGCTGTGGCTCACCTTCCTCGGTGCGTCACGTGTCGATCATGAGGTCGAGCACCACATCCACGAATCACCGGCGTCGATGACTGGTGTGCTCGTTGTGCTTGCGGTGTTGTCGGCGGTCGGCGGCATGTTGGCGCTGCCGCACTTTCTTGAACCGCAGTTGGCGCTACCGCAGGTAAGCGAAGAACTGCACCACCTCGAACGACCACTGTTGATCATCTCAGTCGTGCTGGCATTCACTGGCCTTGCCGGTGCCTGGTTCGTATTCGGCACGCCCGCGTCCCGCGCCGAGTCGCTCAAGCAGCGCCTATCAGGTGCGCATCGGGTGCTGTCGGGCAAGTACTACGTCGACGAGTTCTACGATCGCGTGCTCGCGAAACCGTTGTACTGGATTTCCGAGCGCGTGTTTCTCCGCTTGAGCGACCGCACGGTGCTGGACGGCACGTTGAATGGCCTCGCCTCGTTCGGTTTGCGCGCCGCAGGTGTGTTGAGTCGCGTGCAGGCAGGCAGTCTGCACCGCTATGCGCTGTTCGTCCTCGTCGGCATCGTCAGTGCATTGCTCTGGAGCTGGACGCATGTCTGACGCCGCGCTGCTCAACGTGATTCTGTTTCTGCCCGTGCTTGGCATCGGCGCGCTGATCGCCGTGCCGGAGTCGCGTCCAACGCGCACGCGTCAGCTGACACT
>JANMKU010000446.1:0-7687 GCA_031372205.1 Gemmatimonadaceae bacterium | reverse complement strand
CGAGTGAGCGGCAGTGCGGAATGGCAATGCCGCGGCCAATCCCGGTGGAGCCGAGATTTTCGCGTCGTTTGAGCATCTTGAGCAGCATGCCTTCGGATTTGTCATCGAGCTTGAGCAGCCCAATGAGTTCTTTCAGCACTTCGTCCTTGCTCGTGCCCTGAAGCTCGAGCCGGACGGCATCTTCGGAAAAGAATTCGCGCAGTTCCATAGACTTCGATGATAACCGCTGAGACGTCCGTGTCAAACCACTGCGTTGCCCGCTGTGACGGGGGTGGCTAACTTCCAAGTTCATGACTACCAAGACGTTCCCGTTCGCGACGCCCCATGCGGTCCCGCTCTATCTCGCGCCGATGGCGGGAGTGTCGGAGTCGCCGTTTCGCCGACTGTGTCATGAGCATGGCGCGGATGTCGTCGTGACGGAGTTCTTGTCGGCGGAAGGGATTCGCCGCGAGAATGATGCGACGATGGACAAGTTGCGTTTTTCGCCGGCCGAGCGGCCCATTGGCGTGCAGATTTTCGGCGCGGACCCGGCGGCGATGGCAGATGCTGCGGCGATGGTGACCGACCTCTTTCATCCGGATTTTGTCGACATCAACTTCGGATGTCCGGTCAAGAAGGTCGTGCGCCGCAACGGAGGGTCCGGGTGTCTCCGCGACCTTGATCTTGTGGAGTCCATCATCCGCGCTGTGTCGAAAGCAACGCCACTACCTGTCACGTGCAAGATTCGCAGCGGCTGGAGCGAAGAGATGCGCGATCCGGTCGGCATCGCGCTGCGCTGTCAGGATGCGGGAGCACGTGTCCTCGCCCTACACGCACGAACGCGCACGCAGATGTACACCGGTCAGGCGAACTGGGATGAAATCGCGCGTGTCGCTGAGGCGCTCGACATTCCGGTGCTTGGCAATGGCGATATCAAGACGGCGTTGGATGCGAAGCGCATGTGGGAACACACGCGGTGTGATGGCATCATGATCGGCCGAGGCTCATACGGTCAGCCGTGGGTATTTCGGCAAACGCGCGCCCTGCTGCTCGGCGAACCGATGCCCGATACCCCCCCGGTCGCGGAGCGCTTTGCCGTCGCGCTGGATCACGCGCGCTTGGTGCAGCAGTACGAGCCTGACCCCGTTGGCGCCGCGCTTGAGTTTCGCAAGCATCTGGGTTGGTATGTAAAGGGCCTCCCGAATTCCGCCGACCTTCGGAAGCTGCTCCATCAGGTGCGCGACTTTGCGGAAGTTGAGGGGATCTTCACCAGATATCTTGCGGACTACGAGTCGTATCGGAGCAGGACAGAGGTGCCAGACGATCTCGATATCTCGACGCTCACGTGCGAGGTCGCGTAGCGCAGACCGTTGCGGGAACTTCGGTGCCGCGTGTAGAGTACGACGTGAGGTGTAGACTGCTGGTGCAGGGGCCTGTCGCGGGATCTGGCGATTGCAGCGATGGGTAGCAGGTGCAGTTGGGGGGTGACTGGCTTCGACGGGGTTGGTGAAGCTTTGGTTGCGTGCTCAGGTCCTCGAGAACCTGGCTAAACACTCGGGAAAATCACAATCGCCAACAACAACCTGGCGCTCGCCGCGTAACTTCGTAGTTACGTAGGCGTCTGCCCGACATGAAGCCCGCCCGGGGCGGCGTGACGGGTATCGAAAATCTGGGCTAGTCCTGCGGTGTGTCGGCCACAGCGGGGCGAAAACTTAGTCGACTTGTTCGGCCGTGGGCTTCCTGTTGGCCAGCGGACGGAGACCTCAATCAACGGGATACGCACGTAGACGCTGAAGTCGATCTAGTTTCGGACAGGGGTTCGATTCCCCTCACCTCCACTGGCACGACGAAACGCCCCGCCGGACATCTGGCGGGGCGTTTGCGTTGTGCGCCATGACGTTGTGGTCGCGGCCCGAGCGTCGTTGCGAGTGCGCTATGACTCCGCGAGCGCCGCCTGTGCCGCGGCAAGGCGGGCAATCGGCACCCGATACGGTGAACAGGATACGTAGTCGAGCGCAGCCTGATGACAGAAGGTCACGGATCGTGGCTCCCCACCGTGCTCGCCACAAATGCCGACTTTGAGCGCCGGTTTCACCGTGCGTCCGTCGCGCACTGCCCACGTGATCAGTTTGCCAACGCCCCTCGTGTCCAGTACCTGGAACGGATCGTCGGCCAGCAAGCCCTTCTCGAGATAGTATGGAAGAAAACGTCCGGCGTCATCCCGACTCAATCCGAATGTCGTTTGCGTGAGGTCGTTCGTACCGAAGGAAAAGAAGTCCGCTTCCGTCGCGATCTCATCCGCCATGAGGGCCGCGCGTGGCAACTCAATCATCGTCCCGATCATGTACGGAATGCGTTCACCCATCGCATCCATGACGAGCTCCGCGGCCCGTTCGATGACCGCGCGCTGGTGACGCAATTCGGCAACGTCGGCGACGAGCGGGACCATGATCTCCGGCAGCACGTCGAAGCCGCGACGCGTTGCTTTCACGGCGGCTTCGAAAATCGCGCGGGCCTGCATGTCCGTGATTTCCGGATACACAATGCCGAGTCGGCAGCCACGGTGGCCGAGCATCGGATTGGTCTCACGCAGATTCTCGACCACGCGCCCAAGCTCCGCGCGGGTAAGTCCAAGGGACTTCGCAAGCATCGTGGATTCTTCACCGCCGTGCGGCAAGAATTCGTGCAGCGGTGGGTCGAGCAGTCGGATGGTGACGGGCAGTCCATCCATGGCCTCGAAAATGCCTTCGAAGTCCGCGCGCTGCATGGGGAGCAACTTCTCGAGCGCGCGTCGACGTCCGTGCAGATCGCGCGCGACGATCATTTCGCGCATGGCGAGAATGCGCTCCCCTTCAAAAAACATGTGCTCGGTGCGACACAAGCCGATGCCTTCGGCGCCGAAGTTGCGGGCAAGACGTGCATCGCGCGGGGTGTCCGCGTTCGCACGCACGTGAAGGCGACGATAACTGTCGGACCACGTCATCAACTGCGCGAATGACTGATAGGTCGGCGAGTCCTTGGCGTTGAGCACCCCCGAGGAGACCCGCATCACCTCGCTCGGGACCATCGGGAGTTCGCCGAGAAACACGCGCCCCGTTGAACCATCCAGTGTGATCCAATCGCCTTCATTGACCACCACGTCGCCAACAGTCAGACGGCGATGCTCGTGTGAGATCTCGACGGCGGTACAACCCACCACAGCGCATTTGCCCATTCCGCGTGCTACGACCGCCGCGTGACTCGTCATGCCGCCGCGTGCGGTCAGGATGGCGCGCGCCGCGACCATGCCGTGGAAATCTTCTGGCGTGGTTTCATCGCGCACCAGAATTACCATGTCGCCCTTCGCCGCACGCTGCTCCGCGGCGTCCGGATCGAACACGGCAATGCCGCTGGCCGCACCTGGACTTGCGGGCAATCCCGTGGCGATCGCTGTCGCTCGGACGGTTGGGCTTATAACGCGGTGCAACAGCTGATCCAGTTGCGCGGGATCAAGACGACGCACCGCATCACGCTGCTCGATGAGACCTTCGCTCACCATGTCGGTGGCGATTCGAATCGCCGCTGCGGTTGTGCGCTTGCCGGTGCGTGTCTGCAGGAGGTACAACGTGCCGCGTTCCACCGTGAACTCAATGTCCTGCATATCGCGGAAGTGACGTTCGAGGCGCTCCTGGGTCTGCAGCAACTGCGCATGGGCGAGCGGGAGATGGAGCGCCATCTCGTCGATGTGCAACGGAGTGCGAATCCCGGCGACGACGTCTTCACCCTGCGCGTTGACCAGAAACTCGCCGTAGAATTTACGTTCGCCAGTGGACGGATCGCGCGTAAATGCGACGCCGGTGCCGGAGTCGTCGCCCATATTGCCGAACACCATGGCGACGATGTTGACTGCGGTGCCGAGCGTGTGCGGAATGTTGTTGACGCGTCGATAGTCGACCGCCTTCTTCAGTGTCCACGAGTTCCAGACCGCTTCAATTGCACCCCACAACTGCACCCGCGGGTCAATTGGGAAATCGGCACCGGTCACCTGGCGAATGAGTTGTTGGTATTCGTGCACCAACGCGCGAAGCGCATCGGCGCTCAATTCCGCATCCGTCATCACACCGGTCGTGACGCGCTTTGCACTGAGCAGCTGCTCGAACGAGTGCATGGGCACGTTCAACACCACGTCGCCGTACATTTGCAGAAACCGACGGTACGAATCAAAAGCGAATCGCGGATTCCCACTGGCCGCCGCCAGTCCTTCGACCGTCTCGTCGTTGAGCCCGAGGTTGAGGATGGTTTCCATCATGCCGGGCATCGACACGGCGCCGCCCGACCGCACGGATACTAAGAGTGGATTGGCGGCATCACCGAACCGCTTGCCGCTGCACGCTTCAAGTTGCTCGAGTGCTTGCGCCACCTCGTCACGCAACGCGGGTGCGATCTGCCGATCGTCCAGATACGAGACGCACCGCTCCGTCGTAATCGTGAACCCCGGCGGAACAGGAACACCGAGGTTCGTCATCTCGGCGAGATTGGCACCCTTCCCGCCGAGCAATGACTTCATGTCTCGCGTACCGTCCGCCTTGCCATCACCAAACGAGTAGACGAACCGAGTCACGAGCTAGCTCCTGTCATGCGCGTGGATGCTCACTCAGCCGACGCCAGCCGTCGCGCCAAGTGTCAGATCAATAAGACGAACTTCGGGGTCCATCGGTACGGCGGTTGGATACTTGCCTGAGAAACAGGCGTGACAATATCCGCTCGGCCCGTCTGGCATCGTGGACAGCATCCCGTCGAGCGACAAGTAGCCCAGCGAGTCAACCCCCAAGTGCTCCGTCAATTCATCGTGCGACATCGTGGCGGCGATCAACTCTTCGCGCCGAGGCGTATCGATGCCGTAGTAGCACGGGCTGATGATGGGCGCACTGCTGACCCGCATGTGGACTTCGCGCGCACCCGCATTGCGCACCAGTGCAACCAGGCCGCGCGTCGTCGTGCCGCGAACGATGGAGTCATCCACCATGACGACTCGCTTGCCCGCGAGCAACTCGCGCACCGGGTTGTATTTCACCTTCACCTTGGCGTCGCGACCCGCCTGCGTCGGCTGAATAAACGTCCGCCCGATGTAATGGTTCCGAATGAGGGCGAGTTCATACGGAATCCCGGACTCGTCCGAATAGCCGAGCGCTGCCGAGTTCGACGAATCGGGTACCGCAAACACGAAGTCCGCACCCGGCGTTGGGCACTCGATGGCAAGGCGGCGCCCGAGAGCACGTCGCGACTTATCGACGGATCCACTGAAGACCGAGCTGTCTGGCCGAGCAAAGTACACATGCTCAAAGACGCATCGATGAATGGCGGCCGCCGCTAGCCCTTGGGTTGAGCGAAACCCATGTCGGTCGACGGCGATGATCTCCCCTGGTGCGACCTCCCGCTCCATCGTCGCACCTACGATGTCGAGCGCGCAGCTCTCGGACGCGAACACCCAGCCGTCGCCCAGGCGACCAATGACGAGTGGTCGCCAGCCATGCGGATCGCGTGCGACGATGACCGTGTCATCAATCACGATGAGCAGACAATACGCCCCTTCGACTCCAGCGAGCGCACTGGCCACGCGGAGTTCCGGCGACGCGCCCTGTGCGCGCGCAATGCGATGCACGATGACTTCCGAGTCCATCGTGGAGGAAAAAATCGCCCCCTCGTCCTCAAGCTCCCGGCGCAATTCAATCGCATTCGTCAGGTTGCCGTTGTGTGCCAGCGCGATGTGTCCGTTGCGTACCCGTGCCAGAATCGGTTGCGCATTTTCGATCGCCGACCCTCCGGCGGTACTGTAGCGCGTGTGCCCGACACCGATGGAACCTCGCAACTCCTGCATCTCTTCGTCGGCAAAGCCTTCCGACACCAGCCCCATGGCTCTACTGATGCGTGCGCGACCGACGATATCGACGGCGACTATGCCAGCGGACTCCTGACCGCGATGCTGCAACGAGTATAGTCCGAGTTGCGTGAGTGCCGCCGCATCGCGATGACCGTACACGCCGAATATGCCACACATGGGACTACTCCCGATCAGTCGTTGAGGGCGACGCGCGACGCGGTCGCAGCGTGCTCGCCAGGTACCGGACCATTCATTGCCTGGGGGATGGCCTGATGAAATGCATTCGCCAACCAATCCACCGGCGCGGCGAAGGAATCGTCCGAAATCGTAAAGCGCGCGCCATCGCTGGCACTCGTCACGCGACCGATCGTGCGCGCCGCAACGCCGTGGCGAGCTGCAATCTCGAGCACGCGGTCCGGTTGATCTGTTGAAATCACGACGCGGCCGTGCGCTTCGCCAAACAGGACGGCACGATGGGGAAGAGTCGCCCAAGGTGACAAATCCACATCGAATCCGAATGGTGCGGTCGGATCAGCAACCGCACATTCGCTCAGGGTCACCGCCAACCCTCCGTCACTGCAGTCATGTGCCGAATGAACGACGCCGCTGCGGATGGACTCGAGCACCGCTTCGACGAGGTGGCGCTCCGCGGTTGGATTGCAGACGGGCGGATGACCAATGGTGAGCTCATGAATGGTGAGCAAGTACTCGCTCGCCCCTAGCTCCGCTGTTGGTTCACCGAACAGCACAATGGCATCACCGGCGCGCTGGAATGCCGAGCGCGTCACGTGCGCTATCGTGTCGATGAGGCCGACCATGCCAATGGTCGGTGTGGGATGGATCGCGCCGTGCGGGTTCTCGTTATAGAGCGATACGTTGCCCCCCGTGACGGGTGTATCGAGGGCCGTGCACGCTTCGCTCATCCCCGCGATCACTTCTGCCAACTGGAAGTACACTTCCGGGCGTGTCGGATTGCCGAAGTTGAGATTGTTGGTGATCGCCATCGGCCGCGCGCCGGTGCAGGCGACGTTTCGCGCCGCTTCGCAGACCACAGCTCGCCCACCATTGCGTGGCGACAAGGCGACGTGTCGGCCATTGCCGTCGATACACAGCGCCAAGGCCTTCTCCGATCCCTGCAGGCGCACTACGGCGGCATCACTGCCGGGACCAACGACGGTCCCGGTGCGCACCGTCGAATCGTACTGACGCCACACCCATGCTTTGCTCGCGATCGTTGGCGACGCGAGGAGTCGCTCCAGCGTCCACGCATGATCGCGCTCTTCAGGGAGCGGCTTGACCGCCAGCGGATCGCGTTCGCGCGCGGCGCGCAGCACGTCACTTTCGCGACCCTCAATCCGATACTGCGGGCATTCTGTCACCAGTCGTGAGCCCGGGAATTCGGCGACGACACGATCGCCCTCGGTCACGCGATACACCGGCTCGGCAATGACTTCGCCGATCACCGCAGACTCGAGATCCCACTTGCGAAGAATCTCGTGCACCTGCGCTTCGTGACCGCGTTTGGCGACCACCAGCATGCGCTCTTGCGACTCCGACAACAGAATTTCATATGGTGTCATCCCCGTCTCGCGTACTGGCACTTTGGTCACATCGATCGTCACGCCGACATCACCACGTTCGGCCATCTCCGCTGAGGAAGACGTGAGGCCGGCTGCACCCATGTCCTGAATGGCGACGATGTGTCCGCTGCGAATCAGTTCGAGTGAGGCCTCGAGCAGGAGCTTCTCGGTGAACGGATCGCCGACCTGTACCATCGGTCGCTTCGCTTCGCTCGCCGCCGATAGATCTTCCGACGCGAACGACGCACCATGGATACCGTCGCGTCCC
>JANMKU010000429.1:0-7449 GCA_031372205.1 Gemmatimonadaceae bacterium | reverse complement strand
ATCGGCGCGAGATAGAGCGGCACGTCGTGCGGTGTACGAAAAGGGAACGTCTTGCGAGCCATGCCGTTGAACCTAGTGTCGACTGCCTACGCAGGCAACGCGAATTTGACAGGACCCGCACCACGGTTATCATCCGAGGCTATGGAACTGCGCGAATTCTTCTCCGAAGAGGCCGTCCAGCTCGAGCTGCAAGGTACGAGCAAGGATGAAGTGCTGAAGGAATTGATCGGGCTCCTCAAGCTCGAAGAAAAGTCCGAAGGCATGTTGTACAAGATGCTCAAACGACGGGAAAATCTCGGCTCCACCGGGATCGGCCGCGGCATTGCGATTCCGCATTGCCGGTCGTTGGTCGTCAATCGGCTCCGCGTGGCCTTTGGACGGAAACGTGACGGCGTGGATTTCAAGGCGATCGACGATAAGCCAGTCAATTTCTTCTTCCTGATCGTCGCGCCACCATTGGAAATTTCCAACCAGTATTTGCCAGTCCTCGGGAAGATCGCGCAGTTCAGCAAGGAAGCCGACGTACCGTCGCGATTACTCGCACTGGACAGCGCGGCCGAATTCATGTCCTTGCTCGAGGAGAAACGCGTCTAGCACGTCTGGCGACACTCGCAGCGACGGAACCGTGACGATCAACTCTCGATGGTCACACGCGAGAGCGGCAAGCGCAGGCGTCGTACCATGCGATTCGACTGGAGCAGCGCGGCAGCGGCAAGGCCAGCCACGAGACCAAGCCACAGTCCTCGTTCTCGCAACGGTGTGTAGAATCCAAGATACACACCGAGAGGAATTCCAACGCCCCAGAAGGCGATGAGATGCAGCAGGGCCGGCACGCGCGTATCACCAGCACCGCGCAGCACGCCGCCGGTCACCGCCTGCAGACCGTCGAACACCTGGAAGAGGCCAGCGAGCGGGATCAGCGCCACCGCCACGGCAACCGTCGATGCGTCGTGTGTGTACGCTGTGGCAAGCCACCGCGGCGCTGTCAGAAAAACCAATGCGCTGAGGCTCATAAACGCGGTGCCACAGGCGACAGCGGCTATCGCGTCCCGGCGTGCGGCCGGCATGTCCCCGCGTCCAATCGCCCGTCCCACCACGGCGCTCGCAGCACCGGCAATGCCAAGCGGCACCATGAACGTCATCGACGCCATATTGAGCGCAATCTCATGGCCGGCGAGCGACGCCGTGCCGAACGATCCCATCAGCAAGGTGGTTAACCCGAACGCAAAGATCTCGAAGAACATTTGCGTGCCAACGGGAACGCCAAGTCGGAGTGTTCGCATCAGCGGTGCCCAGTGCGCGGCCTCAGCACGCCACGGTTGCAACACGCCACGCAAGCTCGGCCAGCCAATCGCGAGAAGCGACAGCAGCATGACCCACATCGAGATGGCGGTCGCGTAGCCAGAGCCCACCACACCGAGCGTTGGCGCGCCCCAATGCCCGAAGATGAGCAGCCAATTGACGAAGATGTTTACGAGATTGGCAATTAGCACGGCGTACAGCACTGGTCCAACGACGCGAAACGCTTGCAGCGTCTGTCGCAGGACACCAAAGGCCAGAAACGGAAGCGCACCAATCGCGCGCCGCCGCGCGTAGGCCGCAGTATCACTGATCACTTCCGACGGCTGTCCGAGCGCGCGCAACAGTGTTTCACCGGGCATGAGGACAAGCGTCGCGACGGCGGAGAGCACGAGCGCCATGAGCAGACCACGCTGAACGCCACGGGCCACGTCGTCGTGCGCGTTCGCGCCGAGTGCCTGCGCAACAATGGGATCAATGGCGAACAGCAGTCCAACGCCAAAGATGCACACGTTGAAGAAGTACAGGTTGCCCAAGGCGACAGACGCGATCGCCGCACCGCCCAAGTGACCCACCATCAGCGTATCAACGACACCCATCGACTGCATGCCAACGAATATCAGGACGATCGGTGCCGCAAAGCGCGCCATGTCGCGCAGGTCAGGTCCCCACGCGGCGAAGCGGCTCCGCACGCCAGGACGCATCAACGCGATGCCGTGCCCTTCGCCTTGGCGACGAGATCTCGTACCTCGCGCAGCAGACGTTGCGCGTCGTACGGAATACCGTCCTTGATCGTCCACGTGACGCCGCCACCGGGCCCCGCCGCCGCATCCGCGCGGGGCGGATAGAACACCTTCAAGTCTTCAAGTGGGTTTCCGTCGACGACGATGAGATCGGCGAGGAATCCCGCGCGCACCCGACCGAGGCGAGTCCCTTCTCCGAGAATTTGCGCATTATTGGCGGTCGCGTGCTGCAGCACTTTGATCGGCAGAAAACCGGCTTCTTGCTGCAGCTCGAGTTCGCGTATCAAACCAAAGCCATAGATCTGATAAATGAATCCGGCGTCTTCACCCGCGCCCACGGTGCCGCCGAGTTGCTCAAAGTCCCGCACGGCCTTGAACCAGATCTGATAGTTCGCTTTCCAGAAGGCTTCGTCGGTGCTGCTCCAGTTCGCGAAGTATGAACCATGATTGGAGGGATCCGGCCTAAAGTATTTGGACAGTGTTGGATGCAAGTACTGCGCGTACCATGGCTGTGTCTCTGCTCGCTGCAAGTCGCGACTCGCTTCGTAAATGACGAGTGTGGGATTCCAGGCGACGTTGGCCTTCACCATGGTGCGCAACACGTCGAGCAGCTTCGCGGAGTCGGCTTCCTGCCAGAGACGTCCAGCCCAGCGGAATCGCATGCCCTCGTCGGCATAGTTGAAGTTCGACGGAAAATGTTGCACACCACCCGGGATCGCGGCGTCGGGCACGCCATACCAGTGCTCGATGCTGGTCAAGCCACCGGCAGCGGCGTCGAGCGCATTGGTCTCGTCGACCGCCATGTGATGGGCGGTCCGGAGCCCGAGCTTCTTCGCTTCATCCAATACTGGCCCGTAGAGATCCTTGTCCATGCCGAAGAGCTTCAGGCCATCGACGCCCATGGCCTTGAGATCGCGCACGCGCTGGCGTGCTTCCGTTTCGGTGCGTGGAATCGGCATGTACGCGTAGCGTGCGTACACATAGATGCGCGGAGACGCCACCTCGCCCGCAAGTCCACGCGCGCGAAACAGGAGCGTCTTGGCCGTTTCGCTGGAGACGTCACGAACCGTCGTAATGCCCATGCCCAACCACAACTTGAGTTGGTACTCGAGCGGTTGCGGTATGCCGGCGCGCTCATCTTGCACGTGGCCGTGAATGTTGATCAATCCCGGCATGACGTACTTTCCCGCGGCATCGATTTCGGCGTCACCGGCGGCGGGGCGTCTTGCGTTGCCACTTTTGGCGGCAACCGGATCGATGGACACGATGTCAGTGATGCGACTGCCCTCCACGACGATGTCTTTCGGGCCTTCCGCCGGCGTGCCATTGCCCTCGATCACCATGGCGTTGCGTATCACCAAACGCCGCGGTCGCACCCCGTGCGTCGGCGCTGGCTCAGTGCGCGCTACGCCGGGTGGACGAGATGTCGCTGCCGTCGTTTGCTGCGCAGCCAGGCCACTCGCCGCGCCCGTCGACAGCGCAAGCATGGCGACGCACATGGCGCTGGGGCGGAGCGAGGTTGGGAAACAGGTCATGCTTTCTCCGAGGTCGCGTTGCGACCTGCGATGAGAGTCTGTGGGAGGTCTACTCCCACTCGATCGTAGCGGGTGGCTTGGAACTCACGTCGTAGACGACGCGGTTGACGCCGTCCACCTCGTTGATAATGCGATTGGAAATGCGCCCGAGGACCTCCGGGGGAAATGCAAACCAGTCAGCCGTCATGCCGTCGGTACTCGTGACGGCGCGCAGCGCGATCACGTGTTCATACGTGCGGAAGTCACCCATCACCCCGACAGACCGCACCGGAAGAAACACCGCGAACGCTTGCCAGATGTCCGCGTACAGACCAGCGGCGCGAATCTCCTCGAGATAAATCGCATCTGCACGCCGGAGAATGTCGACCGCGTACGGCGTGACCTCGCCGAGTACGCGAATGGCGAGTCCCGGTCCAGGAAATGGGTGCCGGCCTACCATTGCTTCCGGCAATCCCAATTCTCGGCCGACATTACGCACTTCATCCTTGAACAGTTCGCGTAGTGGCTCAATCAGCGCGAACGTCATGTCTGGCTTGAGCCCGCCAACGTTGTGATGCGTCTTGATCGTGGCGGACGGTCCACCGGTGGCGCTCACGGATTCGATGACATCAGGATACAGCGTGCCTTGCACAAGAAACGCCGCGTTTTGCCCCGCCGCTGCAGCCGCATCTTCGAACACATCGATGAACGTGTGCCCGATGATCTTGCGCTTCTTCTCTGGATCGCCTTCGCCTGCCAGCGCGAAGAGAAACCGTTCTTCCGCGCGAACGGTGATGAGCGTGATGCCCAGATGCGCTTGCATGGTGCGCTCGACCTGCTCGCGCTCGTGCAGACGAAGCAATCCTGTATCAACAAAGATGCAGGTGAGCTGATCACCGATGGCGCGGTGCACCAGCGCCGCCGCTACGCTCGAGTCCACGCCGCCAGACAACCCGCAGATGACATGCGCGTCACCAACAAGGGCTCGGATCTTCGCGACCTCGAGATCGATGAAATGTCCGGGCGTCCAGGCCGGTGCACATGCGCACACACGAAAAAGGAAATTCTCAATCATCTCCGCGCCACGCACGGTATGCGCAACTTCGGAATGAAACTGGATCGCGTGAATCGGACGCGTGACGTGCCGGAACCCGGCGACCACATTGTTGCCACTCGTTGCCGTTGCCACGTACCCGACCGGTACGGACTCGACGTGATCGCCGTGGCTCATCCAGACGGTCGTGCGCTCGTCGAGGTCAAACCCCGCAAATACGCCGGCCGTATCCTTGATCGTCACTTCGGCACGCCCATACTCGCGCTGTCCAGCACCGATCACTTCGCCACCCTCCAGATGGGCGATCAGTTGCATCCCATAGCACACGCCAAGCACCGGGGCGACATCCAGCAACTCCTTCGCGATCGTCGGCGCCCCTGGGTCGGTCACCGAACTCGGACCGCCGGAGAGGATGATGCCATCCGGCCTCCAGTTGCGAATCCATTCAAGCGAACGCGTGGGCGGATGAATCTCCGAGTACACGCGCGCTTCGCGCACACGCCGCGCGATGAGTTGGGTAAACTGCGAACCGCAATCCAGAATCAAGATGCGACTGCCGATCACGACTTCCACTCCGGGCCGGTCAGCTTGAGAAACTCGATCGCCTTGGTATCGAGATCCAGGATGGCACCCGTCGGCGCGCCATGGAGCCATCCGCATCCTTCACCGGGATTGATCAGGAGCGAGTCCCCGCGTGACTTCATTTCCGGAATGTGCGTGAAGCCGTGCACGATCACTTCATGTTCGTCGATGGAACGCTGATGCACGTCTGCCAGATCGTGAATCAACATCACCGACTTCCCCTGCAGATCAAAACTGTGCGGCGACTCGTAGAGCTCAGCGGCCCCAAAGCCGGTGCTCGCGGCAGCGATGAGCGAATCGCGATCCCCATCATTGCGCCCGAACACACCCAACAGCGGCACCGAGACATCATGAAACGGTTGCAGCGAAAACGGCGAACAGAAGTCGCCCGCATGCATGATCAGCGAGACGCCACCGGCGACCATCTGTTGCAACAGTTCACGAATCGCCGGCACGCGATCGTGTGTGTCGGAGAGCAGGCCAATACGCATCAGTTGGTTCTCCACTGGAGGTCCACGCATTCACGCCGCGTGAGGTCGTCGATCGCTTCCCGTTCCGTGATCACAGCGAATCGGTCAGAATCGACCAGGACTTCGGCGGCGCGTGCACGTGAGTTGTAGTTGGACGCCATCGCGAACCCATAGGCACCTGCGGTGCGGACGGCGAGAAGCGCGCCCGCTTGCACATCAGCCATGGCGCGACCCTTGGCGAAGAAGTCACCCGATTCGCACACGGGTCCAACGACGTCCGCGACAATAGCGCCTGTGGTGTCATCAACGGCCTCGATCTCGTGGTGCGCGCCATACAGCGCGGGACGCAACAGATCGTTCATGGCGGCGTCCGTCACCACGATGTCTTTGCCGGCCGCATGCTTGCGATACAGCACTTCCGTGAGCAGCACACCGGCCTCCGCAACGAGAAATCGACCCGGCTCAAGCATCAAGCGTAGCCCACTCGCCCGCACGGCATCCCGAATCAGCTGCGCGTAGTCGGCCAAGTCTGCCGACGCGTCTCCCGGAGCGTACGGAACAGCCAGTCCGCCACCGACATCGAGGTAGGCGAGTTGGTGCCCCTGGCTCCGCATCATCGCGACGGCGTCGAGTAAACGCGGCAGGGCTTCCCGCATGGGCTCGGCATTGACGATCTGCGATCCGAGGTGCATCCCCATGCCACGGAGCGCCACGTGGGGAAGGTCGGCAATCATCGCGCCGACGTGCGAAATCGCGTCGCGCGGAATCCCGAACTTCTGGCCCTTCTCACCCGTCTTGATGTACTCATGCGGTGAGGCCACCGTCACTTCCGGATTGATCCGGAGCGCCACCGACGCCACGGTGCCACGTTGCGCCGCGATCGTGTTGATCGCCAATAGTTCGGCTTCGGACTCCACGTTGATGAGCGCAATGCCAGCATCCAATGCCTGCGCGATCTCACGGGAGGTTTTGCCAACGCCGCTGAATACAACGGCCACACCAGGAATTCCTGCTCGCTGCGCGCGGTACAACTCGCCACCGGAGACGATGTCAACGCCGGCGCCAAGTTCGTGCAGCAGACGCAGAATGGACAGACTGGAGTTGGCCTTCATCGCGTAGTGAATGCGATGCTCCACGCCGTCAAACGCCTCTGCGAGCATCCGGTAGCGCGCACGCACGACGTTTGCGCTGTACACATAGCACGGCGTGCCCACCGCCGCCGCAATGGCGCGGAGCGGTACGGCGTCCACATGCAGCACACCGTTCGTGCGTAGAAATCCGCCTGGAGACGTCCCCACGCTGTTCAGTACGACCGGGCCCACAGCACTTCGTACTTCGCCGGTTCTCCGGTCACCATACACGTGGTTGGCGCAACAGGCGAACGGAATTCGACGTCGGGGATGCAGCGAATGGTCGCTTTGGTCTCCTCCTTGACACGCGCTTCAACGGCAGGATCGCCATTCCACCCGGCGTAGACGAACGCACCGTCGCCTGCCATGATCTCCTTGAACCGATCGTAGCTAATGCGTTCGCGAATGGAATTCGCCTCGAGGCGTGCTCGCGCCGCGCCCAGCATGTCGTCTTGAATCAGGTTTAGGACCTGCGGCAGTTGCACACGGAGCGCATCGAACGCGATGGGTCGCTTTTCCCGCGTGTCGCGGCGCACCAGCATCCCCGACGACGCGGCGAGATCACGCGGGCCGATCTCGAGGCGCAACGGAATCCCCCGAAGTTCCCAGTGGTAGTACTTCGCTCCCGGTTTGATGCCGATACGTTCATCGACATGG
>JANMKU010000423.1:0-16347 GCA_031372205.1 Gemmatimonadaceae bacterium | reverse complement strand
GGAGTATCGGCTCACCTTGCGCAACGCCGGCTTCGACGGCTTTCGCGTGTTGCTGTTTCAGCAAGGCGGTGGATTCGATCAGGCGGGGCTGGAAGCGGGCGTTGAGTTCAACCTGAATTTCTTCATCTCGATCCTGAACAGCTTCCTGATCGGCGACTTGTTGAACGAACTCGCGTACGCAGCACGTCCGTATGAAGTGGAGCGCGGACGCACGGATGCGGTTCTGGCGCGATGTGTGGCGTTGTGTCAGGACGCACTCAAGGCCAAGGACTATGAGGCGATCCACAGCGGAGCGCTGACTTCGATGCTGGCGCGTGTCACACCGGTGGACGGAGCAAAGGCCGCCGCAACCTTTGTCGATCAATTGCGCGGCACGCATTACACCGACGTGTTGGCGCAATGCCGACAGCTGATCGACGACGAGATCGAGGTGGACTATCTGCGTCCAAAGCCCGTCTGCAAAGTCACCGGGGAGTTTTGGGCGCAGACGACGGAGGGTGATGGCAACTTCCGCATGTTCCGCTTCCTCGAAGGAGAAGGCGCCGAGGTGCTCGTGGAGCCTGTCGCCACGTGGATCACGTACATGCTCAATCAGTCACTCACGCGCGCCCGAGATCGCGCCGGACTCGAAAGTGATGTCGCGACCGACACATCGCTGCGCGCCCGCGTCACACGCCGCCTCGCCGGAGAAATCGCGACGCGAAAATCGCTCTACAAGTTGTCGCTGGCGCGCATGGCGCTCACACACGAGTACCAGCGCTTTCGCAGCGCGTTGGGTGGGACGACGCACGAACTGGTGGATCAGCCGGAATTGCAGCGCGTCGGGCATCCGTACTACAACAGCAGGTCTGGCGGCGGTGAAGGACACCTCGAAGTGGCGAAGAACATCTACTACAGCAGCAAAGAACTGTGCCACATGGTGCTCAGTCTCAAGCCATTCGGATGCATGCCGAGCACGCAATCCGACGGGGCGCAGGCCGCGGTCACGTCGCATTTCCCGGACATGATCTACATCCCGATTGAAACGTCGGGTGAAGGTGACATCAACGCCCACAGTCGCGTGCAGATGGCGCTCGGCGAAGCGAAAGGGAAGTGCAAAGACGAGTTTCGGCGCGCCGTCGCCGCGTCGGGATACACGCTGCCGGAGCTCCGCGAGTACGTGGCGGCTCGGCGTGAATTGCGTCGTCCGCTTCAAGTCGTTCCGCATCACGCCGGCGTCGTTGGCAAAGCGGCGAACTTCGCGCTCATGGTTGGTGACATGATGCGAGCGGCCGGCATCACCCCGATGGCGGTTGCAGAACTGAGCGCGGCGGGCGCGTGATCGCGATGGGTGGAGAACCGCCTGCGTCGTCGTGCGGTACAAGCGGTGGCGGTTGCGGGAGCGGCGGCGGGTGCGGAAGCGGCGCGACGTCCGCCATCCCGAAGCTCGTGCAACTGGAAAGTCGTATTGCCGCAATCAAGCCGCGTATCACACCGGCAGCTACGCGTGACGGTTCGCGCCTCACACCGGCGCCGATGTTTGTCGGCACTACCGCGTACCCGCAGGGGCTGATTATTGGGCTCGATGTTGGCAGTACGACGGTCAAGTTTGTCGTCGTTAACCCGATCACCGACGAAATACTCGTCAAGGACTATCAGCGACACGAAACGCGGCAGCCCGAGAAGTGCATCGAAATGTTGCTGGCGATTCAAGCACGCTTTCCTGACGTGCCGACGCATGCCTTTCGGGTGTTTGTCACCGGGTCCGGCGGCGCAACGATCGGTGCGCGCATCGGGGCCAAGTTCGTGCAGGAAGTGAATGCGGTGAGCCTGGCCGTCGAGCGTCTCTATCCCGATGCGCAGAGTGTGGTGGAGCTGGGCGGACAAGACGCGAAGATCATTGTCTTTGTGACCGACGAGGCGACTGGACGCAAGAAGAAATCGCCGTCGATGAACGACAAGTGTGCCGGTGGTACCGGCGCCGTCATCGACAAAGTCACGGCAAAACTCGGTATCGCGTCCACCGAATTGTGCAACATGGGCTACGTCGGACTCAAACTGCATCCCGTTGCCGGCAAGTGCGGCGTGTTCGCCGAAACGGACATCAATGGCCTGCAGAAGCAGGGCGTCCCTGCTACTGAACTGATGGCCTCGTTGTTTGAATCAATCGTGCAGCAGAATCTCGCTGTGCTCACGCGCGGACATACTCTTCGTCCATTGGTGTTGCTGCTCGGTGGTCCCAACTGCTACATCGCGGGTTTGCAGGAATGTTGGCGTCGCAATCTGCAGGCGCTCTGGGACGAACGCGGCGTGGAGTATGACCGAAGCCGGCCGCTCGACGAACTCGTGCTTGTGCCAACTGACGCGCAGTTTTTTGCGGCGATTGGCGCGGTGGAATTCGCCAAGTCGGAGCTGGTCGACACGCCCGACCTCGGCGTCTTTCGTGGCGTTGACGAACTGTCGTGGTATCTCGCCGTTGGGCGCGTCGAGGAAAAGCAGGCCGCTGGTGGCCGAGGTCTTTGGTCAACGCGGAGTGAACTCGACAACTTCCGCGCACGCTATACGCCACCCGCGTGGGTGACACCGGCCGTGGCGCGCAACACGGTCGTACGCGGCTTCATCGGCATCGATGGTGGCAGTACGAGCACCAAGGCCGTGTTACTGGACGAGCACAAACAGGTGGTCGCGACATCGTATCGGTTGTCCAAGGGCAACCCGATTGAAGACACGATGGACGTGATGGCCGACTTGCAGCGGGCCATCGAAGAACAGGGGGCAACCATCGATGTGCTCGGCGTTGGCACGACCGGCTACGCGAAGGATGTGCTCAAGGATGTATTGCGTGCCGATGTGGCGCTGGTGGAAACGGTCGCGCACACGGAAGCCGGACTGCACTTCTATCCCGACACCGATGTCATTGTGGACGTCGGTGGTCAGGATATCAAACTCATCGTGCTCAAGAACGGTCAGGTCAAGGACTTCAAGCTCAACACGCAATGTTCCGCGGGCAACGGATACTTCCTGCAGAGCACCGCGCAGACGTTCGGCTATTCCGTGAAAGAGTTTGCGGAGATTGCATTCAGCGCAGAGTCAATGCCGAGCTTTGGGTATGGATGCGCGGTGTTCATGCAGTCGGACATTGTGGATTTCCAGCGACAGGGCTGGGCGCCAAACGAGAT
Organism: Gemmatimonadaceae bacterium; assembly: GCA_031372205.1. Lineage (GTDB taxonomy): Bacteria > Gemmatimonadota > Gemmatimonadetes > Gemmatimonadales > Gemmatimonadaceae > Gemmatimonas. The sequence continues at coordinate 13,189 of JANMKU010000423.1, read as the reverse complement.
CATGGCGGCGCTGTGTGATGTGTTGCCCAAGAACATCTGGCTCTACGTCTCGCAGATCCCCAACCTCGCGAAATTGGGGCGACGGTTCGTGCTCCAAGGTGGGACGCAGCACAATCTGGCAGCGGTCAAGGCGCAGGTGGACTTCATTGAGAGTCGCTTCAAGGGCATGCCAGAGGCGCCAGAAATTGTTGTGCACAAATTCTGTGGAGAGGCCGGTGCGATTGGATGCGCGGTGGAAGCGCATCGCCTGTACACAGAGCGGGGACATCGCACCACGTTCATTGGTCTCGAACGCGTGCAGACCATCGCGTTTCGCAGTACGCGTTCTGAAGCCACGCGTTGCTACTTCTGCAAGAACAAGTGTCTCCGCACGTTTATCGATGTACGCACAGGCGGAGACGCGGCGTCCCCGAGTGCCGATGCCACGAGTGCGGACGTCAGTGTCGCCGATCAGCAAGACGTGGCGCGTGTCGCTCTTACGCGAGCGGCTGCTCGAGCACCGTCAAAAGTTCCGCTCGAAGTCGGCGAACAGCGCCTGATCATCGCGACGTGCGAGAAGGGAACCGTTGAAGACGTTTCGGCGATGAAGGAGATCAAAGCGGGGCTCGACTCCATCGGCGACGCCAACCCCAACTTTGCCGAACTGTCGGCACGGGCCGCGTTCTTGCCAGCTGGTGTGCCATCGGTGTCGGATGCGATGCCCGCACCAGCGTTCCGGTTCCTGCCACGACGTGCCCGTGACGACGAACGTGCGACACGCATGCAGCGACGCGCCACGATACGCATCGGCATGCCGCGTGCACTCAATATGTACTCACTCGGCCCGTGGTTTATGGCCTGGTTCGAGTCGCTCGGTGTGCCGGCGAAAAATCTTGTCTGGAGCGACTACACCAGCGATGAACTGTACAAAGCGGGAGCCAAGCGCGGGGCGATCGATCCGTGCTTCCCAAGCAAGATTGGCATTCCGCACGTGCACAACCTGCTGTACGCGAAGCACAGCGACGCGCATCCGCTGGATATCATTTTCTTCCCGATGATTGACAGCCTCCCCACGTTCCTCGACGGCGTGGTGGACAGTCGCTCCTGTCCCACCGTCACCACGACGCCGGAAGCGGTGAAGGCCGCGTTTACCAAGGAAAGCGACCTGTTTGGCGAACGACACATTCGTTTTCTCGACACGTTCCTGAATTTCGCGGAGCCGGCGCTGCTGGCCCGGCAGATGCATCAGCAGTTCGCCGACACGTTCGGGTTATCCGTCGAGGAAAACGCGCGCGCGTGTCGCGCCGCATGGGCGCACCTCCACGCAGTCGAGCAGCGACTGCGGGATCAGGCGCGCAATGTGCTGACACAACTCGAGGCCAGTAGTCAGGTGGGCGTCGTGCTGCTCTCTAGGCCGTACCATCACGATCCTGGGGTCTGTCACGAAATCCCTGCCGAGTTTCAGAAGCTTGGCATTCCGGTGTTCACTGCTGAGACGCTACCGCGCAATGCCGACATTCTTGAGCGCTTGTTTGGCGACGAAGTTCGCGATGGGCACATGCAGAGCGCACTGTCGATCGAGGATGCGTGGAAGAATTCGTACAGCGAAAATACCAACCGCAAGATCTGGGCGGCGAAGTATGCGGCGCGCCATCCCAATCTCGTGGCACTGGAGCTCTCGAGTTTCAAGTGCGGTCATGACGCGCCGATCTACTCCGTGGTGGAGGAGATCGTGGAGCGCTCCGGTACGCCGTACTTCTGTTTCAAGGATATCGACGAGAACAAGCCGACGGGTGCGATCCGGCTGCGCGTGGAGACGATTGCCTATTTCCTTCGTCGGCATCGCGAGCGGTTGGTAGATCGCGCACGCCGGATCGCCGAGATTGATCGCGCGATTGAGACAAAGCGCACCGTGCTACGCGCGGCGCTCGTTGCTCAGGAAGCCGAGGGACGGTACGAGGAGTATCGCGGGCAGGTAATCACCGTCTGATTCGCCAGTGCACTCAGGGGTTTGAGTCGTTCATCCGTGTGTAGTCGATGCCGGAGGAGTGGCATGACGAACACGCTCCACCACGCCCGGCTGTCGAATATTTCACAGCGCCATTCGGCTCATACTCGGCCCAGATCCATCCGTCGAATCCTGCACTCGACGAGCCGCGCAGTTTCATCATCACCGAGTAGGTGACGAGCGTCGACCCGTTCGAGAGTGTCTTCACAATGATCGACGAGTCGGGGAACGATGCGCCGGCGCGCACTTTGCCGGACGCGTCAAGTTGCGTTGCGGCTTGGGTGTTGTAGCGCACGAGTGCGTGCGTCTCGGGATGTGGCCGCGATGATCGTGCAATTGGTGTCGACGATCGCTTGAAAAAAGTCCACGACGCGGCGGGTTGCGCGAGCGCGTAGAGCGATACGTCCGACACAGCGGGCCCGGAACCGGGAGCGAGCCCCTTGAGCGGGTCGTTGGCGCAGCTGAGCGTACCAACAATGACCAGCGCGAACACGAATAATTTCATCGAGCCTCCAGAGCAGTGACCAAACATAGTCGTCGACTGTCTCAAGAGTTCCCGTTGGTCAGCGTTTCCCTCGACTTGCCAGCTTAAGGGAATCGACGAGTCGATGCACGCGTATCTTGATGGCGTCGCGACCTGTCACGTAGTCGCGGCTCACCGATGGAAGGCTGTCCCAGCGGGCCTGCGGCGCGAGCGCACCGGAAATTGCCGCAGTCGGCACATCGAACGACACCACCAAGGACGCGTTCGCGAGGTCCGCAGCGCGAAGCGTCTGTGGATGCCATGTGCCGAGCGTCACATGATCAGCCGCCAGCCCCTGCAACATCCACGCTGGCACCACAGTGTCGGCCTTGATACCGCGTGACACGGCTTGCATCGCGAGCCCGACCTCGGCCGCATACTGTTCAAACAACACCTTGGCGAGCAAGCTCCGCACCGTACCGTGCTCGCACACAAACAGCACCGGTTTGGCCTTGCCCGCGACACTCGGCTGTGCGTCGAGATTGAACGGGGCCACCGCGAGCAATACGGATGCGACAAGACCGCGAAACCATGTCCTCACGACGGCCCTCCGGCTGATGACCTGTTGCTGAAAACGTAGCCGTGTGTCGGGATATGCGCTGCTGTTGGTCGGCTCTGGACTGCTGTTCGACGACAAACGATGAATGATGGCGTGTTCTCCACCATGAGCGCACCGCTGCTCTTTCGGTCCCGCGTGGTCATCGAGAAGTCGGCAAAGAACGCGGTCAAAAAGACAGCGAAGAAGGCGCTGAGAAAGGCGGCTAAAAGACGGTGAAATAAGCGGCCAAGCCAAAACGACGGGGAAGAAAGCAGGCGTGGTCTCCCGGAGCGCGGCCGCACGCAAGGCGGATCGGGCGCGCGTCTCAAATCAAGGTCCCGAACAGTCCGGCCCCGCGGCGCACGCTATCGTGCGTAGTGCTCCGCGCCCATGAAGTGCAGCGACACGTAGGGCGCATCGCCAATGACCCAGCTGTCGTGCGGCTCCGGCGGGATGTAAAACAGCTCCCCCGCCCGCAGTTCGATCACCCGTCCGTCAGCAAACGCTGCGGTGGCGACGCCCGACACCACTAACCCCACATGCTCCACGTCGCAGCGCTCCTTGCCGAGCGCACGACCCACGTGCTCGGACCAGCGCCAGCCCGGCTGGTACGTCGCACGACCGATCGTGATGCCACCGATACGAACGATCTCGAATCGACCAAGGGTCAGCTCTCGCGTTTCATCTGGCTGTTCAAAGCGACGCAGGATCACATCGGTGTTCACGGAGCTATCCTCAAGGGAGCGAGACACAACCACAGAATCGGAGAAGCGTTCAATGAGGTCTACCGTCGTCATCACAGGGGCTAGCGCGGGGATCGGTGCCGCACTGGCAACGCTACTGGCCGCGCGTAACACGTCGGTGGTCTTGGTGGGGCGCCACCAAGATGCGCTCGACGCGATCGCGATGCAATGTGGCGGCAATGCCCTTCCCGTCGCCGCTGATGTCACCAATCGCGCAGAGGTACAGCGCGTAGTTGCCACCGCGCTCGCACACTTCGGACACATCGATGTGTGGGTCAACAACGCTGGTCAGGGCATCTCGCGGATGCCCACGGAACTCACGGACGATGACATCGATGATATGATGCGCATCAACGTCAAGAGTGCCTTGTACGGCATGCAGGAGGTCCTGCCGCACTTCAAGTCGCGCAACGCCGGGCAGGTGATCAACGTGTCGTCCATGCTCGGCCGTATGCCGTTCGCCGTCATCCGGTCCGCCTATTCCGGGTCCAAGCATTTCCTGAACGCGCTCACCGCCATGTTCCGCGCGGAAGTGCAGCAGACGCACCCCGGCATTCAGTTCACGCTGGTCTCGCCAGGTGTGGTACGCACTACGTTCGGTATCAATGCACTCCACGGTGGCCACGACTCGCGTACGCTGCCGGATTCGCAGAGCGCCGAGGAAGTGGCACTCGTCATTGCCGACGCCATCGAGTCGCGCGTCGCGGACGTGTACACGCGAGCGGGCGCACGCGATCGCATCGCTGCATTCTACGGCGCGGTGGGCGTCGATCCGTGACCGATTCCGTCAGCAGCGTCAGCGCCGCTGTTGGACTCATTGACAACAATTGGTAAATGATGGTATCTTCTCCAACATGAGCGCCACGCTGCTCTTTCGGTCCCGCGTGGTCTATGCAGAAAACGCGTTCGCCGATCTCGTGCTGTGGCGGTTGCGTGCACCGGTGCTTGGCTCGACGCACCGTTTCAAGTATCGGTTAGCCTTCGTGGTCAAAGGCAGTTGCGTGCTCCGCTTCGACAACGAGGCGGGGACGGGCGATCACTGGCACGAGGGCGCGCGCGCGCGCGCATACCGGTTCACCACTCCCGAACAACTGCTTGCGGACTTCGACGCCGCAATCGCGAGGTGGCACCATGAAAACCGTAACACTTGAAGTGCGGGCACCTGGCGCGGCAATGTCCGGATTCACCAAGGCGTGGAGGAGCGGCAAGGCCGATACGACGGCGCGCATTGTGTTCGCCACACCCGAATTGCTGTGGAAAGTGCTGACGGCCAAGCGGTGGGAAATCCTCAAGGCATTGTGCGGCCTCGGTGAGGTGTCCATCCGTGAGACCGCGCGACGTGTCGAGCGCGACGTCAAGGCGGTGCATGGCGACGTGACCGCCCTGCTCAGGGCTGGAATCCTCGAGCGGACGGAAGCAGGCGGCATCGTGTTCCCGTTCGACGCCGTGCAGGTCGAGTTTACCTTGCGCGCCGCGTAACGCCTGAGCCTACCCATGAACAACGTGGCAAACCGTACCGCACTTCCCTCTACTGATTGGCGAGCACCGCGTATTCCGTTGCGTGAAGCAAACGCTCGTCAGCCGTCACCAATGTGAGGCCCAACACACACGCTGTTGCGGCGAGAAAGCGATCAGCGGGGTCTTGATGGGTCAGTGACAAGCGTCGCGGGGGCCAGCACGTCCCACTCGTGTGGGTCGACCGGCGGAGCGACGAGATCGCCAACAATGGTGGCTGTGCCACCCATCGCTCCAAGCCAGCTGTCACCGACATGCGCCAGTGTTGGGGGAATGACTTCGGCGATCGGTTCGCCGCGCCAAGTGACAACAATGGGCGTCCCCGATCGCCGGACACGCTCAAGGACGGCGAGGCACGTGGCCTTGAACTCGGAAATCGAGATGGTTTCGACGTTTCTTGCGACCATGGCTAACGGTACAATGGTCAACATGCCGCAGGGAACTGTAGATGCGCGCCGCAGCGCTAAGCCGCAGCGAACTGTCGAACCTCAACCGGCGCGCCGGTCAGCGCCGCGGTTTCGGCAAGGAGCATCACCGCCGCGGTTGTGGTTTCGTCGATGTACTGCTCACCACAATTGGCGCACACTCCGGCAGGAACAGCCTTGATGACGACGGTCGTTTCTCGTCGCTCGAGTGTCACGGAAGTCACCGACCGCACGACGTCGCCCGCCTTACAGATCACGCATCTCATGATTGCCTCCGACGAAACTCTGCATCCCACCGATGTTGGTCCGGCTCGTAGACTGTCACGATCACTATCTCACGTCGTAAACTATCGTCGGCGACGACCACATGCAGCGGCCGAAGTCCGCGCCAGCCACAGACCAGTCGGCTTGGGTATGGCACGTCGTCAGGATACCACTCAATGGTCTCACCAAATTCGAGCACGGCACGAACGTCGTCTACCGAAATGGCCCGCTGAAACATCCGCTGCGTGGCGTGGACGCGAAAGACGAGACGCTGGGGAGGAGGAGTGGTAGCATCCATCCGAACAACGTGAAACGCTCGTGCGGAGGAGCATTCATCATTTCATCGCGAACCGTAGCACGTCATCGCGTTGCCTTCGGCCGCTAAAGCTGGGCGCAGCATCGGCTCAAGACCGCGAACCAGTGCCTACACGGGTTTCGGCGGTCGACCGCCCTTCTTGCCGTTCTCGCGTGACGCGATCGTCTTGGCGCGCGAGCGGACGGTACCACCGGCCGCACCTGCTGCGCGCATCAAGATGTGTGGACCAAGCGCGAGTCGTGCCAGCGCGACGACACTCACGTCGACGTCGAGCCGTTCCCAACACAATCCAACACCGGCCGGACCGACCGTGACGTCGCGCAGTGCGGCGTCGTGCGCGCCAGCCAAGGCCGGAACCATTGCGACGGGCACAGAGAATGTTGCGCCGTTCGTCAGCGTCACCGTGAGCGCGCGTGTTGTGCTGCTGTAGCGCGCCGTTTTCGCGTGCGGCTTGGTCCGGAGTGAGCGCGCCGCGCGTTTGCGTGCCGCGGCGATCTCTTTCCGCAGCGCCGGCGAAATGTCAGCGTTGGCCATGGATACGCTCCCATGCGGCGAGCAGTGAGACCGTGTGGTGCTCGACCAGTTCGAGCGCTTTCGCGATGTCGCGGTCCTTCATGTTGTACGATTCCCACAGCATCGGAGGTTCCCCTTGACGCCCGATCCGAATCACGGAGAGACCAGTCGGACCATACTCGACGTGTACGTGCGGCGGCGGATGTTCACGTGGTGGGCCAAAGATCTTGAGTCGAAATCGCCCTGAGACGATAACCACCGGCATAAGGTAACCCGAGCGTTAGGTTATGAAAAGGGCGGAGCCATGTCCCGCCACCTCGACCTACACGCTCGTCGCCCGCGTCAGTGCATCGTCACCTTCGCGCCATAGCCCGGTCTCTTCGCACACCAGATCCGACACTATCTCTTGCCGCGCTTGCCCCACGTTGGCGCGGTCGGTTCCTTGCTGGCCCGATCGCTGGGTTTGACGCGCAGCAACCGCAGTCCTTCCTGCACCGCGCGCTCGAGCTGCACGTCGTGTCCGGCGATCATGTCTTTGGGCCAATTCTCGACGTCGATGTCGGGAGCCACGCCTTCGTTCTCCACGGCAAACTTGTCATCGCGGCCAAAAAACCCGAACCGCGGAGCGATCATCGAACCACCGTCAACGAACGGCGGCGTGTCCGTGGTGGCCACCAAGCCACCCCACGTCCGCTTGCCCACCAACGTGCCGAGCTTGCGACGCTTGAACATGTACGGCATCAGGTCGCCACCGCTGCCGGCCATTTCGTTGATGATCATCACCTTGGGGCCCCAGATGCCATTCGCCGGACTGGTGTACGGGTAACGCTCACCGACGGGATTGTTGAAGTAGCCGTCGTAGTCGCGGCCGAGTAGGTCGACGATGTAGTCAGCGGCAGAACCGCCGCCGTTGTAGCGCTCGTCGACCACGACGCCCGCGCGATCCTGCTGCGCGAAGTAATAGCGATTGAAGCTGGTGTAGCCGGGCTGCCCCGTATTGGGCAGGTACACGTAGGCCAGCTTGCCACCGGACAACGAATCGACAATGCGCCGGTTCCGCTCCACCCAGGCTCGCGTCCGCAGTCCCTGTTCGTTGCCGACCGGCACGACGGTGATCTGGCGCGCGCCGTCCATCACAGGGCGCGAGTTGATCGTGAGCACGGTTTGCCGATTCGCCGTGCCATCGAGCAGGCGATACATGTTCTCCGGCGCACGCAACTCCGTGCCGTTGATTGCCAGCACGTAGTCGCCAGTGGCCACAGCGACGCCCGGCATCGCCAACGGCGCACGCAACTCGGGGTTCCACGTTTCCGTGTCATAGATCTTGGCGATGCGATAGCGTCCCTGATCGACAACGAAATCGGCACCGAGCAATCCGCCGTTGGCCGCGGGCACCTCCGGCATGTCACCACCACGCACGTACGAATGCCCGATGGAAATTTCCGCACCCATCATGTCCATCAGGTAGTTCAGATCGGCGCGATGCATCACATACGGCAAGAGCGGTTCGTACATCCGGCGCATGGCGGGCCAGTCACTGCCGTGCATATTGGGCACATACAGGTTGTTCCGTTCGTTGCGCCAGCCTTCGGCGAAGATCTGCTTGTACTCCTCGCGCGGGTCGATGTACGCACGCAGTACCGCAGTCAGTCGCCCACTACCCGCCGTGGGCGCGGCGCGGTCGGCATCGACGAGATACAGTCCGCCCTGCGCACCACCGGTGCGATAGAGCAGCTTGCGGCCGTCGCCACTCACCACGTACTGCGCCGCGCCGCTCACGAACGGTTGCGCACGACGCGTGCTGAGCTGATACCGATGCACGGTGCCGCCCGCCCCACCGCCGCCACCACCACCGCCCGGCGGTGCACCACCGGTGCCCGACGGCGGCGTCGGTTCGAGAAAGAACACGGTTCCGGACGGACCGGCGCGGAGCTGTGAATAGCCACGATCGGCAATGCCCGGTACCGCCAGCACGCGCTGCTGAATGCCGTCGAAATCAATACGCACAGTCACCGCTCGATCAGCGCGAGCCGCGGGCGCACGCGTCGTGTCACCAGCCACTACGGGCGCGCCAGCGGGTGCGCGCGCACTGTCGTTCCGGGCCCGCTCGTCATCGCTCTCGGGCAACAACGGGCTCGGCTCGGCGTTGCTCAGCACCGTCAGGTACAATGACTTCGTTTCAGGATGGTCGTACGCCGACATGTCGAGCAGTGACGTGTTCAATCCCACGTTGGTACTCGCAAAGAACCAGAGATACTTGCCACTCGCGTCCCACACCGGTTCGGTGGCGTCGGCCATCGCGTCAGTCACCTGCTTCTTGACGCCGGTCTCCGTGTCATACATGTAAATGGCGCGGAACAACGACTTGAGACGCTTGGGGTACGCGAGCCAGCGCGAGTCAGGACTCCACACCGGCACGATCGAACGATCGGCCATGAAATACGGATCGTTGTCGGCCACTTTTGACGTGCCCGTCGCGACGTCCACCAACCAGATGCGGAAGTGCGTATCCTGGAACGCGATCTTGCGACCGTTCGGCGACCAGCTTGGCGCATACGGACGGCTCGGCTCTGGCAACACAATCTCGCGTGGTGCACCAAGACCGTCTTGATTGGCGATATAGAGTTTGTACTCGCCGCTCTTGTCGCTGAAGTAGGCAATGCTGCGACCATCGGGCGACCACATCGGAAGTATTTCCGCACTGCCAGCGGCGTTTGTCAGATTGCGCACGTCGCCCTTCTCGGCGGGGATCGTGAAGATCTCCCCGCGCGCTTCGACAGCAGCGCGTTTCCCCGTTTGCGAGAGTGCCAGCGCCGTGATGCGCGTCGACACGTCCTTCCACTGCGGCATCATCCACGGAAAGTCGCCGCTCGCCGAAATGTTGACGATCTTCTCGCGGCCCGTCTTGGGATCAAGCTCGTGGATGTACCCCGCCTGTTCGAACACCACCGCACCGGCACCCGCATCCAACGACTTCACGTCGAAGTCGGTGAACGTCGTGGACTGCGAAAGTTTTCTGGTTTTTGTGTCGTAGTTCCACACGTTGGACACACCGTCACGATCGGAGAGGAAGTACACCGCGTCGCCCACCCACGCCGGATCCATTTCCTTGGTGCCGGCGAAGGGCGTCGTGTCCATCTCGAATGTCTTGAGATCCATGATCCAGATCGGGCGATTCTGACCACCGCGATAGTTGCGGCGTTCTTCGTCCCACGAGCTGGGCATGCGATAGGCAATCCGTTTTCCGTCGGGCGAAATTTTCCCCTGATTGGCGCGCGGCATCGGCATCGCTTCCTCCACACCGCCATCCACCGGGATCGTCCAGAAGCGCGGAGCCGCAGTCGGCGCGGCGGTGGCGCGCGTCGATGAAAACACAATCGACTTGCCGTCCGGCGTCCATCCTTGCACCAGGTCGGCTGCTGGGTGCCACGTGACGCGCTTGGGCTGACCGCCTTCGACGGGAACGGTATAGACGTCCGTATTGCCGCCATACTCCGCACTGAACGCAATCAGCTTGCCGTCCGGCGACAGCTTCGGATTCTGTGTCTGCCCCTGAAAGCTTGTCAGTCGCCGAGCCGCACCACCGGCCCGATCCGCCACCCAGATGTTATTGGCGTACGCGAAGGCGATGTGCGCGCTGCTCACGCTCGGCGTGCGGAGCAGGCGCGTGCCCGAAACAGGTTGGGCCGAGACGGTCGTTGAGACAGTGGCGACGACGAGCGTCACAGTGGAAAGCAGTCGTGTGGTGCGCATCGGGGTTGTCCGGAGGGGTGCACGGCGTGGGCGGGAGATCCTGCCGCTGAACATACGATGCGAGCGGACTGTCCGCGTTCATGCCAAGATCGAACTTTAAGCACGTGAGCTGCGTCGCACTCGCGGCAGGAGCCACGGCGCGCGGCGTAGCCTTGCGTGCGCGGCTCAGGCGGCAATGCCGACCCAGAGCGCCAGCGCGCGGCTCACCTGCAGCAACACATCATCTTCAACGCGACCAATCGTTGCGCCGATCCGCGCTCGCGCAACCGTGGTGACCTTGTCAATCATGAGCTGTGATAGTGCGCGAAGGCGATTGCTCTGCGACGGTGCCACGGTGATGCGGAATAGCGGAGCGTCAATGATGGTGCTGGTCACCGGAACCAGCGTCACGCTCGCGTGCGTCTGATTGAAGAGATCAGCCTGCACCACGAGTGCTGGTCGTGGCTTCCCGTAGTCGCCGGACATGGCCACGACCACGACGTCGCCTCGTTTCAGCTCGTCCAACCTGACGTATCCTGAGTGTCCTCGATCCAAGCGAGTGCGTCCTGCTCCACGCGCCGCCTTTTTGCCGCTGCACGGCTCTGCCGCACGCACTCGTCGGCAAATCCCTGCGCCCGGGTGTCTGGGACCCACAGCTGCACAAGCCGCAGACCGGCTCGCCTCATCCGGTCACGATAGCGCTGGACGTTTCGGTTCGCATCGGAAATTTTCACCATAGCATGTAATATGACATGTCATCTGGCGAGTGCAAGGAGCGCCGCTACTGGTCTCCAGCTGCGAGTCGGGTACACCGTTACCAACCGCGACCCCTGCTCTCGCGCGGCACCAACCGGGAGCCGTACTCACACGGCAATCCTTCAACCCGCGAGACGTCACGGCGCATCGATTGGATATGGCCGCGACGCCCTACGGAACAATCACCGTCTTCGGCCGCGCCTTGTACTTGAGATACAACCGGTTGTGCCGATCATCATCCGGCACTTCACGCCCCTTGATGAACACCTCCGTCACCTGCGTGCGAAGGTCCAGCGGGTCGCCCGTGGTGATGAACAAGTTCGCCAACTTGCCCGTCGCGATGCTCCCAATCTCTTTGTCCGCACCAAAGATCTCCGCCGGCCAAATGGTCAGCGCCTTCAGTGCACCGTCACTCGGCAAGCCATACGCCACTGCCAGCGACGCATGAAACGCCACATGCCGCGCGTTGGAGCCGTTGCCGGTGGAGAACGCGAACTTCACACCGGCATCGTACAGCAACCCCGGCTGCGAGTAGATCACGTCGTAGGGCACACTGTCGCCCGGTGCCGCCTGGATCGATCCAAGAATGACGGGAATGTTCTTCTCGGCGAGCAACTTGCGCACCTTCCACGCGTCACTTCCGCCTGACACCACCACGCGCACGCCCCACTTCTCGCCAAACGCAATCGCACCACGAATGGCCGTTTCGCTGTTGGCGGTGATGATGGCCGGAATCTCTTTCTTGAACAGCGGCCGCATGGCTTCGTAAATGAGATCGAGCTTGGCCGTGCCCGCGGTGCGGTTGGTGTGATAGTCACGCGCCGTTGTCATGAACGATTCAAACTCTGCGATCGCGTTCGCCGCTCCCGCTGCGTCGGCGCCGCCGCCACCGCGCCCGCCACGACCACCACGTCCGCCGCCCGTGCCATTGAGTCCCGGCGGATTAATGACCATGCCGGCCGTCTTCATCACGGCGAGATCTTCCCACGTCCATCCGGCCGTGTTGATCAGCGCCGCTTGTCCACTGATTGCACCACCGGTTGGTGACGTGATAACAGAGGTCACGCCGTTCATGCGTGTGACGCCGAGTATTTCGCTCTCCACGTTGAGCGCAACGATGGCTTTCATGTGCGGATTGAACTGCCCCATCTCACTCCGCAGGTTCATCGTCTGAAAGCCACCAATCTCCTGCAAGCCAATGCCCGTGTTGGCGTCGATCATGCCGGGATACACAAACTTGCCCGCGGCGTCGATGACCTTCGCGTTGCCCGCGGCGATATTCGCACCAATGGTGACGATTCGATTGTTGCGGATCAGGATGTCGGTGTTGGGCATACGCTGTCCGCCCGGATTCACCACCGTACCACCCTTGATCAGGTACGGCCCATCTTGACCTGGTGCAGCTTGCGCGCGGCTCATGCGGGCGGTGCTCAGCGCGAGCGCAGCGCTCGTCGCGATCGTCCAAAACTGCAATCGAGTGGCGCGCATTATCGCTCGCCTCCAGGATTCTGCGTCGCTGCCTGCTTGCGCAACGTGTTGGCCAGTGAGCGGTCGAATAGCACCTTGCCGTCAACGATCGTGAACTCCACCATCGCTTCTGGGGCGAAGGGATGCGCGGAGAACACCGCGATGTCGCCGTCTTTCCCCGTCTCCAGCGTGCCGACCATCTTATCGACGCCCAATTGTTTCGCCGGATTGAGCGTCACCATCTTGAGCGCTTCGTTGACACTCATATTGCCGTAGCGCACACCGATACCGGCTTCCTGATACAGACGACGAATGCGCTCGTCGGAATCAGAATTCACTGAGACGACAACGCCACGTTCGGACATCAACGCCATGTTGTACGGGATCGCGTCCCACGCCTCGGCCTTGTA
>JANMKU010000409.1:0-3061 GCA_031372205.1 Gemmatimonadaceae bacterium | reverse complement strand
CGCGTATGATGCGACCTACGTGGCGCTCGCTGAGGGCTTGGGGGCGCGGCTGCTGACGCGGGATGCGCGAATTGCGAGAGCGCCGGGGCTGGGAGCGGTAGTCGAAGTGGTGTGAGCGCGGGAACCGACGAGGCCCACGTGTTGCAAGGCCGGCGGCGGTGGAGTTAGGCGGGCATGCAACTTTCCACTCACTTGGGCCGCTCCGGCTGTCTCCTCACCGCACCTCATCATGCGCGCAATTCCGCTACCCCGCTGGGCTACGCTGTGCATCCCTCTCCTTGCATCGGCCTGCTCCGGCGAAGCCTCCAGTGACAAGCAGCCTCCGTCGGTGTCTCCGCCGCCCGTTGTTGGCGCCGACCGTGACGAACACGGATGCAAGGGATCGGCGGGGTTCCGTTGGTCGCTGGTGCGCAACGAGTGCATCCGGATATTCGAGGCTGGCATCCGACTCAACGCGAAAGCGCCAGGCCTCGATACCACCCTCTCGGCGTTTGTGGTGTTCAAGTCCGACACGGAAGACGCACAGGCGGAGCTGTTTCTCCCCGGGCAGGAACCGCTACTTCTGGATCACGTAGCCGACAGCGGCGCTGGGACGTGGAAGCGCGACACACTCGTGCTCACGCAGTGGAAGGGGATGTACACGCTGGACGGTGCGAAGCAGCAAACACTGTATCAAGGCGCTCGGCTGCTGCCATAGCCGCTGCGTCAATCCGGACCGGGCGTTTCGACGTTGGTCACTCCGATGCATCCAGCGAACGCTTGGGTCTTCAACGGTGGGCTCGCGAGTCCGCGTTCGTCTACCGTGGTGCGCGTCACCGACGGCGCACCGGTGATCACAGACGGTCCGTACGCAGAGGGCAAAGAGTTCGTCGGCGGATTCCTTATCGTGCGTGCCGACGATCTTGACGCCGCACTCGGCTGGTCGCGCCAAGGGCAAGATTCGCGATGCGCGCATTCCGTATCGCGTGCCTGACGCCGCCGAGCTGCCGGAGCGACTCGCCGCCGTGTTGCATGTGCTGTATATCGTGTTCAACGAGGGGTACGTCGCGAGCACGGGCGAAGCACTCACGCGCGAGTCGCTCTGCGTCGAAGCGATTCGGTTGGCCCGCATGACGACCGCGCTGTTGCCGCAGGCTCACGAAGCGAACGGATTGCTGGCGTTGATGCTGCTGATTCATGCCAGACGGGACGCGCGCGCCACGGCGGACGGTGCGCTGATACCGTTGGCAGACCAGCAGCGCGCCCTATGGAACGGTGCGCTGATTGCCGAAGGACTCGACCTCGTGCGTGCGTGCCTGCGCGCGAATCAACCGGACCCATATCCACTGCAGCCGCGATCCAGGCCGTGCACAGTGATGCCGCGCGCGCCGATGAAACCGACTGGTCGCAGATTCTTGCGCTGTACGATCAACTACTCGTCGTGGCGCCCAATCCGGTTGTCGCGATCAATCGCGCGGTCGCGGTCGCGGAGGTTCATGGCGCATCGACGGCGTTGCGGGCGCTCAAGCAGCATCCGCTGCCAGACTATCACGTGCATCACGCGGTGCGCGGCGAGTTGCTCGATCGACTCGGCCGACACGCCGAGGCCATTGACGCGTACACGAGGGCAGCGGCGCTCACGGGGAACGCGACGGAGCGGGAGTTCCTGCAGCGTAAGGGGGCGCGTGTGCGGACTGCAGACGCGGTGCGTTGAGCATGAGAAGCATTGCGCGCGAGGCTTGATCGGTTGCGGACGTAAGGACTGGTGTCGACTACCGCCGGTCTACAACACGCAATGTTATGCGACCTGGAGTGGCCGGATGAGCGCAATCTCCTGCTTCAACTCGCGCGCGGCATCCCACAAATCGACCTTACGCTGCAAATTCAACCAGAACTCGGGCGAGTTACCAAAGAGCTTCCCAAGTCGGAGCGCCATCTCGGGCGTGAGGGCCCGACGCTCGCGTAATAGCTCGTTCATGGACTGACGTGATACCCCCGCCGCGTCCGCGAGCGCCGCCACCGACAGCCCGTACTCTGGAAGAAAGTCCTCGCGTAGGATCTCGCCGGGGTGAATCGGCCGGCGTTCGCGCTGACGCGTGTTGGGGATGCTCATGCGCGGGCACTCCAATTAGTGATAGTCGCAGAACTCGACGTCATACGCCTCGCCATGCGCGAAACGAAAGCAGATCCGTCACTGATCGTTCACGGAAATTGCATGCTGACCGGCACGATAACGCGAAGGTCTTGATCACGCAGAGATGTAGCGCGTCACGTGACACGCGTCAAGCATTCACCGGAGCGCATAACGCTGGCTTCTGCAGCGGGCGCTCGAACAAAATGCGCGCGCAGCGCGCTTCCGAACACGCCCGTCTGCAGCACGCACCGTTTAGGCCGCGCCACGCGGATGGTGCGTCGAAACAGCCCGTCGTACTGGAGTACTAGCGGAAGCCAAGCATGAAGAGCACTCCCAAGCTCACGGCTTCGCTCTCCGCTCCAGCTGATGAAGACCTTCATTGTCGATCCTTTGGCATGTGTGGCGAGTCGCCCCTGTATCGTCCATTACCATGATCTTGTAGCAGGACCCCTCAGGATGCCAGCTTGTCGTTGCCGCATCGGTCATCCGCAAGAATGGACATCACTACGTCTCGGCAGACCATACCGCACCCGCACAGCCGCAGGTCAGCAGGCCGGATCATTCTGGTCGGGACGGGCGCCCTCTCAAGGTGGTCCCCAGAATATCACGGCGAATTTTCTCCGGGGTCTATCGATAGCGTGTCGCGCCGCCATTCCTCCCATGGCCGGGGGCCGGACCTATTGCCACGATCGATCGAGCGTCCACGTCCTCGCTGCTCTCCGGCTGCGGTCGCGGTGCCTTCGCCTTCTCTGATGCGCGCCGCGCGTCCTCAAGCATCCGAAGGAGTCCGGCGCGTTGGTCAGGCATGGCAAGATCACCCGACATGCACCCTTCAACGGATTTTGCATCCTCACTGAAGTCATGCAGGTACCGAAGAGCGAGGCTCCGCAGCGACTCCGTTGCTCGGGGAAAGCATGGACTGGAGTCCGCTTGCTGCAGGCCGTCGCT
>JANMKU010000405.1:0-17811 GCA_031372205.1 Gemmatimonadaceae bacterium | reverse complement strand
CATACGTGGCAAGGCGTCTTGGCACTCTTTGCGCTGCCGGCGGGAACCGGGCGACCGTGGCGACCGATGCTTGCGGCCTTCGAGCACCATATGCGCACCGATCTCTCCGGCTATCCCCGCCCAAGTCGGCCCCGTCGGCTTTCGCTGTTCAGCCGCATCATCGCGGTGGCCGACAGTTTTGATGCCGCGACCACCACGCGCGTGTACCAGGATGCGCCGTGGACGCCGGCCGACGTGCTGCGTGCCATGCGCGACAACACGCGCCTCGGGCTTGATGCGACGATCGTCAAGGCGTTTATCAACTTGACTGGCATTTATCCTGTCGGCACCATCGTGCGTTTGGATACCTTGGAAGTCGCCATCGTGCTGCAGGCGAGCGCCGACGCCACGGCGCTGTCCAGACCGCTCGTGCGGCTGCTCTCCGATCCGCACGGCAATCGAGTGATCGAACCGCAGCTGTGTGACCTGACGGAACGCGGTGCAGATGGCCAGCATCGCCGAACCATTATTCGCTCTGAGGACCCCGAACGCTATGCCATCAACATTAGTGACTACTTCGCCTGAATCGACGACAGCGCCGTCTGCATTGACGGTGCGCTTCCGCGCGCTCGCGTCACAAGGGCGCCGAGCGCTGGTGTGTTACGTCACCGCCGGTCACCCCGATCTCGCGCGCAGCTTGCAATTGTTGCAGGGGCTCGAGCGCGCTGGCGCTGACGTGATCGAGGTTGGCGTTCCCTTTTCAGATCCACTGGCCGATGGCCCCATCATCCAGCACAGTTCGCAAGTGGCGATCGCGCAGGGAGTCACACTGGAAGGCACGCTGGCACTCATCGCAAGCGCCAAGCTGTCAATACCTGTTGTGCTGTTTAGCTATATCAACCCGATCATCGCGGCAGGTCCACACGTGTTGCAACGCGCGCGGGCGGCTGGTGTCGCCGGAGTGCTCGTCACGGACCTTCCGGTCGGTGCGGATCCGGAGCGCGAAGCCTGGTTCGGTGCAAGCGGCCTGGATTTTGTTCGACTTGTCGCGCCGACAACGCCACTCACACGAATGGAAGACATTGCCAAGCATGGCGGTGGTTTTGTGTATCTCATCAGTCGGCTCGGCGTCACCGGCGAACAGGATTCGCTCTCCACTGAACTGCCCGCTACTGTAGCGCGACTTCGGGCCGCAACATCGCTGCCGATCTGCATCGGGTTCGGAATTTCGACACCGGAGCAGGCGCGCGACGTGGCCCGTCTTGGCGACGGTGTCGTGGTTGGAAGCGCGCTGGTGCGCGCGGCGGAGCGCTCCATCGAGGAGGCACTGGCGCTGACGACGTCTCTGCGTGCGGCCATTGACGCGGCATGATCAACGCGGCGGCGCTGTCCTATCCTGCGTGGTCGGTCATGACTACGAAACGCCGCGAGCACGTGTCGCGCGTCGTGGGGTTACTCGCGCGATGGGCCGCTGCCCTTCGTCTTGACGATGTGGAAACCAGGGCGTGGCTCGACGCGGGCGCGTGGCATGATGCGCTCCGTGATTGCGATGAGCCCACGTTGCGTGAAGTGACGGGAGATCGGGAACGCCCGTTCGGTATGTTGCACGGTCCTGCGGCGGCCCTCCGCCTGAGTGCTGATGGCGAGCGGCGCGCCGACGTCCTGGAAGCAATTCGATGGCACACCATTGGCCAGGTGCAGTGGACGCGCGCTGGCCGCGCGCTCTACATGGCGGATTTTCTTGAACCGGGGCGAGGCTTCATGCAAACAGATCGTCGCTTCCTCGCCGAACGAGTGCCTGAGGCATTCGACGAAGTGTTCCGCCAGGTCGTTCGCGTGCGCATTGAGTGGGCCTTGCGCGAGGGCAAGGGGCTTGCGCCAGAGACCGTATCCTTGTGGAACGCCGTGCGATGATGAGCGGCATGCCTCCGATCACCACACCGAGTCATACGTCGAGTCATCGCGTGCCGTGGACCGTCGCGGTCGCCATCGTTGTCGCGATATTGGTCGGCACCGGTAGTTGGTTTGTGCTCACGCGCCAGGCACCCGCTGCGGCGCGCGTCGCGCTCGTGGTGCCGTCAGATACCCTGGCGCGGGCGCCGATTGGGGTCCGCATTCGCGTGCGTGTCGTCAATACGACTGCGGTGCAGGGGTTGGCGCGACGCGCCACGGCAGTGCTCCGCGATCTCGGTTACGACGTCGTGGACTTTGAGACGGGAAAGGTCGCGCCACGGGCTTCTCTGATCATCGTGCATACTGGGCATCTCGACTGGGCAGCGCGCGTGCAGCGAGCGCTTGGCGTCGGCGTGGTTGAAACGCAAACGGACAGCTCGCGCGTGGTGGATCTATCGGTCTTCGTTGGCAGCGACTGGCAACCGCCGTCCCAACCGCTCCGTCCGTAGCTGGCCACACGCAGCGGCGATATCGAGACCGCGACTGCGTCGAACGGCCGTTTCAACACTGCGCGTGCGGAGCGCACGGGCGAAAGAGGCTATCGTCGCGGGGGTAGACGGCGAGAAACCCATCGTACCGCCAGGATGCAGCGGAATCAGGTTCACGAAGGCGCGGCACTCGCGGGCCAGAGCGGCGAGTTGCGCCGCGTGTTCGGGCTGATCGTTGACGCCACCGAGCATCACATACTCAAACGTGACGCGCCGATCGAATGCCCGTGCCGCGTCAATTACGTCGGCCAACGGGTATTTGGTGTTCACGGGCATGAGCGTGTGGCGCAACGCATCGCTTGGTGCGTGCACCGATATCGCGAGCCGGAATTGTTCAGGGCGCGCGGCGAGGGCGACGATGCCCGGCAGAATGCCAACCGTCGAGATGGTGATGTGTCGCGCGCCGATGCCGAGTGCTCGCGCGTCGTTGAGCAGCGAAAGCGTTACATCGACGGCGTTCCAGTTCATCAGGGGTTCACCCATCCCCATGAACACGATGTTCGTCGCGAGCAGGGCGGGTGTGAGCATGCGCAGTTCACGCACCTGACCGGCAATTTCCGATGGCGTGAGGTTCCGCTGAAACCCCATGGCGCCGGTTGCGCAGAACGCGCACTGCAACGCACAACCCGCTTGCGACGAAACGCACAACGTGAGACGGCCACCGTCGGGGATGGCCACCGTCTCAATGAGTTGGCCATCGGCGAGGCGGAACAGAAACTTTTCGGTGCCGTCGATGGACGACTGTCGGGCGGCAAGGGCCAGACGCGGCAGCACGAACGTCACCCCGAGTGCGGCCCGCAGCGGCGCCGACAATTCGGTGATCGCGTCGAAGGAATCGACGGGCATTTCCCACAGTCGACGAAAAATCTGCGCGGCACGATAGGGCGCCTCGCCTCGCTCCGCGAGCCATTGCCGCAAGCGCTCGAGTGCCGCGTCGGGTGCGAGGTCGAGCAGGTTTTCCCGCGTGTCCCGCACGGATATTGACGTGAGTTCGTGGGTCATCGCAACGTCGTACTGAACGAGTACTGATACAGCGGACCCAATCCCGATACGCCCTCTTCTCGCGCGATTCCGACGACGTATTGCGCAAACCGCAAGCCGATTCCGTAGCGAATCCTGGTCAGCGATCGCCCCGCGAGCGAGGTGCGCAGCAATGCGGCGCGTGCTTCGACCAAGTCCAGACTCATGACAGAGAATACGCCAGACTCTCGCGCCCCGCGATTGACGCCGTTGTAGCTATAGCCAAGCCGGAGATCACGCGCCGCGCGGCCGGCGACACGGGCATCAACCGCCGCCAGTATTGCCGGGCGATCGTCGATCTCTCGCCCCGGTCGCCACAAAAAACTTGACACCGCAACGCGTGCACTGCGCCACGGTAAATCATGCACAAGAATTCCGAGGTCGCCGGCCACGGCATGGCGAACATCACCATCGGCGCTCCCTTGCCTCCAGCGGGCCGCCGCACCAACCGTCACGTGGGGGACCACGTCACGCGACGCCGAGAACGAGGCGAGGAGACTGCTATACGGCACCTCACCCGCCGTCTGTGGATCGGTATCGGTTCGCAGAATATTGGACACGGCAGCACGCGCCACTGACACGCCGAACGTCACCCCACCCGGACGGCGCCAGGCCGCCGACAGCAGCTGCCCCCCGACGCCCTGATCCTGCGCCGTCGTTAGCGCGGTCACGCTGAACCGCAACCGGTCGCCGCGGTGCAGCATCCCGGCCGCCGGATTCCAGAGGCCAGCCCCTGGTTCAGCGGCCAAAGCGGCTGGTTCGAAGACGGCCCCAAGCGGAAATTCGAGAAGGTCGCGCGCCGGAATCGGTTGCGCTCCGAGCGTTCCAACCAGCAAGAGTGCGGGCGTCCCGCAGCACAACAAAGAGCGCATTGCGAGGAGTGTAACGGCCACCGCGGACACCGGTCAAGCAGCGCACGCAACGGTACGTCGCTTCCACGAGCATGGTAAGGCCTTTAGGTTCAATCAGTTGTACCCCTCAACGACCACCTTGCCTTTCATCTCTTCGCTGACCCCTGCCCGCGTTGCGGTTCCCCTCGCCGCGCGAAGCAAAGATGCGGTGCTCACCGAATTGGTGGCGCTGGCCGCGCCGGATTCTCCAATGCAGGCTGCCATACTGCGGGAAGTCTTGGCGCGGGAAACAACCTTTCCCACGGCGCTCGACGACGGTGTCGCGCTGCCGCACTTGCGCACACCTTTCGTGCGGAACGTGCAACTATCAGCGGCCGTGCTGGACGAGCCAATCGTGTTTGGGCAGGCAGACGGGAATGCCGTCGATGTACTGTTTCTCCTGCTCTCGCCATCCGACGCTCCATCTGAACATCTCCAGGCGCTGCGTGCCATTTCGCGAGTGCTCGGCCGACCGGGCCTGATCGGCCGGTTGCGCGCGACAACGTCCGCCGCAGAGTTCGTGCGCGAAGTGCGTTCCGCGCATCGGCGCTGATATCCAACGGTTTCTCTTTCGCTCTTTACCACGTGGCGTACCGACGCCAGGAGTTTTGTTCGTGATCTTGTCCGAGTCTCGATCCGCGCCATTGTCTGACGAGTCGTCCTCGTCCAACGCGATCACCAACGTATTGGCCACTGCGCTGCGCACCGACGCGTGCGGCATGCTGCGGCGGGAAGACGTCGGGCGTTGCGTTCGCCTCGGCGGATGGGTGCATCGGAGCCGTGACCTCGGTGGGCTGGTGTTCATCGATTTACGAGATCGCACCGGCCTGCTGCAATTGGCCTTCGGGCCCGCATGGACGGCGGCCGATGTGCTGGCGCTCGCTGCATCCGTCGGCGTCGAATCGGTCGTCCTGTGCGAAGGAGAAGTCGTCGCCCGTGCGTCCGATCGGATCAATCCAGACATGGGCAGCGGTGAGGTTGAGCTGCGTGTCACGGCCCTGCGCGTGGTCGGGCCGGCGGTCACACCAGCACTGCAGGTGGCGCGCGGCAAGCACGAGAAATTGGCCGCCGAGGATTTGCGACTGCGTCATCGCTACCTCGACCTGCGTCGACCGGAACTGCAAGAAAACCTCGTCCTCCGTCATCGGTTGTTGCAGGTCACGCGCCGGTTCCTGAGTGAGCACGGCTATCTGGAACTCGAAACACCGATTCTGACAAAGCCGACGCCAGAGGGGGCGCGCGACTATCTCGTCCCCAGTCGCGTACATCCCGGTGAGTTCTACGCGCTCCCGCAGTCTCCGCAAATCTATAAGCAGTTGTTTATGTGCTGTGGATTCGATCGATACTTCCAGATCGCGCGCTGCTTCCGCGATGAAGACCTGCGCGCAGATCGTCAGCCGGAGTTCACGCAGATCGACGTCGAGGCATCGTTTGTCGAGCAAGAGGACATCCTCCGGTTGGCCGAGTCGCTCGTCGGCGCAATTTGGAAGGAGGGCGGGTTCGCGATCCCCGAGCACTTCGACTGCATGACGTATGCGGCAGCGATGGAGTCATACGGCTGCGATCGACCGGATCTGCGCTACGCGCTTCCCATCCGCGACTTCAGTGCGGCGTTCGCCGACGTTGACTTTGTCGTAACGCGGAACGCACTGGCGTCTGGGTCGCGGATACGCGGCATCGTGCTACCGGGTGCCGCCGCGTGGAGCCGCAAGCAGGTGGACGAACTCGAGGCGCTGGCGAAAAGCGCTGGCGCCGCAGGCCTGTTGCGACTGCGGCTGGTCGACGGTGTCTACGAGGGTCCGCTGGCGAAGTACGTCACCGACGCCCTGCGGAACGCGCTCGCATTGACTGAGGGTGATTTGGTGCTGCTGGTGGCGGCCACGGATCGCATAGCCAACCCAGCACTCGATCGTATCCGTCAAGAGTGTGCGCGCCGACTCGACCTCGTGAACGAAAAGGCGCAGCAGTTCCTGTGGGTGGTGGACTTCCCGATGTTCGAAGAAGATCCTGAAACGGGAGCGCTTGCCGCCGTGCACCACCCGTTTACCGCACCGCATCCGGATGACATGCGTGATTTTCCGGATCAGCCGGCGCGTTGGCGAGCGCTCGCGTACGACGTGGTCTTGAACGGTACAGAGCTTGGCGGCGGCAGTATCCGGACCAGTGATCCTGAGGTGCAATCGCGCATGTTCACGCTGCTGGGCATCGGCAACGCTGACGAGCATGAACGGCGCTTTGGATTCCTGTTGGAGGGCCTGCGTGCCGGCGCACCGCCGCATGGGGGCATTGCACTTGGCTTCGATCGCATCGCGATGTTGCTGGCCGGCGCGCCATCGCTGCGCGACGTGATCGCGTTCCCCAAAACAACCGCCGCGCGCGCTCTCTTCGAGGGTGCGCCTGTCCCAGTGGCGGCGCGCGACCTGGACGAGTTAGGGCTGACCCTGCAGCCGCGTGCCGGCGCTGCGTGATGACGACGCCGACAACAACGCGCGTGTCAGTCGAAGGAGCGGACCTGCTGCTCTTCACTGGCGTCAATGACGCGAATCTGATCGAATTGGCGCGATCAACGGGTGCGCGCGTCGCACTACGCGGCGATGCGCTGTCGATCAGCGGCGAAGCGGATGCGGTCGCGCGCGCGGAACAGATGGCGATCGCGATGGTCAGCATGGCGCGCGAAGGCCGGACGCTTGGCGCCGACGATGTCCTCAGGCTGTCGCTCGCCGAACGGCCAGCTGACGCATTGCCCGGAGCCAATGGTGGCGCGCTAGTGCTGCCTGGTGCGCGTCGCGCAGTTCAAGCCAAAACGCCAGGGCAGGCCGAGTACCTCAAACAGATCGCCGAGTTTGATATTGTCGTTGGCATTGGACCTGCTGGCACCGGGAAGACGTACCTCGCTGTGGCCGCAGCGGTCGATGCGCTCATGCGCAAGCGGGTGCGGCGCATCATTCTGGCGCGACCCGCTGTCGAGGCGGGTGAGAATCTTGGGTTTCTGCCAGGTGACATGCAGGCCAAGGTGGACCCGTATCTGCGGCCCTTGTACGACGCGCTCGACGACTTCATGCCGGCCGAGCGCATCGTCAAACTGATCGAGTCGCGCACGATCGAAGTCGCACCGCTGGCGTTCATGCGCGGACGCACCCTTGGAGACGCGTTTGTTATTCTGGACGAGGCGCAGAACGCCACCGCGTTGCAGATGAAAATGTTTCTGACGCGACTCGGTGTGAATTCCAAGATCGTTATCACCGGTGACAAGACGCAGGTCGACCTACCGAAGCGCGAGGATTCCGGCTTGATGCAGATCGAGCGCATTCTGTCGGGCATTGAAGGCATCAGTTTCCACTACTTCACGGATGCCGACGTCGTCCGTCATCGTCTGGTGCGCGACATCATTCGCGCCTACAACGAGGACGCCGTTGGCGGCTGATCAACGGTGAAGGCACGCACACGCAACACACCACCTCGACCGACCGCGCGTTCCGTCGCGATCGATGCAACAGGCGTTCGCTCGGCGGTTGCACTCGAACGGTTGTCGGCGTTGGCGCTGCGTGTGCTGCAGTCGCTGCGCGTTCCGCGTGCCCTGCTATCGATCACGCTCGTCGATGCGCGGCGCATGGCGATGCTCAATCGGACGCACCTTGGACATCGCGGCCCGACGGACGTGATCACCTTCGCGCTTGGTGAAGACCCCACTGGGGTTGTCGTCGCCGACATCTACATCTGCCCCGATGTTGCACGCGTGCAAGCGCGCGCCCACGGGGTTGGCGTGCGTGAGGAATTGGCGCGCCTCGTGGTGCACGGCACGCTGCATGCCTGCGGCTGGGAACACCCGGAACAGGACCGGACGACGAGTCCCATGTGGCGACGCCAGGAACAACTGCTTGCGCGCTATTGGACAGCCGTAGCGGTACCGCCGTGAGCCTCATCGCGTGGTCCGTCGCGGCATTAGGTGCTGGGATCGCGTCGCTGGCGGCTGTCGCCGACGGCGCGCTACTGTCGGAGGCGCCACAAAGTGCGACCGGCATCGATCGCGGAGGGGTTGTGCCGCCACTACCGCATGTGCCGAGAGCGGTGCTATCGCGCGAACGCACGCATCGTGCGCTGGCGTTTGCGCGCGTGCTTGGGCACGGGATCGCTGGTAGCGCGATCGCACTTGCACTCGGCCTCGCGGAACGAGGTACGCCGCAGGCGCTGGCTCTGTTGGCGATCGCCGGACTCGTCACCATCGCTGCCGCTGAAAGCGCGGCACGGGCGATTGGCGATGCACTGGGCGACGACCACGGCGATCGACTGCGATGGTTCACGTCAGCGACGGAAGCCGTGCTCGCGCCAGTCGTGCGTATGGGTGAGTGGCTGGATTCGGCACTCAGCGAGGTGGTCACGGACGCGAACGCATCGCTTGAGCGACGTGAAGAGGCGGCGGCGCAATTTCGGGAAGTGATCACCAGCGAAGCCGACGTTACGCGCGACGAACGCGATCTGCTGCTCGGCATCTTCGACTTCGGCGAGACGACGGCTGAAGAAGTTATGGTGCCGCGCGTCGACATCATCGGCATCGAAAAAGAAACGCCGTGGTCGGAAGTGGTGGACCGCGTACGCAGTGCACAGCACTCGCGCGTGCCGGTATTCGAAGAGACGGCCGACGAGATCATTGGCGTGCTGTATGCGAAAGACTTGCTGCAATCCGTGCTGGACGACGAAGAGCCAACTGCGGGCTGGTTGTCGCTCATTCGGCCGGTTGCATTCATCCCGCCATCAAAGCGCATTGCAGATCTGTTGCGCGAATTCCGTGCGTCGGGTCGACACATCGTCATTGTCGCCGACGAATATGGCGGAACGGCAGGCCTGGTTACCATTGAAGATGTACTGGAAGAACTGGTCGGTGAGATTCGCGATGAGTACGATCAGGAAGAACGCCGCGTTCGCTCGGAGGAAGACACGCGATTCTGGGTCACCGGGGGGATGAATCTCAGTGACCTATCGGAGGCCCTCGATCACGACTTCGAGCGGGATGATGTGACCTCGGTGGGCGGCCTGATTCTGGAGACGCTCGGACGCGTGCCGCGTGCCGGCGAATCCCTCACGATCGGACCATTTCGTGTCATCGTCGAGCGGGTGGTCCGTCGTAAAATCGAGCGCGTGTTCTTTGAGCGTCTCGTGGGCGCCTCCGACGGAGCGCCATAATGTCGATTGCGATCATGCTGTTGGTCGTGGGGTTCGTCGCGGTCATCACCGCCGGCGCGACTGCCGTTCGCGTGGTCAGCCGCCTGTGGCTGCGGCACTGGATCGAGCATAGTCATGGAAGTGCGGGCACGATGTCCCGTTACTTCGAGCGGCCGGCACGCCTCACGCATGCCGCGGACACGGGCAGCATGCTGATGGTCTTCACGATGGGCGCGCTGTTGGCGGGAAGCGAAGGCTCTACACCGTGGGCGTTCGCGCGCGATGCGGCGTTCTTCCTGCTGCTGCTGCTCGTGGTTGGCCAACTTATCCCACGGGCGATCGGCCGTCGCTGGGCCCCGCAACTGGTGCCGGTGCTCGTGCCATTGTTGCGGGTCGTTGACCTTGTAGTGTCGCCGTTCGAGCGCGTCGCGCAAGCCGCAAGCGCTCTGGTCGTGCCGCCCGCCAAACGATCGGCGCTCGCCGAATCGCGGGAAGGACTGGAAGAGTTGCTTCGCGATGGGGCGTTTGATGGGATGGGCTCACCGGAAGAGATGGATATCATCTCCGGCGTGATGCAGTTCGGCGACAAGTCCGCTGCTGATGTGATGACCGTACGCAATGACATGTTCCTGATCGACGCGTCGCTCGCCCCGATGGAACTGGCGCGCGCCATCGCCCAGTCGGCGTACAGTCGAGTCCCGATCTATCGCGACACCGCGAACAACATCGTGGGCATGATTCACGTGCTCGATGTGTTCCGACTGGCCGGCGAACGCATGCCCACGTTGCGACCCGTGTCGATGACCACACCGGACAAACCGGCGAGCGAGCTGCTGTTCGAGTTTTTGCGTGCGCGCCGACAGCTGGCCATCGTTCGCAACGACAACGGCGATGTTCGCGGTCTCGTGACGATGGAAGACCTCCTTGAAGAGCTCGTTGGAGACATTCGCGATGAGCATGACGAGCCGGCCGCACGCGACGTTGCACCACCAGACAGCACTTCATGAGCGAGCCATTGGTGACGCCAGCGCTTGAACGGCTGTTGACGGATTTTCGTGCAGGTCGCACGTCGGCGCTCGCCCGTGCGGTGAGCATCGTGGAAAATCATCGGGACGGCTTCAGTGCGCTGCTCACCGTACTGCACCCGTTGGTGGGACGGGCGAGACGCATTGGCATCACCGGGCCGCCAGGCGCTGGCAAGAGCACACTAACAACCCGACTCGCGCTGGCCTATCGGGCCGCGGGCCTCCGCGTCGGCATCGTGGCCGTCGACCCAACATCGCCCTTCACCGGGGGCGCGCTGCTCGGCGATCGCATTCGCATGGAGGAGGTGGCCCTCGATCCGGGCGTGTTCATTCGATCGATGGCGACGCGCGGTTCGCTGGGCGGCTTAGCGATGGCAACGCGCGAGGCCTGCGACGTGATCGACGCGTTCGGCATGGACGTGATCCTCCTCGAAACCGTCGGCGTAGGACAGAGCGAACTCGACATCGCCCGCGCGGCCGACAGTACCTTGGTGGTGCTGGTTCCAGAGTCAGGCGATGCCATCCAAACGCTCAAAGCTGGCGTGATGGAGATCGCCGACGTCTTCACCGTGAACAAGGCGGACCGTCCAGGAGCCGACCGGCTGCGTAACGACATTGAGCTGATGCTGGGTTTGCGTACCGGCGCCTCGACGCATATGCCAGCGCATCACGGTGTGGACTTGCGGCAGATGACGGACCGAGATGCCCTCCGCGACGCGATGAATCCTGCCCGCGCTGCGCGTGCCGCGGCGATGCAAGCCGAACCGGAACACTGGACGCCGCCCGTACTCCGAACCGTAGCGGCGAGCGGCGAGGGCATCCCGGAGGTGCTCGACGCCTTGGAACGACACGTTGGCTATCTTGAGCGGAGCGGTGAGCTCCTCCGCCGACGGCGGCTTCGGCTCCGAGAGCGTGTCGTGGAGGTTGTGGAGCAACAATTGCGTGAGCGTTTGTGGCATGATGATGACACGCGCGCATGGTTGGACGCGCAGCTCCCCGCGCTTGAGGCCGGTGAGATTGCGCCGTTTGCTGTGGCCGACGTACTTCGTGCGCGAAGCGGACACCTTCTGACGGGTGCGGGGCACGCGCAGTCAACCGGGACGAACTGATGACGACGATACCAAACCTCGAAGATGTGGTGCGCCAGCAACAGGACGAACTCGAACAACTGCGGAGTGAAGTCCGTGGATGGCGAGCGCAGTACGAGACAGGGCGCAAGCGCGACATTGCCTTCACCAACTCTGCCGCGGAAGTGCCACCACTGTTCACGGCGCTGGACCTGGAAGGGTCCGCTGGCACCGCCTTCGAATTGCCTGGGCAGTACCCGTTCACACGGGGCATTCATCCCACCGGCTATCGCGGGAAGCTGTGGACCATGCGGCAGTTCGCCGGCTTTGGCACCGCGCGCGAGACCAATCAGCGCTACAAGTATCTGTTGTCGCAAGGGCAGACCGGGCTCTCGGTCGCGTTCGACTTCCCAACGTTGATGGGCTACGACTCCGACCATCCGCGCTCAGAAGGCGAGGTCGGCAAGTGCGGCGTCGCCATCTCGTCGCTGGCGGACATGGAGGCCCTGTTTGACGGCATTCCGCTCGACAAAGTATCGACGTCGATGACGATCAACGGGCCAGCGATCATCCTCCTCTGCTTCTACGTGGCGGCCGCTGAGAAACAGGGCGTGAGTGCGACACAGATTCAGGGGACGGTACAGAACGACATCCTCAAGGAATACATGGCGCAGCACGCGTGGTGTTTTCCCATTGAGCCGGCGCTGCGCCTCATCGTCGATGGGTTCGCGTGGTGCGCCGAACATGCACCGAACTGGAATACCATCTCCATTTCCGGATACCACATTCGCGAAGCGGGATCGACGGCCGCGCAAGAGCTCGCATTCACGCTGGCCGATGGCTTCACATACGTCGAGCGCGGCATCGCCCGTGGACTTGATGTCGACGACTTCGCGCCGCGCCTGTCATTCTTCTGGGACATCCACAACGATTTCTTCGAGGAGATTGCCAAGCTGCGCGCCGCACGACGCATCTGGGCGCGTCACCTCAAAGAACGCTTCGGCGCAACCAATCCGCGCTCGTGGATGATGCGCTTTCATTCGCAGACCGCCGGCGTCACACTCACGGCGCAGCAGCCCACCAACAACGTGGTGCGGGTCGCGTATCAAGCGCTCGCCGCGGTGCTCGGCGGCACGCAGTCGCTGCATACGAACTCGCTGGACGAAACACTCTCGTTGCCCACAGAGTCTGCGGTCGAAGTGGCGCTCCGCACGCAACAGATTCTGGCCTATGAGTCTGGCGTACCCAACGTCATCGACCCGCTCGGCGGCTCGTACTACGTGGAGGCGTTGACCGACCAGTTGGAACAGGAAGCTGAATCGCTCTTCGAACAGATTGCCAGCTTCGGCGGTGTAGTCCGCGGGCTGGAGGACGGGTGGTTTCAAAAGCGCATTGCCGAGAGTGCGGCCCGACAGCAGTGGGAGATCGAACAGCATCGCAAGCTGGTCGTCGGCGTCAATGAGTTTGTCACTGATGATCAGGGGCTGTCGATAGCGACGCTGCGCATCGGTGAGGAAGCAGACTTGGAGCAACGCGCGAAGTTGGCGGCACTCCGCGCGCGCCGTGACAACGAGCTCGTGACGACGCGCCTGGACGCGCTGCGGGCGGCTGCGCGCACGGAAGAAAACGTTGTGCCGTTCATACTGGATTGCGCGCGAGCGTACTGCACGTTGTTCGAGATCCGTGCGGCACTCGAAGACGTGTTTGGCGCCTATCGCGAACCGGTGTTCTTCTGAGCACCTCCCCGTGGTGGGCCACACAGTTCGACGCGCACTATCTGCACGAGTACGAGCCGATCTTTGACCTGGCCCGTGATCGGCGCGAAGTCGCTCGCCTGATTGACTTGCTCGAACTGCCGTCGGGTGCGCGCATCCTGGACGTCCCGTGCGGTCAAGGCCGACACGCGCATTTGCTGGCCGAGGCGGGATTCAACGTCGATGGGCTTGACTATTCACAGGACTTGCTTGCCGTCGCCAAGGCGCGTGGCATCGGTCCGCGGTTACGCTACACCCGCGGCGACATGCGCAAGCTGCCCGCGCGGTGGACGGGACGATTTGATGCCGTCGCCAATCTGTTTACCTCGTTCGGGTTCTTTGACTCCCCGCGAGACGACCTGCGTGTGCTCAGCGAATTTGCGCGTGTCCTCAAGCCCGGGGGAGTCCTAGTGTGGCATGGCGGGAGCCGAGACGGCGTCATGACGCGCTTTCTTGCCCGCGATTGGTGGAGCACGGCCGACGGAACCGTGTTCGGACAGGAACGGCGCTTCGATCCGCTGTCGGGATTTCTTGAAATCACGTCGACGTGGCGCGGTCCAACTGGGCAGGGAGAGCGTGTGCACCGGATCCGGCTGTACACCGCGTCCGAGCTCGCATCGCGCATGCAGGAAGTCGGCCTGGTCGTTGAGCAGGCGTTTGATGCTTGGCATGATCGACCGCTGACACGGCGCTCCAGTGAGATGGTGCTCGTTGCTCGAAAAGACGGCTAGCGTCCTCTTCGGACCGCCGTCTGCGACCGTTGCTGGCGCCATTCGACGCCCACTACGTTTCCATACCGCTCTCGGGTGCCCGAGGGCCTCTATCGAGCCTCAACTGATGACCTGACCGATTCGTGTGTTGGTGGCCAAACCCGGCCTGGACGGACATGACCGAGGGGCGAAAGTAGTCGCAGCGGCGCTGCGCGATGCCGGCATGGAAGTGATTTATACGGGGCTGCATCAAACACCGGAGATGATTGCGACTGCCGCCGTTCAGGAGGATGTGGACGTCGTCGGTTTGTCGATTCTGAGTGGTGCGCACATGACCCTGTTTCCTCGCGTGCGCGACCTGTTGGTCGAGGCCGGACGCGATGACATCCTGCTCACGGGTGGCGGCATTATTCCCAAAGAGGACATGGATGCACTGCAGCAGCGTGGCATCGCGCGTCTCTTCGGACCGGGCACCAGTACCCAGGATCTGGTGACCTACATCCGCGAATGGTTCGCTTCCCGCCAGCAGCAAGAAACGTGACGTCACGACTGCGTCAGTTGGCGGCCGAAGTGCGCGAACTTGAAGCGCGGCTTCGGTTGGGCGGGGGGCCGGAAAAGATCGAGAAGCAGCACGCGCAGGGAAAGCTGACGGCGCGCGAACGCGTGGAGCGGTTGGCGGACGCCGATACTCCGTTTCTCGAGATCGGCCTATTGGTCGCGTACGACAAGTACGACGGCCAGGCACCAGGTGCAGGTGTCATCACCGGCGTGGCGATCATCGATGGACGCGAAGTGGTGGTGGTGGCCAACGACGCGACCGTCAAGGCAGGGTCATGGTGGCCCGAGACAATCTCCAAGATCCTGCGCGCGCAGGAAATCGCGATGCGCTGCCGGATTCCCATCGTGTATCTCGTCGACTCCGCTGGTGTGAACCTCCCGTATCAAGGAGGAGTCTTCCCAGGCCAGTTTGGTGCGGCGCGCATTTTCTACTACAACTCCATCATGCGACGCTACCTGCGGATTCCGCAGTTCGCCGCGGTGATGGGACAATGTGTGGCGGGTGGCGCGTATCTCCCCGCGCTCAGCGACGTGATCCTCATGGTCAAAGGGTCATCCTTCATGGGCTTGGGCGGTCCAAACCTGGTGAAAGGCGCAACCGGACAGACCGTGGACGGTGAAACACTGGGCGGCGCCGTCACGCATACGGAAGTCTCGGGCGTCGCGCACTACGCGGTCGACAACGACACTGCTTGCCTCGAGAAGTTGCGCGACCTGGTGTCACGATTGCCGCGCCTCGTCAACGCCGACCGCCCGACGTTTCGCCCGCCGGCGTTGCCACCACAGGATCTCTACGACCTGCTACCGACTGACCATCGCATGTCGTACGACATGCATGGACTCTTGCGCGCGGTGCTGGATGATGGCGAGCTCGATGAGTTTCAGCCGAATCTGGCGAAAGAGATGATCTGCGGCGATGCACGCATCGAAGGCATCGCGGTTGGAGTGATCGCGAATCAGCGCGGGCTGATCAAAGGTCGGGTCGGCGAGAAGCCGCGGTTCGGTGGTATCGTGTACGCCGAAAGTGCGGAAAAGGTGGCATTCTTTATCGAGCGCTGCGATCGCCAGGGCCTCCCGCTGTTGTTCGTGCAGGATGTCTCTGGCTTCATGGTAGGTCCTGAGGCCGAGCACGAAGGAATTATTCGCGCCGGCGCGCGCTTCGTTGAAGCGATGGCCTGCGCGCGCGTGCCGAAAATCGTGTTGACGGTGAATCACGCGAGTGGAGCTGGCTACTACGCCATGGCCGGCCAGGGATTCGATCCGGATTTTCTGTTTAGCTGGCCCACGGGGCGCATGGCCGTGATGGAAGGTGAGGCGGCCCTGCAAGCGGTGCATGGCCCGGCGCTCGCCGCCGCGCGTACAACTGGCGTACCACCGTCCGCTGAGGTTGCGCGCGCTGTCGATGCGATGCGCGCCGACTATGAGGAGCAACTCGATGCGCGGTACGCTGCCGCGCGCGGATTCGCCGACACGATTCTGTACCCGGAAAACACGCGGACGATGCTGGCGCTCGCACTGCGCGCAGCCAGCCGGAATCCCGGACCACATCTCGGCGCCTTTGTCCTCCCGCCGATGCCTGGCGCATCGGTCTGAAGCGAACGCACCGCAATCCACCATATAGGAGCTTCGATGAGTGATGGACCACGGCTCGTTCGTGTGGCGAGCGGGCAGGGCTTCTGGGGCGATTGGCTAGAGGCGCCGCAGCGCCAGGTCAACGGGGGACCGATAGACTATCTCATGCTGGATTACCTCGCAGAAGTCACGATGTCTATTCTGCAAAAGCAGAAGGAACGTGACCCGCGCATGGGATACGCGCGCGATTTCGTTGGGGCGATGGAGAGCATTTTCCCGGCGGTCGCGGATCGTGGGGTGAAGGTGATCGCGAATGCCGGCGGCGTGAACCCCGACGCGTGCGCCACGGCAGTCCTCAACGCCGCCACAGAACACGACGTGCGCGGAAAGATTCGCGTCGGTGTGGTGAGTGGCGATGATATCCTTGATCGACTGGACGAACTGCTCGCCGCCGGACATCCGCTCGCGAACATGGATACCGGCGCGCCGCTGTCGACCATTCGCGAACACGTGCTGTCGGCCAACGCGTACATCGGGTCAACACCGATTGTGGAGGCGTTGCAAGGTGGCGCCAACGTCGTGGTCATCGGCCGCAGTACCGACACCGCGCTGACGATGGCGCCGCTGCGACATGAATTCGGTTGGAGGGCAGACGACTGGAACGCGCTGGCCTCAGGGATTGTGGCCGGACATATCCTGGAGTGTGGCGCGCAATCGTCCGGCGGCAACTGCTTGCATGAATGGCGCACCATTCCGGATCTGGCCAACGTCGGCTATCCCATCGCTGAGGCCTCGCCTGACGGCAGCTTTGTCATCACCAAGCACGCAGGAACTGGCGGTCGTGTCTCGGTCCCCAGTGTCACCGAACAACTGGTCTACGAGATGGGCGATCCGCACGCTTATATCACCCCGGATGTCGTGGCCAACTTCGCCAGTATTCGCCTCGAACAAGTCGCCGAGAATCGTGTGCGCGTGTTCGGGATCACGGGCGCGCCGCCGACGCCGTTTCTCAAAGTCTCGATTGCTTATCGCGCCGGCTACAAAGCCGTCGGCTCCCTGGTCTACGCATGGCCGGATGCGATGGAGAAAGCGCAGTTGGCCGATCGCGTGCTCCGCGAACGGCTCGACAATCTCGGTCTCCACTTTGATCAGGTGCTGAGCGAGTTCGTTGGGGCCAACGCAACACACGGCCCGATGGCCGGCGATGGACACGCCGCGCCGGAAGTGCAATATCGCATCGGCGTACGCGGCAACGACCGCGCGGCGGTCGAGCGTTTCACTCGCGAAATTGTGCCGCTAGTGCTGAATGGCCCACCATCAGTCACGGGTTTCGCTGGCGGCCGACCCAAGGTCGAAGAGATCGTCGCCTTTTGGCCTGCGCTGCTCGACAAACGCGCCGTGTCCACCACTGTTCGCATCCTGGAGTAGTCGCCATGCATGTACGGTTATTGGACATCGCGCACGCGCGCAGCGGTGATAAGGGTGACACCGCAAACATTGGCCTCATCGCGCTCCGCCCGGAGTGGTACGCCGTTCTCGACCGCTACGTCACGCGCGAACGTGTCGCCGCGCACTTTGGCACGCAGATTCACGGGGACGTCGTACGCTTCGAGTTGCCGAATCTCTGCGCACTCA
>JANMKU010000388.1:0-10930 GCA_031372205.1 Gemmatimonadaceae bacterium | reverse complement strand
ACACGTTTGGTTGGCTGACGTACGTTCGGTGATGCCGCAGTACGTGTGTGATCAGCAAACAGCGATGATGGTGGATTGAGTGGCGCTCACCTCAACGATGTACACGTTCGACATTCAGTTGGCGAACGTCGATCGGGGTGTATACGACACGCTCACGCTACGTGTCGCGATGCACGCGTCGGAGTCGAGCGAATACTTTGTCGCGCGCTTGCTGGCGTACTGTCTCGAGTACGCCGAGGGCATTGTGTTCTCCAAAGGAGTCTCGGACCCTGATGAGCCCACGATCGCGGTGCGCGACCTGACTGGTGCGCTCAGAGTCTGGATCGAAATCGGCGCGCCGGACGCGGCCCGGTTGCACAAGGCCAGCAAGGCGTCGCCGCGCGTGGCCGTGTATACGCATCGAGATCCAGCGCAACTGCAGCGGCAGCTGGCGGGTACACGCATTCATCGTGCGGAGGCGATCGAACTGTATGCGATCGATCGTGATTTGATCACTGCGCTGGTGGAACGATTTGACCGTCGGATGAAGTTCGCGCTGTCGTTGAGCGATGGCATGTTGTATCTCGAACACAACGGGACGACGTTGAGCGGCGCGGTAGAACGTTGGCCGTTGCAATCATGACCGTGCTATCGCGAACCGCATCGCTAGGCTGCGCTGGAGGTGCCAGTGGCGGTCAGTGAGAGTTATCGAGCGTTCATGCTGGAACAGTTGGCACGCGTGCTCCCCGCAGTCCGCGCACGCAGCATGTTTGGCGGCGTCGGCATCTACAGCGAGGACTTGTTCTTCGCTCTGCTCGACAACGACACACTGTACTTCAAAGTCGACGATGAAACGCGCGGTGATTTCGAAGCCATCGGCATGGGACCGTTCCGCCCGTTCGGCGAAGGCGGTGAAGTGATGCAGTACTATGAAGTGTCCGGCGCGCTCATCGAAGATCAGGACACGCTGGCGGCGTGGGCGCAGAACGCGATTGGTGTCGCGCGGCGTGCCAAACGGCGAAAGCGGGGACCGCGATGACGTCGCCACTGCGCGTGATCCGTCAGCATCCGTACAACGCGGAAACGCCCGACTATGCGTTGAGCGAATCGGTGACACCGGCGCCCAATGTCTATGTGCGCACGAACTTCGACATGCCAGCGCTCGATGCGTCGCACCAGATCAGCGTCGGCGGTGCGGTGAATGTGCCGTATGACATCGACGTTGCCGGGCTGCAGGCGTTGCCGCAACGTACGATCGGCTGCACCATGGAGTGTGCTGGCAACGATCGCTTGTCGATGCACCCGCTGCCCACCGGCGAACCGTGGGGGAGCGGCGCGCTGAGCACCGCGGTGTGGTCGGGACCGTCGTTGCGCGACGTCCTGCAGCGCAGTGGAGTAGCGGCCACGGCATGCGAAGTCCTCGTGACAGCGGCGGACGGCGGTGTCCGCGACGACGCGCCGGAACGCGTCACATTTGCCCGCTCGCTGCCGCTCGATGATGCGCTGCAAGCGGACACCATCCTCGCGCTGACCATGAACGGCGCACCACTCACGGGCGCGCATGGTGCGCCAGTGCGGCTCGTGGTCCCCGGTTGGTACGGCATGGCCAACGTGAAGTGGGTGCAGCGCATTGACGTGCTCACAGCACCGTTTGATGGCTACTTTCAGCGACAGCGGTACGTCTACGATGTCGCCAACGTCATCGCGCCCGTGACGCGGATGCGGGTGAAATCCATCATCACGTCGCCAACCGAACACACGATGAACGATCGCCAGCTGACCGTGCGCGGGTGGGCGTGGTCGGGCGCTGGTGCGATCCGTTTGGTGGAGCTGTCACTCGACGGCGGTGACGAGTGGGTGTCGGCAAGTATTGGCGCACCAGCGTCACCGTATGCGTGGACGCCCTGGGAATACCCGATTACCGTGACACAGAGCGGACGTCATACATTGCGCAGTCGCGCCACTGATAGCACTGGCCAGACGCAACCAGATATGGTGACGTGGAATCGGCTGGGCTACGGCAACAACGCCGTCCGCACCGTGGTGTTTGACGTCGCAGATCCGCGCTAAGTCGAGGTCACGCGCCCCGTCTCACGCGCTGCGCCCGCGTGTGAGTCGTTCGGCCGATATGCCTGGAGCGAACGACATCGTTTTGGATGCGACAAGACCAGCAGATTTTCCAGCGCGGAATATCTCCACGTCGCCCACGTCCGTCACCCCATTCGGATGAATCACCCACACAGCGGCCGCGCCAAGATTGGCCGCCACATCGGGTAACACGGCGAGATGCCGGGATGTCCGCACTTCGAGCAGCACCAGGTCGATGTTCGGGTCCTTCGCGTTCACGATCTCGGCGCCCGCGCTCCGCAACTCCGCTTCGATCTGCGCGTCGGTGACGTCGCGGAGCGACACACGCATGCCACGCTGCACCCCAAGCTTTTGCACACGCGTCCGCGGCACTTCGGAGAGTTTCGCGCGCCACCGTTCGGCCGCTTCATTGAGTTGCAAGCGCACCGACCCACCGCGATGCGTCACCGTGAGCGCACCGGCGCGCAGCGTCACCCGTTCGATGTCGACCCGGGCCACGCGCACCCGCGCCTCGCCGCGCACGATCAACGCGTCACCTTCCAGTAGCACCTTGGCATCAACATCGTCGCGTCGACCACGGTCGTCGTCCACGCGAACGGTGCATCGTATTTCCAGGCCCATGCAATTGGCAGATGAGAGTGTGGCTCGAGGCGGTGGTGAACGGTGCTACTCGACCGCTGGCATTGGCAACCGCTGGTTGACGAGAAAGACGCGCCGCTCGAAAACCAGTGATTCCTTCACGGTAAGGTCCCGTCGGGTGAGCTCCACAATGTCGCGGTCGGCCGAACAACGCCAGCTCTGGTACCCCTGGGGCGCGCTGCGACCAAACACCGTCGGCACGAACACGGCCACGTTGACGCCGCCTTCGGGATCACGGGCGGATGGGTATCGGCACATCTCCACGCCGTCGGCACGCATGGCGGCACCGAGCGCCTGCGTGGCACGATAGCGGCTCGGCGACGCGACTACCCGTCGATGCGCGGCGAACGGTGCCTCGACCAAGTCCACGCCGCGTGCGGTGCGCGTGTGCACACGGAAGGCGGTGAGCTCGACCGTGATGCGGCCAAGGTCTGCGGTCGTGCCTTCGAGGAAGACGAGCCGGTAGTACGCCACTTCCGCCATCGCCGTGGCCACCGTTGCCGCGCCGTACCATATGCCGCGTTCCCGCCGATCACCAAATCGCGACCCGTGGGTGAGTGGCGGATAACGAAACGGTGTGGTGAGGAGATAGTGCTGACGCGCGTCTGCGGTCGTCGGCGGCTTGGCGCTGTCGATCAGTTCTTCGAGGAGCGCTTGTTCTTCCAGCGTGTCGACGAGCTTGCGCGTGGAGACCTGATGCTGCGACTCGACGACCCGCCATGCGGTGAGCCGGAGCGCGCGGATTTCAGAGGGTCCCGCGCACTGCGTCCAGATATCGGACGACATCGACCAGTCCCTCCACGCTCTTGATGCGTTCGGCGGGAACGCCGCCCAACGGGATGTTGTCCGCGTGTAGCCAGCGTCGCGCCGCGTCGTCGTCACCGCCGACGAGCGTGTCGAGACTGCGATAGGCGCGCAGAAACAGCAGGGCAAGCTCGCCCTCCTTGCTCACCGGCTCAACGCGCCGCTCGTGATGCAGACGCGACACCGAGGCCTCGCTGGCGCCGAGGATAGCGGCCAGATCTTTTTGCCGAAGGGCGAGGCGGTCGGCAGCGCCAAGGACCGCTTTCGTAATGACGGCGGCAGGATCGGGTCGGGGCTTGACAGCGCGCGACGACACTCTTTGCATATCGGAAGAAAAACACCAGATTCTTTCAATTGCAAGTAACGGTTAGAACCTGCCCCCACGCCACCTCGCTCCCCATGCTCCGGATTGCGACCATAACCGATGCGCACCAGCTGGCCAAGTTCGCCAAGCGCACGTTCAGCGAGACGTTTTCAGCACACAACAGCTCTGCGGATATGGAGGCCTACTGCGCACACGCGTTCGGCGATGACGTTGAGGCGTGCCAGCTGGCCGACCCCGCACGCGTGTGTGTGCTGTCCGAGATCGACGGCGTGGTGGCCGCGTATGCGTACGTCGTGGTGGGATCGATCACCGTAGACGTCGCTGGCGAATCTCCTGTCGAGATCCAGCGATTCTACGTGGACCAGCCGTGGCACGGACGCGGCCTCGCCCAGCAGCTCATGGGTCGGTGTGTGGCCGAGGCGATCGCTCGCGGCGGCCGCACCTTGTGGCTTGGCGTGTGGGAGCAGAATACGCGCGCGATCCGATTTTACGAGCGGTCCGGATTTCGCGCCGTTGGGTCGCAACGCTTCATGCTCGGCTCCGACGCACAAAACGACTTGGTGATGTCGCGATCGCTATCGGACTGACGGCCGTCGTGCCCCCCGCGGAACTCCGAGGGGCGCGACGACCGCGTTGCTCCTGAATCAGGCCGAGATCGATTTTGCGTCAGCCGTCGCGCTAATGGCGATCTTCCGCGGCAGCGCGCCAACTGACTTCGGCACCTGTACGGTCAGCACGCCTTCGGCGAATCTGGCGCCGATCTTTTCAGCATCCACATGCTCCGGTAGGCGAACCGAGCGCGAGAATGAACCCGTCGGTCGTTCAGCGCTGAACACGCGGAGCTGGGCCTTGTCTTTCGCCGGGAGGGTGGCGCCGCGCGTTCCGCTGATGGTCAGCGTATGGCGATCAAACTGAATGTCGACGTTCTCACTGTGCACACCGGGCAGGTCCGCTTCTATGACAAACGCGGACTCCGTTTCGTAGATGTCGACAGGAGGCACCCACAGTTGGATCCGCGCGCGTGGGGAGGTGGTTGTGGGGATACCGTCCTCGGTCTCTGACATGGCCTGACTGAGCGTCAGCATCCGGTCGAGGACAGCGTTGAAATTGGACGTGATCATGAGGGCGCTCTCCGGTTGGAGTGGAGTTGGGATCGTCCGCCACCAAGGCGGCTCGCGTGCCTCGCATCGTGCGCGGCACGCCCACACAAAACGCATCAGTCGTGCCGAGCGCAGTTTGTCACTCTGGCAGAGGCGCGCGTCACTACGGCAACTTCGGCCTGTCAGGGTGGCGAGCAGACGGGCGACGTCGCCACCGCTTGCGTCGCTACCGCGTGCGTCGTTACCGCCGCAGCGAGTTGATGACGATGGCGCCACAGCGATCGGGCCGCATGGACAATCCGGTGAGCTGCACGGTCTGCGGATACACTTCCACACTGCGGAACGTCAGCGGATCCAGCGTGGCCACACCCTCGTTGTCGATGGGCGTGTTGTCGAGGTAGAACTGCAACTGACACTGTTGTCCTTCGACATTCATGATCCCAATGCCTGCGCGCGTGCTCGTGGCTACGATTTCCCCCTGTCCGCGACGCACACTCACGCCCGGGACGCCGAACAGCAGCTCGGCCAGCGAGTACGGGCGCATTTGCAGGATGTAGTCCCGTGTGAATAGCCGGCCGGAGCCCACGCGCATTTGCATCAGCCGTTCTGCAACGGTGTTCGCGTCGCTGGTGGCGACGGCGGTTCGCGCTCGGACTTCAACCAGCGACAGGGTGCGTGGAAATCGGCGCAGCAGGAGCGGCACAGAGTCATTGATGCCGCTTCCGACCAGCACCTCGCGCACGTACGGAACGAATCCGATTTCGCGCGCCACAACGACCCGCGGGCCCGCCGGTGGATTGGGAAAGCGCCACAGTCCGCGCGTATCGGTGCGGGTCGTACGGTCCGTCCCGGCGATATACACTTCGATTTGCGACATGGGACGTCCCACCACATCGATGACCGTGCCGACGAGGACATCCGCCGACTTTGCGACGCCAACGGGCGTGCGAGCAACTGTCTGCGCATCGCCGCGTGTGCCAACGGCGACAATCATCACATGTACGATGAGGTGGCGGACCACCGGCGAGAATTGACGCATACCGGAAAAGTGGTTTCGGTTCGCTGCGACGGCCAGCTCTGGCGCACCGGATCCCCAACGCCACATATTCTGCCGTCCTCTGGAACTTCCCCCGAGTTGCACAGACGACGAAACCTCCCGCACAATCGTCATGCGCTTTGCCACCTGGTTTCGCGACGGTCGCCATCTTCCGCGCCCGCTCCTCACGGTCCTCGGCGTCCTTGCAGCGACGCTGTCCTCGTTGGAGATGCAAGCGCAGCAAGCCACGCCGCCGGTGCCCAGTGGGCGACGAGCGCGCATCACAGGTATCGTCACCGACCTGAATAGCAAGCAGCCGATCCCGTCAGCCAACGTGCTGCTGGTGGGCACGCCGATCACCGCCACGACCGGTGCCGATGGCCGTTACGTGATCACCAGCGCACCGGTTGGCGTCTTCTCTATAGAAGCGCGGCGACTGGGGTACACGGCCAACCGTGCAGAAAATATCCGCTTGGTGGGCGATAGCGTGATCACCCACAATTTCGCGATGAATCCGAGTGCGTTGCGCCTGGATCAGGTAACGGTGTCGGGCACGATTGAAGAAACCTCTGTCGCGAAGTCAACGATTACCGTCGACAAACTCACCGCGGAAGACCTCCCAGTGCCACCGACGACGTCAGCGGCCGGGATGATTGCCGGTAAGGTGGCCGGCGTTGCCATTACGCGGCCCAGTGGTGCGCCAGGTTCGGGGGTCAACATCGTGCTCCGGACGCCAATCTCCGGTATCACCGAAGGTGGCGCGGTGCCGTCGCCCTTGTTCGTGGTGGACGGCGTCTTTCTCAATCAGGGGCAGTCAGTCACCACGCAGGACATTGAAGCGTTGGACGTCGAAAGCATCGAAGTCATCAAGGGTGCGGCGGCTGCGAGTTTGTACGGTTCGCGTGCAGCAGCTGGCGTGATCGCGATTACCACCAAACGTGGTAAGGGACTCGCACTCGGCACCAATCAATTCTCGCTGCGTGGCGAAGCCGGCGAGGACAAATATCAGGTCACGCTCAACAAGAACCAGCACCACGCCTTTTTGCAGGATGCGCAAGGCAACTGGCTTAATGCGACGGGACAGATTGTGCCGCGGGCGCAGCGTGCGCTCAAGCCCCTGGGCATTATGGACGCGCCGTTTACCTCGCCGACGTACAATCACGCCGCACTGTTTTACACACCGGGATCGTACAACACGCAAACAGCGCAGGTGCAAGGGAACAGCGCCGCCACCAACTACAACGTGGCCTACACACGCTCGATCAACCCAGGCGTGCTGGAAAACAACGAGGGATATCAACGCCAATCCTTGCGCGTCAACGTCGACTCTCGCCTCAACGAGAAGCTCAGCATTGGCATTTCGGCCAACCACGACCGCGGCGTGCAAGATGTGTCGGCGCCCTCGTTCAACAACTTCTAT
Source organism: Gemmatimonadaceae bacterium (assembly GCA_031372205.1). Classification (GTDB taxonomy): domain Bacteria; phylum Gemmatimonadota; class Gemmatimonadetes; order Gemmatimonadales; family Gemmatimonadaceae; genus Gemmatimonas. The sequence goes on along the minus strand of JANMKU010000388.1, from coordinate 3,539 downwards.
CGCATCGACACCGACGTAAACCTGCGCGAGCGCGCTCCCTTTCCACAGTTTGGTTTCCCGTACGTCATCGTGCCGGACTCGGTGACGCTGTACACCAATCCGCTCTACACGCAGTTCATCGGTGACAATGTGGTCAAGCGCGCGCGGACGTTGGTCAACGCCAATGGCGTCTATCGTCCGTTCTCGTGGCTTTCATTGGCGGGCGACGCGAACTATGACCGTGGCGATCTCAGTCAGATCACATATACGGCGCGCGGCACGCCACTGGTGACGTCCACCGGGGGCCTGAGCCCGAGCACGGGAAGTTTGCAAATCCAGAATAACATCTCCGACGGTTACATCATGACCGGCACGGCGACGGTCACCAAGCAGTTTCATGAGCTGACGTTGCGCCTGTCGGAGCGCGGTGAATCACGCCGCGAGTACAACCCGAGTCTGAGCACCACCGGAACCGATTTCGCCACCGAAGGGCTCAAACAAATGGCGCAGGCGCGCACGAAGGCCTCGACGCAGAGCATCACCGACTACCGCGTGCTCGGGTCCATCTCCTCGCTCGGCGTGAGCTTCAAGGAGAAATACATCGGCGACTTCTTGTGGCGTCGCGAGGGCAACTCGTTGTTCGGTCGCGCCAATCGCTGGAACAGTTTTGGCCGGGCCTCCGCTGCATGGCTATTGAGCGAAGAGTCCTGGTTCCCCTTTCAGTCATTCAACAACTTCAAGCTGCGCTACAGCTTTGGTGTCACCGGCGTGAGCCCGAACTTCTCGTATCAGTACGAGGCCATGACGAGTGACGGCAGCGGGGCGATCCGCCGCAGCAATCTGGGCAACGTCAACATCACCCCAACCTTCACGCGCGAAGAAGAGCTGGGGCTCGACATGTCGTTCAAGTCGCGTGTGTCGGCGTCAGTCACGTATGTGAAGAATGTCAGCAAAGATGTCTTCGTGAACATCCCGGCACCGGCTGTGTCGGGGTACCAGATCGTCGTCACGAATCCCGCACGACTTGGTGGCAACGTCGTCGAGGCTACGATTCAGGGTGCCATTCTCAGCAACCCCAAGGGCCTGCAGTGGACGGTGCTACTCGTCGCCGATCATTCCAACCTGAACACGGGAAGGTTCGGACGGACCTGTTTTCCCGACGGGTTGCAGTACAAGTGTGACGGGATTCGACTGAGCGAGATGTGGGGCAACGAGATCGTGCGCAACAAGGCAAATCTGCCGGCGATCCACGCCAATTCGCAGGGGCAGTTTGACGTCAATGATGAAGGGTTCGTCGTGCCAGTCGGCACGGGCAACACGTGGCGCGATGGCATCGCCAAAAACCTGTGGGGCACGAACGTGCTGATCGACGGTGTGAGTTATGGCTGGGGGTTGCCGCTCCCGCGCTATGATGCCAACGGACAGCTCACGTACAGCAAGATCGGCGACAGCAATCCCGGCATGAAGTACGGTTTGAACAACAACTTCCGGTACGGAAACTTTCGCTTCTACGTGCAGGCCTCTGGACAGTTCGGTGGCAGCGTCTACGCCAATAGCAATCAGACCTACTATGCCTCGGGCGACCACCCGGTCGTCGATCAGTTTGGCAAGGCGGACGAGCTCAAGAAGCCGGTGCGCTACTACAACGCGGTGTCGAACAACAACAACCTGTATCTCGCGAACTTTGTGGAATCGGCCACGCATGTGGCGGTGTCCGAGTTGCTGTTTGGCTACACGATGGATGCGAAGAAGTATGCCTTCCTGAACAAGCTGGGCATTGGTCGCATGCAGGTGGATGTGCTCGGCCGCAATCTGGCCGTGTTCACCAAGTACACCGGGCTCAACGTGAATGCCGGCTCGCCAACGATTCGCTTTGACGACGCAACGTATCCGCTTACTCGCACCTTCACGGGTGTGGTCACCCTCTCATTCTGAGCGATCCACACATGACCACATCCACTCGCTCACGTATCACGTCGCGGTCGGGCCATCGTCTGCGCGACGTTCGACGCACACTCGCCGCCGTCACCTTACTCGGCGCGCTCTCTGGCTGTCTCGGTCTCGATGTCACGGACCCCAACGGCCTGGGCATCACCACGGTGTTCAGCAATGCCGCCAATACCGAAGCGGCACTGATCGGATCGTGGAAGGCGTACAATGAGGTGTCGCGCTCCACCTGCCCAACGCTACCGTTCGCCGTGTGGGGCGACGAGATCACCACGACGAGCGTCACGTACATCGACTACTCCGCTGAACCGCGGATTCCCATCAACAACCGGGACAACGTCAATTGCTCCACGCGCGGCGCCTACTGGACGCCATTCGAGTCGATCGCGGGCGCCCGCGAGAGCTTTCAGGGCATTCGCGCCAACGGCCTCAAGTTTGGTACGATAAACGCGGCCACTCCAGACGGTGCCGATACCCCGTCGCGTGTGATCTTTGCCAAGTTCATCATTGCCATCAACACCCTGCGCCACGGGTTGTATTTCGATCAGGCCTTCCTCTCCGACACCACCACGCCGGTCGGCGAGACCGGCGCGACGTTCACGCCGTATCCGCAAATCCTCGCGTCGGCCAAGGCGCAGTTGCGCAACGTGATTGCCGAAGCCAATGCGACGGCGAACTTCACATGGCCGGCGACGTTCATCAACGGTCGCACGATCACGCGTGACGAGTTGGTGCGCATTTGCTACTCGTATCTTGTGAAGGCCGATGTGTACGCGCCGCGAGATCCAGCGGCGCGCGCCGCGGTGAACTGGGCCGCCGTACTCGCGCGCCTGGACTCGGGCATCGTACGGGACTTCGGCCATCAAGCCGACCCGGCTATCGCCGGCACGGCGTCGACCTACATCAACAACTCGTTCGCACAGAGCACCGTGCGTATCAGCAACCGATTGCTCGGCCCTGCCGATACGTCGGGGCTGTACCAGGCGTGGCTGGCGAGCCCGATTGCCAATCGTACCGCCTTCATCATCACAACGCCCGACCGCCGCATTCATGGCGCAACGAACGGCGTCGCTGGCACGCGATTTATCCGGCAGACGACGACAATGGGGAGTGCGACCAACGGTCCGTATCTGACGTCGTGGTATCGCAGCACGCGCTACCTCAATACCGCCGCAGACTCCGGGAACCGCGCGTTCATCCTCGAGATCTCACTCGACGAAATGAAGTTTATCCGCGCCGAGGCATTGCACCGGCTTGGACGCTTTACGGAAGCGGCCGCATTGATTAACCAGACGCGTGTTGCAGCAGGCTTGCGTGCCGTCGATGCCAACGGTCCGCCAGCTGGTGCGGATTGTGTGCCACGAAAGAACAGTGGCGCGTGTGGCGATTTGTTTGATGCGATTCAGTACGAGAAGCGCATCGAGATGTACCCGTACAACGGCGATGTGACATGGTTCGACGCGCGTGGCTGGGGCAAACTGGTGAAGGGCACGCCGTTCCAACTGCCGGTATCTGGGCGCGAGCTCATCACGCAGGGCTTAGCGTACTACACCTTTGGTGGCGAGGGGCTGCCCGGTGGAGCGCCTTAACAGTCGTACGATGAGCGAATGATC
>JANMKU010000369.1:0-4626 GCA_031372205.1 Gemmatimonadaceae bacterium | reverse complement strand
CATCACAGCGGCCAGTCCTTCCACCGCTTCCACCACTACTCGGTGGACCGGAGATTGCCCCGGCGTGACGGGCCCCGACTGACCTCGGCAACGGCCGAGGCAGCGCGGTGACGTATCGTTCGCGAACAACACGCCTTCGACCCGCCATCCGACTGCCCGGCCGTATCGTCGCCGCGGCGGTGACGATGGTGGTGTTGTTGTCGGCCTACTTGGCAACAAGCGCACCAGATCTGACGGTGTGGGACGCGTCCGAGCTCGTGACGGCCGCCCACACGCTGGGTATTCCGCATCCGCCAGGCACACCGTTATGGGTCATGCTGGCGCATATCGCGACGCAGCTGTTCGGGTCGGCAGGTCCAGCGCGCTCCGTCGTGTTGTTGTCGGTCTGGGCGACCGCACTCGCGGGTGGACTGGGGGCAGCGATGACGTCGCCCTGGATCGGTGCACGTGGCGCCGTGGTCGCGATGGTGAGTGCCGGCGCGATGATGAGTGTCTGGAGCAACGCGACAGAAGCCGAGGTCTACGCGGTAGCGCTGTTGCATGCGGTGGCCCTGCTCTTCGCTGGTGAGCACGCTGGCCGGCGAGATGTGGCGCACGATGTGCGCGCGCGCTGGCGAGGACTGTTGGTGTTCCTCGCCGCGCTGACTATTCCCGTGCATTTGAGCGCCATCGTCGCGCTGCCGGCCGCGATGGCGCTGGCGTGGCGCGGACGTCGTCCAACACTGCGCGAAACCGCGTCTTATATCGCGCTGGCGTTGCTCGCCCTGTCCGCTGTTGCGATTCTTCCACTGCGTGCACGGCATGCACCGGTGCTCGATTCGGGACATCCGGTGACACTGCGCGCGCTGCTCGATGTCCTGCAACGGGCGCAGTACGCGGTCGCCGGGTTGTGGCCGCGCCGAGCGCCGCTCTGGCTGCAACTCGGTAACGTCTTCGAGTGGGCGGACTGGCAAGTCGCATTCGGCGCGCACCCGTTCGCTGGTCCAGCGTGGCCGCGCACATCGCTGTCCGCACTCTGGGTGTGGCTGGCCATACTGGGCATTCGGCGGCTCTGGCAGCATGACGCACGAGTCGCCCGTGCGCTGCTGCTCTTGCTGCTCAGCGGCACATTCGGTGTGGCACTGTGGCTCAACTTGTACGCCGGGCCAAGCTTCGGCGCCGGTGTGCTTCCCGACAGTGCAGCGCACGAAGCGCGTGAACGCGACTACTTTTTCGTTCTTGGGTTTTGGGCGTGGGGAATGCTGGCGGGAGTGGGGCTTGTCGCTGTCGGAACGCGTCTCGCACGTCGGGTGTCCAAGCCGATCGCCAATGCGGTGCTGGCCGTTGCCGCCGTTCCACTGCTGCTCAATGGTCCGCTGCTGGACCGACGGCGCGAACCCGCGGCATCCATCCCTCGCGTGTTCGCGCGGATGCTGTTGGACGCGGTCCCGGTCAACGGTGTGCTTGTCGTTGCTGGAGATAACGACACGTTTCCACTCTGGTATTTGCAGCAGGTCGAAGCGTATCGCGTCGATGTGACCGTCGTAACGGCCCCACTGCTCGCCGCCCGTTGGTATCGCGAGCAGTTGGCGTCGCGAGCCCATCTGCTGACAGCGAAATCCGTCGTGACGTGGAGCGGCCAGCCAGATGCATTGCGGGCCGTGCGTGAGGCGGCCGCACAGTCGGCTCGGGCACTCCGCGTGAGCGCACTGCTCAGCCGTGACGAACGGCGTATGCTGGATCCGACCTCTGGATGGGCACTGCAGGGGTTGGTGTACGCGCCGACCGACGCACGCGTTCTTCTCGACCGTACTGCACTCGCCCGTGCGGCCCAACAAATTCCAAGAGGCGCGCTTGCGCCGCTGCCGCCGGGCACCGATGCGGCGATCCAACAGCTACAGGACCTATTGCGCTGCATCGGAATTGTCAGTGATGCGGATCCGTTACTTGTGTCGACATGCAACGGGCCCTAACCTTATGTGCTATGCCAATTTCCGACCGTGTCACGGATGATGCGGCTGCGGCGGACACGGTGCTGTCCGACGACGGGTCGGCGGACGATGTTCGTCCGTTCCGCGCCATGGTTGCGGAACGCGTGCAATCGGTGCGTGAGCGTATTGCGTTGGCGCGCGATCGGTCGGGGCGTGCCCAGTCGGTGACCATCGTTGCGGTGACAAAAACGCATGGTCCGGAGGCCGTCGAGGCCGCATGGGCTGCCGGGTTAGCGGATGTTGGCGAAAACAAGGTGCAGGAGGCCGAGGAGAAGCGTGCGCGTGTGCAGGCACCGGTTCGATGGCACCTCATCGGGCACCTCCAACGCAACAAGGCGAAGGCGGCGTCCGCGTTCGACCTGGTGCACGGCATGGATAGTTTGCGATTGGCGCAGGCCATAGACGGAGCGGGACGCGAGGCACAGCGGGTGATCGATGTGCTGGTGCAAGTGAACGTCAGTGGGGAAGCGACGAAGGGCGGATTCGCGCCCTCTGAAATTGAGGGCGTTTCCGCGCATCTGCATGCGTGCGCGCATCTGCGCGTGTGCGGAGTGATGACGATGGCGCCGTTTGACGCATCGGAAGTAGAACTCCGGCGGGTGTTCGCCGGTGCGCGCGACGTACGCGAGGCACTGGCCGCGGCCGGACATCCGTCGTCCGTCCTCAGCATGGGCATGTCGGGCGACTTCGAAGTAGCAGTCGAGGAGGGTGCGACGCATGTACGCCTCGGTACGATCTTGTTCGGCGATCGGCCGCAACACTGACATCACAGGTCGTCGCGCGTGTCGCGTCACTCAACTTGAGGAGTTCTCATGACAGATGATGCCTTCCATCTCACCGCACTCGAAGCGCGTCGGTTCGACTTCGGCAACGCATTGCGCGGCTACGATCGCGCGCGCGTCGACCAATTTCGCGAACAAGTCGCCGAAGAGTTGGAACGCCTGTCGCGAGTGAATCAGGAAATTGACGCCAAGGCGCGCAGTTTTCATGAACAGCTGCGGGCATTTCGCGATCGAGACAAGGCGCTCAACGAAGCACTGGTCAGCGCGCAGCAGCTGCGCGGCGAGATTCGTCAGCAGGCCGAACGTGAAGCGTTGCTCATCATCCGGGAGGCGCAGGCGCAGGCCGACGCGGCGCTCCTCCAGGTGCGTGAGGATGTACGTCGCGCCGAGGACGAACTGCAGCAGCTCTGGCGTGCCCGACGCACGTATCTGGTGCAGTTGCGCCATCATCTGGAGCGACAGCTCAACGAGCTCAAGGTCGCGGAAGATGAGCAGGCGCCGAGCATGCCCGTAGCGCGCGATGCGACGCGAGACATGCCGCGTGCGACACCATCCGGTGACATGCGCACCACACCGCGCGATGTACCGGCTGCGGCACCCGCTCCACGCGAGACAGCGGCCACTCCCTCATGGCTTGACGTGGTGGAGGAACGATGAGACACACAGAGACCTTTCCGCAGCTGCAGTATACGCAGGAGCATAAAGCGGTCGGGCTGGCTCACCCAGCGCTTGGTCTGCATGCGCGCGAACGCGTTGAGGCATGCGCGCAGGCGGTGCGGGCGCGCTTTAGTCGGACAGTCGATGCCGCGATCATTCTGGGCACCGGCCTTGGTGCGCTTGCGGATGAGATCCAGGTTGAGGCGGTGATCGACTACGGTGAACTGCCAAACTTTCCGTTGTCGACGGTGGAATCGCATCCAGGTCGCCTGCTGTGCGGGACACTCGCTGGACGCACCGTAGTCGCAATGCAGGGACGCTTCCACCGCTACGAGGGATACTCGCTGCAGCAGGTGACCTTTCCCGTGCGCGTCCTGCGCGCGCTTGGCGCGGACGTCCTCATCGTCAGCAATGCCTGTGGCGGGATGCACCCGCTATGGGCGCCAGGCGATCTGATGCTGATCGCCGATCACCTCAACCTGCTTGGCGACAATCCCCTCATTGGTCCAAACGACGATGCGCTTGGGCCGCGTTTCCCGGACATGTCGGAGCCGTACGATCCGGCGTTGCGCAGCGCAGCGCGTGCCGTCGCCATGGCCAATGGCATCACCCTGCGTGAGGGCGTGTACGCGGCGGTGCAGGGGCCCAATCTCGAGACGCGTGCCGAGTACCGATTCTTGCGAGCCGTCGGAGCGGACGTTGTTGGCATGTCCACCGTGCCGGAAGTGATTGTCGCCCGACACGGTGGAATGCGTGTGCTTGGCCTGTCCATCCTCACCGATCAGTGTCTGCCGGATGCGCTCGAGCCGGCAAGCTTGGCGCAAATCATCGCGGTCGCGCGCGCCGCCGAGCCGAAGCTGTCGACCGTGGTGCGCGGCGTCCTCGCGCAACTGTAGTGCCATCATTGCATCAGTCGATCACTTTTTCCACCACGCTGCACTCATGACTGCACCGCAGTACCCGCTCCTTCCGGATATTGGCGCCGATGCGTTCGAGAGCGAGCTGCTCGCGCGCTGGGACAGTGAGCGCCTGTTCGAGCGGGTGCAAGACGCACACAGGGACGAGACACCGTTCGTGTTTTTTGAAGGCCCGCCAACCGCAAACGGTCGCCCGGGTATTCATCACGTCTTCGCCCGAACCATCAAGGATCTGTTCTGCCGACATCGTGCCATGCAAGGCCATTTTGTGCCCCGCAAAGCCGGATGGGACACGCACGG
>JANMKU010000233.1:0-3399 GCA_031372205.1 Gemmatimonadaceae bacterium | reverse complement strand
AGGGCGCGAAAGTCGTCACGTACCACAAGGACTTCGTGTACCTGGCCGAGCGATTCAATCTGAATGTCGTCGAAACGCTGGAAGCAAAACCCGGCATCGCGCCCTCGCCCGCACATCTGGCGCAGGTGATTGCCACGATGCGGTCCACCAACGCGCGTGTCATTTTTGTCCAGCCGTTCCAGAATCGCAAAACCGCCGAAACCGTCGCTCGGCAAACCGATGCGCTGGTGCTGGACATGGCACAGCAACCCGGAGCCATCAAAGGCACCGACAGCTACCTCCAACTGATGGACTATCTCGTGCGCACGATTGCCACCGCACTGCAGAGTAAGAAGTGAGTCCGGTCGACGTGGGTGTCGTGTGGCAGGTGATGAAATGGCCGCTGGCGGCCTGTCTCCTGTTGCCACCGCTCTTGGTGTATCTGGGGCTGCATGTCGTCAAGCGCGAAGTCATTTTTGTTGATCTCGCCTTGGCGCAAGTGGCCACACTCGGCACCTGCGTCGCCCTGCTCATGGGTTACGATTTTCACGATCGGATTTCGTTCTGGATTTCGCTCAGTGTCACGTTCGCGGCCGCGGCACTGTTCAGCTGGTCGCGCAGCAGCAAGAAACGCCCGGTGCCGCAGGAGGCGATCATCGGCATCACGTTCGTCGTGGCGGCCGCCGGGGTCATTCTCATGCTCAGTCGTGTCGCCGGCGGCAAGGAAGAACTGGAGCACTTGCTCACCGGCGACATCTTGAACGTGACCGCGCTGGAAGTCATGGAACGCGCCGGTATTTTCGTCGCACTCGCGGCGTTTTTTGCGACGTTCCACAAGCGGTTCGCACTCATTTCGTCCGATCCCGATCAGGCCTTTGCGAGCGGTATGCGCGTGCGCCTGTGGGACTTTCTGTTCTACGCTGCGTTTGCCGTTGTGGTGGTCAGTTTTGTGCGCATCGCGGGTGTGCTGCTCACCTTTGCGTATCTCATCGTACCCGCCGTATGCGCGGTGATGTTGGCGCAGCGGTGGACCAGTCGCTTGATCGTCGGATGGATTGTCGCCACGGCGGCGAGTCTCATCGGACTGCTCGCGTCATATGAGCTCGATCTGCCAACTGGTGCAGCAATTGTCTGCGCGTCCGGACTGTTGTTGATCCTCGTCAGTGGCGCCGGGTCCTTCCGCAAAGCGTAACCCGTTGGGATGATGCGGCGCGCAACGGATAGGTACGGGTCCTGTTAGTCGAGTCGCGTATACTCGGCGTATGTTCTCTTGCCGACAACGCCGAGCCGAGCGTACCATATGGGGATGCCGCTACAACGAACTGAGTGGACGCTCGAGATGGTGCATGCGCTCCCGGACGATGGGAACCGCTATGAACTCATCGACGGGGAGCTATACGTGACGCCGGCTCCGGCGTTCGTGCATCAGCGTGCACTGGCGCACTTGTATTTGCTGCTCGCACCGTATGCCCATGCAATCGGGATCGACCTGCTGTTTGCACCGGCTGCGGTAACATTCTCGCAGCGGCGCGAACTTCAACCCGATCTGTTCGCCATGCCACGAACTTCAGACGGGCGCCTGGCCGAACAGTTCGCGGATGTGGGCAGGCTGCTGCTGGCGGTAGAAGTGCTCTCTCCGGGAACGAGGCGCACGGACAAGCGTGTCAAACGCCCGGTGTACCAAGAGGAGAACGTGGCGGAATACTGGATGATCGACACCAGGTCCCGCAGCATCGAGCGTTGGACGCCCGGGACAACGACGCCGGAAACGCTCACATCCACGATGCGCTGGCAGCCGTTGCCGGAGCACGAGGCGCTCACCGTGGATGTCGAGCAGTACTTCCGTAATGTGTTCGACGAATAACGCCTACACTACGAAGCGAACGGAAGGCGAAACGTGAACTAGAACCCGATCGCCATTTGCACCGAGAACACGCTGTTCTTTGGTGCCGCACCAGTGGTCTCTGTCGTAATCTTCGACAATCCGTGCGAGTATCGCGCCGAGAGCGCGAACGAACGGCCAAGCCCGCTCAACGAGAGTCCCGCTCCGCCAATCGCGCTCACATCGTACTTCTCGATCGGGTCTTTGGACGTCGACGTTGTATTCTCCGCGCACCCGGTCTTCACCGTGGTGGCCGACGTGATGGTGCTGATATCGCACGAAATGCGAAACGCACCGCCGGGGCCGCCATAGATAAACGGATGCAGTGGCGAGCCTTTCCCGAAGTCCATGCGCAGCAACACCGGGATTTCGACATAATCGACGTTGAGCGCCGCGCTTACCGTCGCCGAGGAGTTGCTTACCGTGTACTTCACACCGGTCTGCGAGTAGTGCGCCTCCGGCTGCAACGAGAACGGGCCGACGAGCGACTTGTTGATGAAGATGCCGCCATTAAAGCCTACGCGGCGTTCGGTCTTGACGGCCGCACCCGTCAGGTTCTTGATGGCCTGAAACGTCTCCGACACTGTCGAGACGTTGGCACCGAGAATGATGCCCATTTGTTGAGTCGATCCCACAGCCGGAACGGCAAGACAGAGGAGCGTGCTCACTGGCAGGCAAAATCGTCGGCGCATGATGACCTCGGGGTAGGGAGAAGCCGTGATCGGCTCGCGTGCTTGACTATGACGTGACTCTCCTACGCGCTGGGGCGCAACCCGGCGGGCCTGCGGCGGCGAGCTCAAGGGGGCCAGGAGGGCGCGGCGTCGATTGCCCCGCAAGCGGTGCAGGGCCCAAATTTCCGTGATGCGTATTCCAGTGATTGTCGGCCTGATGCTCGCCAGTTCGTCCGCCATCGCCTCGGTGTCCGCGCAGACGCTCTGTGACGGGAAAAAGGTCTCGGCGGTGATCATCCAGCGCTCCGAGCGCACGATCATGGACAAAGCGCGCGCGCCGGGATGGAGCCGTGCCCTATTGCAGCCGTTGCTGCTGGGCGCGACCACGCGCAACAGCGCGATTCGGCCGTTCCTGCAACTCAAAGAGGGTGGCGACTGCTCCGAACGACGCCGTGCAGAATCTGAGCGGTTGCTCCGCTTGCAGCCGTACATCGCCGACGCCACGGTGCGCACCTTCGACGAACCCGATGGTCGTGTGCGCGTCGAAGTCGAAACCATCGATGACCTGCGCCCCATTCTCGGGCTGGGCCTGCGCGGTTCTAAGGTGAGCAACGCGGAACTTGGCAACAGCAACATCGCTGGCACGGGTCACCTCGCGGCAATCAGTTGGCGCGACGGGCGCGTATTCCGCGACGGGTATGGACTGCGCTACACGGATTATCATTTTCTGGGTCGTCCGGCACGCGCCAATCTGGTGGTCCAACGTCAACCGCTCGGTTCATTCGTACTGGCGTCGCTGGCACGTCCGTTCTTCACCGATCTCCAACATACCGCGGCGTTCGCCGGCGTTCTCCGCGACGACGGCTA
>JANMKU010000196.1:0-22581 GCA_031372205.1 Gemmatimonadaceae bacterium | reverse complement strand
GACAAGTTTTGTCACCAGCCTGCAGTCGGCGGCAGAACGCGCCGATCAATTGTCGCGCTTCGCCACGTATTTCAACGATCCGTCGCTCGCCAACGAACAGGTCGCGCGCTATCAGGCGGTGACGGCGGCCGACGTGTCGGCATTTGCGCGCGAGCGCTTAGGACCAGACAATCGCGCGCTGCTGTTGTATGTGCCAACGGACGACGAAAGTTCGGAGGTCGCGTCGACCGACGACGAAGCCATCGTGACCGCCGCATGAGCGACGACATGACATCGGCGGCACCAGCGCGCCCGGGCGCCGGCACGCCACGCCCGTATCACTTTCCGAAGTTCGAAACGCACATTTTGTCGAACGGTGTGCGCGTGATGGTCTCGCCTATGCGCGCCTATCCGGTGGTGACGGTGCTCGCAGTGATCGAGGCGGGTGCGACTCGGGACCCCCGGGATGCCGAAGGGCTCGCGCAGTTAACGACGCGCGCCCTAGCCGAAGGCACGCGAGACATGAATGCGCTGCAGTTGGCCCAACGTCTGGAGACGCTGGGCACCACACTCGACACAGGCGCGGACTGGGATTCCGCGATCGTGCAGTTGACGTCGCTGACGGCGCGCGTTGAGGACGCGTTCACTGTGCTCGCCGAAGTGCTGCGCTATCCCTCGTTTCCGGAAAGCGAATTGGCGCGTCTGCGCGCCGAACGACTGGCGGATCTAGCGCAGTTGCGCGCAGAGCCGCGCGGACTGGCCGATGTGTACTTCTCCCGTCTGCTGTACGCGGCGGAATCGCGATTTGCGCGATTGGCGGGCGGTGACGAACAGAGCCTGACGCGCATCAGTCGCGACCGCGTCGTGGAGTATCACGCGCGCTACTACCGTCCGGACGCGACGGCGCTGATGATCGTCGGTGACATTTCGGTGGACGATGCCGTGCGGCACGCGTCGCGGGCACTCGGCGACTGGGTGGGTAGCGCACCAGCCGTGTCCGAGCCGATGGATGATCAGCGACATCGCGCACCGCGCGTGCATCTGATTGCCAAAGCGGATGCGCCGCAATCGGAAGTGCGGGTTGGCCATGTCGCGGTGCCGCGATTGCATGCCGACTATTTCCCGCTCGTCGTGATGAACGCCATTTTGGGCGGTCTGTTTTCATCCCGCCTGAATCTCAACCTGCGTGAAGTGCACGCGTACACCTACGGCGCGCATTCCGCATTCGACTGGCGTCGCGCTGCCAGTCCGTTCGAGATATCCACCGCAGTGGAAACGGCGGTCACAGTCGACGCGCTCCGTGAAATCCAGATCGAGTTCACGCGTATTCGCGAAACGGCCGTGAGTGATGCCGAACTGTCGTTGGCAACGAGCTATCTGGTTGGCGTCTTTCCCATTCGTTTTGAGACGACGGCAGAGGTCGCGGGTGGGCTCGCCAACGTAGAGATTTTTCGGCTGCCGAGTGACTACTTTGATGCCTATCGCGATCGGGTACGCGCGGTCACGGCCGCTGATGTGTTGCGCGTCGCGCAAACGCATCTGGATCCCTCACGATTGCAGGTAGTCGTGGTTGGGGATCCGGCTGCAATCCAGGACCAACTCGCGACGCTCGGGATGGGCCCTGTCACCGTGTACGATCCAGCCGCCGACGAAGCATCGTCTGCGTCGTCTGCTTCCTCCGTCTCCTGACCGACTACGTGTCACCAGTAAAACGCCCATCGGCAAAACGTGCCGCGGCCAAACGCGCTCCAGCAAAACGTACGAAGCCACCGCTCTACGAGGTTCGTCGTTCGTCCATTCAGGGGCGCGGTGCCTTCGCCATTCGCGCGATCCGCAAAGGCCAGCACGTCGACGAGTATCTCGGCGAACCGATCACGCACGCAGAGGCCGATCGGCGGTACGACGACGCCAACGGACGACATCATACGTTTCTGTTCATTCTTGATGACGACACCGTGCTCGACGCCCGCAAGCACAAGAGTCCGGCGCGCTACATCAATCACTCGTGTGATCCGAACTGCGAGACGGTGATCGAGGATGGGCACATCTGGATCAACGCGATCAAGAGCATCAAGCCAGAAACTGAGCTGTCGTACGACTATCAGTTTGAGTGGCAGAACAACTATGAGCCGGACGACGTGCGCTACTATGCTTGTCGCTGCGGCACGGCGAAGTGCCGGGGCACGATTCTCAAGGTGCCCGTGTATCTGCGACCGACCGTCCGTAAATGGCTGGCTGGCGACGATGTGCCCAAGCCACGAAAGCCACGCAAGAAGGTGTCGAGCGCGGTGAAGAAGGCTGTCACGAGCAAGAAGCGGGGCCGATGAGCGAGGCGTCGTCGACCGCAATCGGGCGCATGTCGACCACACGAGCCTATACCGGTCGCGTGATTTCCGTCGATGTCGACGAGGTGCGGTTCCCCGACGGATCGATTGGGTCGCTGGAGATGGTGCGGCATTCTGGGGCGAGCGCCATCGTCCCCTTGCTCGACGAGGCAAATGACGATCCGCTGGTCTTGCTCATCCGACAGTATCGGTATGCGGCCAACGGCTATCTCTATGAAATCCCGGCCGGTCGGCTGGACGCCGGGGAATCCCCAACCGATTGTGCGATTCGCGAGCTCCGAGAGGAAACCGGTTACCGCGCGGCGCGTGTCGAACCGATGTTCACGATGTTCACGACACCGGGCTTCACGGACGAGAAGATCCACCTTTTTCTGGCCCGCGAGCTGACGCCCGGCGCCACGGCCCGGGAGGCGGACGAGTTCATGGAATTGGTACCAACCCGACTCTCGCTGGCGCTCTCCATGGTGGAACGCGGCGAAATTCAGGACGCCAAAACCGCCCTCGCCCTCCTGTTCGCCGCAGGTTTTCGGCTCAGCTGAGGCACTAAGCCCACGAGCGCCAGATCGGCGGTTGCGGTGCTGCCGGTTTGTCGGATACAGGGTTCGGACACAGGGTACTGTCCTCGTCGAGTGTCCAGTATTTAGGACTTTCTGGGCCTGTGGACACCATCTCGTCCAATCGTGATTTCCAGCACATCCAACTAAGCTGTTGATACGTAGATAGTTGCAAGCGTTTGTTCCGCTTTGTTCCGTCACGGCACGGCGCGTGCATAACCAGAGGTGCGAGTGGCGAACAGGTGCCGGATCGTCCGGTACGGTGTTCGGGCTCGCTGCGGACCACGAGGTCCGCGTCACCGCACGAGGAGGGCTCTACCCATGGCCGATCTGGCTCGTACGAATCTGACCCACACATCGCACGCGGTGCCGGTGCGCGAGCATCTGCGCTCGCTCGAGGATGGTGATGTGGTGTCCTCGTTCCTCGCAGGCGAGGAACGAGCGTTCGAAGAGCTGGTCGATCGCTATCAGGGTCGGCTGCTCAACTTCGTCTACCGCACGATCGGTGACCGGGACCGCGCCGAAGATCTGGTGCAGGAAGTCTTCATCCGTGTCTACCGGCATATCGCCCGGTTCGATCGGTCCAAGAAGTTTTCCACGTGGATTTACACGATCGCCTCGAACCTGGCGAAGAACGAACTGCGCAATCGCTCGCGCAATCCGTTGGTGCTCTTCCAGGCCATCAAGGCGAAGTTCGAGGACGAAGATCGGCCGTTGCAGTTCGAGGACGTCCATTCGCGTCCGGACGACTTGTACCGGAAGCGCCATTTGCGCGAGATGGTCGAGCAGTCGGTCGGCAAATTGCCAGGCCATCACCGGGAAGTGTTCGTGCTGCGGGAGCTGGAAGGTAAGTCGTACGAGGAGATCGCCGAGATCACCGGCGTGAACCTGGGCACGGTCAAGTCGCGGCTCAACCGCGCCCGTACGGCCTTTGCCGACATCATTGGCCCGCTCGTTCGGTAGGGTAGCACGCCGCGCAGGGTCACGGGACACGCAATCCCCGCCGGATAATCCCGGCGAGGATTGCCCCGTTGGTATTGCCTCAATGGGGGCTGAGCGTCAAAGATACGGTGGCGGAACCGCGCAGTTGTGCGCGGGTATTCCGTCCCAGCGTTAGTTGCCGACACGCCATTCTTTGACCCAGTATCGATGGACTGCAGAAGCTTTCGCAAAGAGCACCTCGCGTACCTCGACGATACCCTGTCGGGTGAGCAGACGCGGGAAGCGCAGCAACACGTGCTCGCCTGTAACGCGTGCGCCGCGCATGACACCTTGGTGCGTCGTTCGCTCATGATTGCGCGCAGCATGCCTTCCATCCAGCCGTCGGCGGAATTTCAGGCACGTCTGCGCACGCGACTTGCCGCGTGCCGCGACGAACCGATTGTCCAGCCGTCGCGAACGGCAGCGTTGATGCGTTCACCGCGCGCGCTGGCCGCAGTCGCTGCCGGGGCGGTGTTCGGCACCATGGTGTGGCGCGGGCTGACCGCGGCGCAGGCGCCATTGCTGACCATGCAACCGGTGATCGCGTCGCAACCGGCGTTGCCAACACAGAACGCCTACGTGTCAGCCGCCCTCATGCAAGCCATGTCGACCGGCAATCCGATGTGGCCGGCCGCCGTCATTATTGAGGATGCACCGACGCACTTCGTCAACGCCGACTTCAGCTTCGTTTCCGACCAGCGATAGGGCGCGTGGGCAGTGTTGCTATCTTTCGGTGATGTCTCCCCGACCAGTGGCAACGCCAAGAGAAGCCTCCGCGCTGCGTGTCGTGCAAGCTGCCGTGCAATCCCGGACGTTCGCCCCGGTCTACTACTTCTTTGGGGATGACGACTTCCTGAAAGAGGCCGCCGTTCGCGACTTGTTGGCGGCGGCGATCGACCCGTCCACTCGCGATTTCAACTGCGAGATCCGCCGCGCGAGTGAGCTTGACGCCGAAGATGTGAGTACGCTGCTGGCAACACCGCCGATGCTGGCGGAGCGCCGTGCGGTGGTCCTGCGTGACGTTGGGGCGCTCAAGAAAGCTGCGCGCCAGCAACTGGACCTCTATCTCAAGCGTCCGGCCGCCGACACCCTGCTGCTGCTCATCAGCCCAGCGGGTGCAAAGGCGGATGGGGCACTCCAACCGCACGGCGAGTCGCTGGAATTCGAACCGCTGTCGCCTGAGCGCGTGCGCAAGTGGATCACTCACCACGCAACCACCACACATGGCATGCACGTAGCCGACGACGCCACGCAGCTGCTGCAGCAGGCGGTCGGCAACGACCTGCACCAGCTGGCCGCCGAGTTGGACAAGTGCGCCAGCTACGTACTCGGCATGCACCGCAGTACAGAACGCGCCATCATTAATGTGGACACGGTGGCGGCGGTCGTAGGCGTGCGGCGCGGAGAGACCGTGACCGACCTGCTCGATGCCGTGGCGCGACAAGATGCGGCGCAGGCGATCGCGCTTGTGGAGCATGTGCTTGGTCAGCCCAAAGTGACTGGTGTGCAGGTGGTGATGATGTTGAGCACGCAGGCATTCGCGTTGTCGTACGGTCGTGCGCGGCGTGACGGCGGTGTGCCGACCAACCGCCTGCCGCAGGAATTCTTTGCGTTCTTGAAGGAGACTGGTGGCTATCCCGGACGCCCGTGGAACGAAGCCTCATCCGCATGGACAAAAGTGACGGAACGCTGGTCGGCGGGGGCATGCGAACGCGCCCTGGAATTGTTGCTGGAGGCGGATATCGCACTCAAGGAGAGCACGGTGTCGAGTCCTAGTCAGATTCTCAGTTCGCTGGTGCTCGCGTTGTGCGCGCTGCGGTCGCGCACGCCGCGTGCCGCATGACGCGATTCCGCGCATGACGCGATTCGGCGCATGAAGCGATTCCGCTTGAGACGCGCGTTGTTTGCGTGCGCGATCGTGTTGTGTGGCGCGAACGCGTCCGCACACGCGTCTGCGCAAACTGGCCCGGCGCATGCCAGCGTTGCGGTGCAGTCGGCCGTCGACCGTGCGCGCACGCTGGCCGATGCGGGCAACGGACTTGGCGCACGACACGTGCTGGACTCGCTTGTCACTGCCGTCGCGCTCGTGCCCGACGATCTCGCGGAGACGTTGTACTGGCGCGCCGTGTTGAGTGAACGCGCGGCGGACGCCGAGTTGGATTGGAAACGGCTGATTGTCGAAGCACCACTCTCGCCGCGCGCGCCTGACGCCCTGTTGCGGCTCGGCGAAGCCGAACTGGTACGTGGCGATGCCCGCGGTGCGCGCGTGCATCTGGAGCATCTGGTTCGCGACTTCTCCGATGTGGAGCATCGACCGAAGGCGATGATCCTGATTGTGCGCAGCTATTTCGATGAACGCGATGTCACGCGAGCCTGCAGCACGATCGCGTCGCTGAAAGTGGCTGATGTGCCGCCGGGCGAACTGCAATTGCAGGCCGATGAGTTGCGCGGCCGCTGCGCAAAAGTGCAACAAGCAGCCATGGCGCGATTGGCTGATTCGCTGACCGCCGCCGCCGCATCAGGGTCTGCTCCGCTGCCAGTCCCGGCTACAACACCGGCGTCGAATCCGCACCCGCCGACAAAGACGTCAGTGCCAACCAGTGTGCCGGTGGCCGCGTCGAAACAATCTGTTGAGAAACCGTCAGCCGAGAAGGCACCAGCGTCAGCACGCGATGCCGTCGAGCCTACGCGTGGACCGCGATACAGTGTGCAAATCGCTGCGTACGATACGCGCGCCAAAGGCGTCGCCATTGTGAAGCGACTGGCGACGCGCGGGATCAAGGCGCGCGTTGACGGAGATCGCAAACCGTTTCGCGTGCGCGTTGGACTGTACACAACCCGTGCCGAAGCAACGGCGGCACTGGCCAAGATGAAACGCCAAGGCCAGTCGGGGTTTGTGACGGAGTCTGGGAAATGAGTGGTGCGGCAACGCCGCTCATGCAACAATACCGGGAGATCAAGGCGAACCATCAGGACGCCATCTTGTTTTTCCGGATGGGTGACTTTTACGAAATGTTCTACGAGGACGCGGAAACTGCGTCGCGTGTGCTCGGGCTGACCCTCACGTCGCGCAACAATGGCGGCGCAGCCGAAGTCCCGCTGGCCGGCATTCCGGTGAAGGCCGCGGCGGAGTATCTGCGTCGCCTCGTAGGCCAGGGCCATCGCGTCGCCATCTGCGAACAAGTTGAAGATCCGAAGCTGGCGAAAGGCCTCGTGCGGCGTGCCGTTGTCGAGACGATCACACCGGGCGCCGTGTTCGCCGATGACATGCTCGACGGCTCGCGGGCCAACTACGTGTGTGCCGTGGCGACCGGCCGCGACACTGCGCGCGACGGGGACCGCACGCAGATTGGTATTGCGGCGGCAGACTTGTCCACCGGCGAATTGCGCCTGGCGATTGTCTCACGCATGGATGCGGCCGCAACACTGGCACGACTCGCCCCACGCGAATTGCTGATCGTGCGCGGCAGTGACGACGCCGGACTGACTGACGCCCTGCAAGTCATCGACGGTGCGCTAACGACGGAACGCGAAGGGTGGGAGTTCGACGCACAACTCGCCGCCGATGATCTCGCGCGACAGTTCGATGTTCGCGGGCTGGAAGGGTTCGGACTCGGCAGCGGTGATGGCGCCGCGATTGGTGCCGCCGGAGCGCTGCTGCGCTACCTGCGTGAATTGCAGCCAGGCGGATTGCCGCACTTGGCGCGGCCCATTGTTGAACGGCCTGGTGGGTTGATGCCGCTCGATGAGATGACACGCCGCAATCTCGAACTGGTGGAATCGCTGCGTGGTGGCGAGCTCGCCGGTACGCTGCTTTCCGTGCTTGATCGTACCGCCACGCCAATGGGACAACGGCTGCTGCGACAGTGGCTGTTGTCCCCGTTGCTTGACCGTGCGGCGATTGAGGATCGGCTCGACGCGGTGACGGCGCTGGTGCGCGATCCGGTTGGGCGCGCGACGCTGCGTGATGCGCTGGATGGCGTGCGCGACGTGGAACGTTTGGCCAGTAAAGCCGCCGCCGGTCGGGCCACGCCGCGCGAGCTGCGCGCCCTTGGTGACTCGCTGGCCCGGCTGCCACGTGTGGCCAAGGCGGCGCAATCGGTGCTCGATCACGCCCAGGCGGTTGGCGGCGTGCTCGGTGCGATGCTGGCGGATTGGGACAACGGCGCCGAACATGCCGAGCAACTGACGCGCATGCTTGTGGAACGACCACCGCTGCTCATCGGCGACGACGACACGATCGCCCCCGGCGTTGATGCAGAACTGGACGAACTGCGCACACTGCGCGACGGCGGCAAAGATGCCATTGCGACGATTCAAGCCGAGGAGCGCACGCGGACCGGTATTCACTCGCTCAGGGTCGGCTTCAATCGGGTGTTCGGGTACTATCTCGAAATCTCGAACGCCAACAAACATCTCGTGCCCTCGGACTATCAGCGTCGCCAGACGCTGACGGGCGCCGAACGATACGTCACGCCGGCACTCAAGACGTACGAGGAGCGCGTACTCACCGCAGCAGAGCGTATCGAATCGCGCGAGCGCGACTTGTTTGAAGCGCTGCGCACCGACGTGGGTCTGGCGATTGGTCGCTGGCAAGCGGTGGCACGCCGTGTGGCGACGATCGACGTGCTGGCCACATTCGCCGACGTCGCGGAACGTGAGCAGTATGCGCGTCCGGAATTGCACGATGGATTCGATCTGGAAATCATTGCCGGACGGCATCCCGTTGTCGAACGCATGATGGCACGCGAGAAGTTCATCCCGAATGACCTTATGCTCGCAGCGAATGCGCAGCTCATCGTGCTCACTGGCCCAAACATGGCCGGCAAGAGTACCATCCTGCGCCAGATTGGCCTGATTCAACTGTTGGCGCAGGTCGGCGCCTACGTGCCGGCGCGTCGCGCGCGATTACCGATTGTAGACCGTCTGTTCACGCGGGTGGGCGCGAGCGACAACCTCGTGCGCGGCCAGAGCACGTTCATGGTGGAGATGAGTGAAACGAGCGCCATTCTGCACACGGCGACGCGGCGCTCGCTGGTGTTGCTTGATGAGATCGGCCGTGGCACGAGTACGTATGACGGTGTCTCGATCGCGTGGAGTGTGAGCGAACATCTCCATGATGCGATTGGCTGCAAAACCGTTTTCGCCACGCACTATCACGAACTCACGCAACTGGCGAGCGAGTTACCTGGTGTGCGCAACTTCACGGTCGCCGTGCGCGAAGTCGGCGACCAAGTGCTGTTCCTGCACAAGTTGATTGCTGGTGGCGCCGATCGATCGTACGGTATTGAAGTGGGACGCTTGGCCGGACTGCCGGCCGCGGTGATTGCGCGCGCCAAGGAAGTGTTGGCGTTGCTCGAAGGGGAAGGCGAACAAATGGCCGCGCGCCTCACCGCCGATGGGCTGCATGCGCCGAAAGGCGCAACGCGACGCGGCCCACACTTGCGGCAGCATGCCGAAGCGAATGCCGCACAACTCGGCTTTTTCGCTCCGGCGTCTGTGTCAGAAAAGAACCCTACGCAATTGGCACATACACAGCTCGCGGATGCCGTGGCGAAGCTGGAGCCGAACTCCATGACACCGCTGGAAGCGCTGACCGCACTCGCCACCCTCAAGCACTCGCTCGGCGCATCGTGAGCGATGGTGTGCGTTTGTGACACCGCCCGCGAAACCGACTAAGGCACAACTCGCGGCTGCCGTGCACCTCACCGTGCCCGATCTCATCACGCGCGATCTCGATGTGCTCTTCTGCGGGATCAATCCCGGGTTGTACACGGCGGCGATTGGTCACCACTTCGGACGACCGGGCAATCGGTTCTGGCCCGCGCTGTTCGGCGCCGGTTTTACGCCGCGACTGTTCAAGCCGTGGGAAGAACATGAACTGCTGCCCTTAGGCATTGGCGTGACGAACATGGTGGAGCGCACGACCGCCAGCGCCGCAGAGCTGCAGCCGAGTGAGTACGTGGCAGGCGGCGAGCGTCTGACACGCGTTGTCTCGTTGTACGCACCGCGCATGGTCGCTTTCCTCGGCATTGGCGCCTATCGCGCGGCGTTTGCCGAGCCACGGGCACAACTTGGGCGACAAGCAAATCGGATTGGGACGAGCGCGCTCTGGCTATTGCCAAGCCCGAGTGGTTTGAACGCGAACCATCAGTTGCCCGACCTGATTGTGCTGTTCACGGAACTGCGCGCGTGGGTGAAAACGATGAAGGGGCAATTGACGCGCCCACTAGATTCTGCGTAGCGCAACTCCCTTCGCACGAGACCACCCATGCCTGGTTACTTCGCAGCTCGCACCTCCCGCACACGACGCGTCGCCGCCGTGATGGCAGCGCTCGCGTGCACGGCCAACGCCGGTTGCGGACGGGACGCGCCGGCGGCAGAAGCCAGCCCGACGACCGGCGCATCGGCGCGGACACCAACGTATGTGGCGACTGTGGTGCAAGCGTGGCCACATGATCCCGACGCGTTCACGCAGGGGCTCGTGTGGCTCGACAGCACGCTGTACGAGAGCACCGGTCAGGTTGGGAAGTCTGGCATTCGCGAAGTCGAGCTCAAGACCGGGCGCGTGCTGCGAAAACGCGACCTGCCAGAGCCGCACTTCGGCGAGGGCATCGTCCTGTTGCGCAACAACCTGTATGAGATCACCTGGAAGTCGGGCATCGCCTTTGTCTACAACACCAAGACCTTCGAACCCACGAAGCAGTTCAAGTACGAGGGTGAAGGGTGGGGGCTGACGACGGATGGCACGTCGATCATCATGAGCGATGGCTCTGCTGTGCTGCGCTGGCGTGACCCGTCGACCTTTGCGGTGCAGAAGAACATCACCGTCACCGACCACGGGACGCCGGTTTCACAACTCAATGAGCTCGAGTGGGTGAAAGGCGAGATCTGGGCGAACGTGTGGCAGAGTGATCAGGTGGCGCGCATCGATCCGAACAGCGGGACCGTCACGGGGTGGATCGACCTTACCGGCATCCTGCCCGCCATGGATCGGCGAGGCGCAGAGGACGTGCTCAACGGGATCGCCTACGATCCGAAGGGCGATCGATTGTTTGTCACCGGCAAGTTGTGGTCGAAGTTGTTTGAGATCACGCTCAAACAACGCAGCTGACGACGTTTGATCAACGCAGGCGAACGATACTGTAGCGCAGCACCGACGGCAGCGCTGCGCCATTCGACGAGAGCGTGACGAGCGCACTCTTGCCCGACGCGATGCCGAAGCGCACATAGCTGCTCGTACCGCCGGCCAGTGCGATGCGTTGCGTCGCATTGTTCTGCAGCGAGCGCGTGGCAATGGGATAGACACCCAACGCGTTGCCGCCCGAGAAGCGCAGTCCTGGAAAGATGCTCCGGAAATTCCACGCCGACAGAACAAATCGCTGATCAAGCGCAGCGGTTTCCGCCACACTAAAGTCATCGGCGATGATCGACACGGCCCAATCGCGCAGGTAGTCGCCGAATTGTCCGCCGGATAGCACGTTCGACAAGTTGGCAACACCGGTGGTGTTGGCGTTCACCAACGCGCGATAGAACGGTGCCTCACCGTTCGCACCTTGTCGACCGGCGGCAAAGCGCAGGAAGTTCCAGATGGCGCCGCGCGTGGCCAACGAATCGTTCGGGGCGTACGGAGAATTGGCTTCCGGATTCGTAATGAAGCTGTAGAACCGCGAAAAGTTCTGTGACGCGTAATTGCTGAACTCAGTGGAGCGTGCAGGCGTCCCACCGACATCCTGTAGCGTCAGGTTGCGCCGCGATGTGAACCCCGAGATGCGGAAGTAGAGCAACTCTTCCGCCGTGTGCGCCAACCCTTCGTCCAACCAGCCTTCCTCACTCGTCGCCGCATTGGTGTTGATGTACAGGCGTCGCGACGAATTGATCAGGTGCTGAAACTCGTGCGCCGTTGTGCTGAGATTGAGGCGAGAGACTTCGTCTTTCGTGCGTTTGTTATTGTTGACGACACCGTTGGGATCTGGTGCCAGCAGGTAAAACATTTCGGCTTCGTTCGATGCGGGACAGGCCTGAAACCCGGTGCGCGCAGTTTTGGGATACAGATCGCGCGGGAAGAAAAACCCACCGATCACGTAGCTCGCGTTGGCCGGTGTCAGCGCGTTCACGGCGCGCGTGTAAAACAGAATGATCTTGCCGTAGCCGCTGATGTTGGTCGGCGCACCGAAGGCCGTGGTGTCTAGCGGATAGACCAGCGTATCCCACGTGGCGGCGATGCCCGCGTATTCGGCGTCGCTGTATCCGCCCGTTGGATTCGCCGTGTCCGTGACCACGATGGAGTTGGTCCCAACGGCAGCCACTCGGCCGGCGCGTGTGTCGGGGCTCGTGCATCCGACATTCGCGTTGGCGTTGAGTTTGAGAATATCGCCAACCTTGACGTCGGCGATCTGCGCGAGCGACGGATGGAGCGCTCGGTTCGCTTGCCAGTCGCGTGCACCGCGCACGAGCGGCTCGAGCTCCTGTCGCGCCATATCGTGCCGAAGCAGTTCAGCCTTCGATTGCGGCATCAACATCTCCGCGGTCGCATCGAACACCACGCCAGACGACGGCGACACGTCGGAGAACGCGCTGGCAATCGCGACCGTTGTCGGTCCGGTATTGCCCAGGGCATAAACCTCAAGCGGCGTTGACGCGCCGAACGACGGCGATGTGGAGATCAAGGCGAGACCGAATTCCGCGTTGATACCGACCGGCGCACCGAGACACGTGCTTGCCCCGGTCGCACTGGCCGTCGGAACGAATACTTCGCCGAGGTTGAGAACGCGGCCTGCCGTTGCACCGCAGGTCGTGGCGCCCGCTGGCAGCACCGTCACCGGCACCGTGTCGGCCTTGCCAGACGACACCGCGATCACACGCGCCAGCCCAACGTTGACGGCGGTCACGGTACCCGTTGCCGCGACGCTGACGATGGTCCCGTCCGGGGTGCTGTAATCGACGGCGGCACTGGTGACATCGTTGCCATACTGGTCACGCGCGGTCGCGCGTACCCGCACCGAGTCGCCGACGCCAAGGAATGCCAGCTCCGGTGTGGCGACGACCGACGCCGCCGGTCCGGGCAGGACCGTTGCGGTAAACAGAACTGGCGCGATGCCGCTGATTTGCGCCGTCACGAGCGCCGGTCGACTGGCCACCGTACCGAGCGTCCACTGGGTCTGCGCGACACCGCGGCTGTCGCTCACGGAGGAGGTGGGGTTGGTGGTCCCAGACCCCGCACTGACGTCCCAGTCCACCCGCGCGCCGGACACCGTGTTCCCGCCCGCATCGGTGACCAGCACCATCAAGGGCGCTGTGAGTGCCGTGCCGCTGACACCCGATTGCTGTGCCCCGCTCTGTGCGCGGAGCGCGGCCGGCGCCACCGCGGGCGACGACGGATCTCCGCCGCCCTTGGAGCAGGCGGCGAGCGCCAGCAGGGTGGCGAAGAGCGAGGTAGACCGGAGAAGCCGCATGTGCGAAGAGAGACGAGTTGGGTAGCGCGTGGACAATGGTGTTGAGAACGCTGAGGGCCCAAGGCCGGTGTACATTCCAGACATGATCGCTGGAGACGGACCGCTCGTCAGTCGTACTCGTAACGGAAGGCTACTGTGCCACCAGTTGGATGGCGAATGCCCGACCATAGCGAAACCGGTCGGCGGACCAGCGCTGCTGAACCGACGAGCAACGTGGGGCATCGCGTTCGTGGGATTGTGCCTCGTCATGTCGAGTTGTTCCGAACGCACCCGTCCACGCGCGGTGGGATGGTGGCAGCCCAGCGAACCCGACGAATTACCGAAGATACTGAACGCAGAACTGCCGTTTCGGTATCCGGTGGCGCTATATCGGCGTCGAGTGCAGGGCAACGTGGTGCTCCGGTTGTATGTGAACCACGTCGGCGAAGTGATTCGGGATAGCACGCGGGTTGCGGAATCGTCTGGTCAACCGTCGCTTGATTCAGCGGCCCTCGCTGGTGCCAATCAGCTTCGTTTCCGTCCTGCGTATCGTAACGGCACCGCCGTTGCCGTTTCGTTGCTCTTCCCCGTTCATTTCAGGCACCCCGAGGGGCAACGGCTCCCCGGCGAT
The DNA here is from genome assembly GCA_031372205.1 of Gemmatimonadaceae bacterium. Classification (GTDB taxonomy): domain Bacteria; phylum Gemmatimonadota; class Gemmatimonadetes; order Gemmatimonadales; family Gemmatimonadaceae; genus Gemmatimonas. Next base: position 8,657 of record JANMKU010000196.1, on the reverse strand, counting down.
TCCCTTTGACATCCGCCACTATGGCTACGACCGTCCGCGCCGAAGAGATCGCACAAGTAGAACACCCGCGTCATCAGCGTCCCTACGAGAACGTGCTGGAGACCATTGGCTGGACGCCACTGATCCGGCTGGGACGTATCGCGAAGGGCATTCGCACACCAGTCTACGGCAAAGCGGACTTCTTCAATCCGGGCGGCAGTGTCAAAGACCGTATCGGGATGCCGCTCATTGAATCGCACGAAGCGTCCGGTCAGCTCAAACCCGGTGGCGTGATTGTCGAGGCGACGAGTGGAAATACCGGTGTCGGATTGGCGATCGCGGCGGCCCTCAAAGGCTACCGCTGCATCTTTACGATGCCGGACAAGATGTCGCAGGAAAAGGTCCGGCTGCTCAAGGCCTTCGGCGCTGAAGTCATCATCACGCCGACCGCGGTGCCGCCCGATCATCCGCAAAACTACGTGCAGATGGCCAAGCGCATCGTCCGCGAAACGCCGGGTGCCGTGTTGGCGGGTCAGTTTGAGAATCCCGCAAATCCCGCGGCGCATTTCGCCACGACGGGTCCGGAACTGTGGGAGCAGAGCGAGGGGCGCATCACCCACTTCATCGCGTCGGCTGGCACCGGCGGGACGATTTCTGGCGTCGGTCGCTACCTCAAGTCAAAAAACCCGAAGATCAAGATCATTGCGGCCGATCCCATGGGTTCGGTGCTCGCCGAGTTGTGGCGCACGAATGGTGAGGGTCACCCCACCGGTGCGCCGTATAAGGTCGAAGGTGTTGGGCAGGACTGTGTACCGGCAACGCTCGATATGGGGGTGATCGACGAGTTCATCACCGTCAACGACAAGGACGCTTTTGCGATGGCGCGCCGACTAACGCGCGAAGAGGGCATTTTTGTTGGTGGTTCAGCCGGACTCATTGCGCACGCGGCCGTCAGCGTGGCGCGCCGTGTGGATGACGCCAATGCGTTTGTTGTCACGTTTCTCTGCGACACTGGTGAACGCTATTTGTCGAAGGTGTTCAACGACGAATGGATGCGTGAGAATCAAATGCTCGATTCCACGCCAACCACGATCGACGATGTGCTGGGTCGCAAGGACACCAGTGCGCCGGCGATGATCAGCGTCTCGCCAGGCGCAACGGTGCGACAAGCGATTCGACTGATGGCGTTGCACGATGTGTCGCAACTGCCCGTGATGGACGGCACTGTGTGTGTTGGCAGTGTGGCGGAATCCCAGTTGACGTCGATGAGTTTGGCCGACGCGCGCGTGCTGGACCAGACGGTGAGTGACGCGATGGACCAGCCGTTTCCCACGGTCGATGCCGACCAGCCGGTGGAGAGTGTGGCGAAGTTGTTGTCCAAGTCCAACCGCGCCGTGTTGATGAAAAAGAACGGCATCGTGCAGGGCATCGTGACGCGTTTCGACGTGCTGGAATACCTGATGGGACGGTAGACGCAGCACATGGGACGGTAGTCGAACCGGGAGCGAGTGGCGACGGCGCAGGTGGCCGCCGCGCTGTAGTTTTCTGGATGAACATCACGGTGCTGTTGGGCGGCGTGAGCGCCGAGCGAGACGTGTCGCTGTCGTCGGGATTGCGGATCGCGGTGGCGCTCCGTGAGCGTGGCCATCATGTGATTTGTCTCGATCCGGCCGATGGTGTCATGTCGGGCGAAACGCAGGCCGCGTTGCTGGCCGCCGGCGTCGGGTCGGCGCCGCCGTCGCTCGAAGCGCTGGCCAACATGGCGTCGCGCTCGTTGTCGCCGACACTGGCTAGTTTGCCTGATGTGCGCGATGCCGACTGCGTTTTTCTTGCGCTGCACGGCGGACAGGGTGAGGACGGTACAGTGCAGGCGCTGCTCGACATGGCAGGCGTGCCGTATACGGGCAGTGGTCATCTGGCGAGCGCCCTGGCGATGGACAAGCATCTGAGCAAGGTCGTCATGCGGGCCGCTGGCGTGGCGACTGCCAACTGGTTCATGGCGCCACGGCATGGGATGGACGCCCATGAGGTGGGCCGCCACCTCGCTTGGCCGCTGATCGTCAAGCCGTCGAAACAGGGAAGTACGGTGGGCTTGTCGATTGTGCGACACCCGGAGGAGCTGCAGGCGGCGATTGACGAGGCGTTTCGCTTTGACGATGAGGTGATGGTCGAGAAGTTCGTGCCGGGGCAGGAGTTAACCGTTGGCATACTCGGCGATCAGGTGCTCCCGACGATCGAGATCAAGCCGGTGAAGGAGCTCTACGACTACGAATGCAAGTACACGCCGGGGATGGCCGAGGAGTTTGTCGCGGACTTGTCGCCGGAGATTCAGTCCAAACTGGCCGATCAGGCCCGTCGTGCGTTTGCGGCGCTCAAGCTCTCGGGGTATGCCCGGATCGACTTCCGTTTGGACCCACAGGGGCAGCCGTGGTGTCTGGAAGCGAACACGTTGCCCGGAATGACGCCGACCAGTCTGATTCCACAGGCGGCACAGGCTGCTGGTCTCTTGTTTCCTGACCTGTGCGAGCGCATCGTGCAACTGGCGCTTGCGTCCGCGCGTTCACGAGGGACGTAGCGTTCGCTGGTAGTGTTCGTAAGCGTGCACCCGCGCCGCACCATTTTTTGCTTCGCCCGCCCCCATGGCCTACGCACCGTACGACGAGTTAGAAGAGTCGCCGAACAACTCCGCCGTCTACTGGGTCATTGGCCTCTGTGTCGGTGTGTTCTTCGTCCAACGGACGCTGACCGGCGATACGAACATGTTGAACGCGCTCGGCTACACGCCGAGTGACATCGCGTCGCGTCGTTTGTGGACGGTGGCGACGTACATGTTTGTGCACGGGGGACTCGTGCACCTGGCGCTCAACATGTGGACGCTGTGGTTGTTTGGTCCGCGGCTTGAGCGCGCGTGGGGGAGCAGCACGTTCACATGGTTTTATCTGTGGTGCGGACTCGGTGGCTGGGCGTTCCACTACATGTTCGAGCGACAGGGATCGGCGTTGATTGGTGCGTCGGCGGCCATACTCGGTGTCGCAGTGGCGTATGCCTCACGTTGGCCCAACGATGAAGTGCTGTTCTTTGGCGTCATCCCGATGAAGGTGCGCTGGCTGGTGTTGTTCATGGCGGTGACGAACATCGCGTACGCGATCATGGATCGCGGCAGTGCGGACGGTACAGCGTACGCGGCGCACATCGGTGGCATGTTCGCCGGCTGGTTGTATTTGCGCACGCCGAACGCGCAGAGTCTGGACCGGTTGCGTCGTCGCATCGCGTCGGTGCCGGACTACGGCGACGAAACACCGCGGCCTGTGCCCAAGAATTCGTCGCGGCCACGTGAGCGCGATGTGGATGACATTGTTGCGCAGAGCAAGGCGGCCGTGTCCCGTGCGCGCCCGTCGTCGCAAGCCGTTGTGGCCACCGCTGCGCAGCTTGCCGCACCACCTGCTGCTACCGCGCTCGACGCGGTGCTCGACAAAATCGCTGCGGAAGGATTGCCGAGTTTGACATCGGCGGAGCGCTTGTTGCTGGACGAGTGGTCGAAGCGGCTGCGGAAAGACGGGCACTGATACACGCGAGGGGGTTCACGCGGAGGCGCGGAGACGCGGAGTAAACACGGCGAGGCGGTGCGGTCGGGGGTGAACACTTAGTTTTGTTCGCATGCCAAAGCCACAATTACTGGAGACGTTCCCGAATCCTTATGCGGACCGGGACTACGAGATTTATATGGAGACGACGGAGTTCACGTCGCTCTGTCCGTTAGGCGGGATTGAAAGCGACGCCGCCGAGTTGCTGTTGCTGGAAGGCGGCGCGCCAGATTTCGCGACCATCCGCATGACGTACCGGCCGGCCGCGAAGTGCATCGAGGCGAAGAGTCTCAAGTTGTATTTCTGGAGCTTTCGCAACGACGGCATTTTTTATGAGCGTGCGGTGAATCGCATTTTGGACGATTTGGTGGCGGCGTGCGAGCCGAAGCAGATGACGATTGTGGGGGATTTCAACGTGCGCGGCGGGTTGAAGAGTGTGATTAGTGCGAGTTGGCCGCAGCGGTAAACGGAGCGCACACGGTGCGGCTGGGAGAGGGAAAGCGGGGGTGGTGGGCGGCGCGGGGGTTGGATCGGGGACAGCGGCGGTTATGTTCCGGGTCCAGCTTGGGCGGGACGCTGTCTGAGTTGGAACGGCTAGGTAGCTCAGTTGGTAGAGCAGCGGACTGAAAATCCGCGTGTCGGGGGTTCAATTCCCTCCCTAGCCACTGTTCACGCAAGTGATGCAAATAAACGAGTTATGCGCTGATGGCGCCCGGTGATCGCACTGGGCGCCATCGTGCGTTTCGGCGCATCCGACCACAGTAGATCTTCAATGGGGAAGGGAGCGGAAAGCCAGCGGAAGATGTCGTCCATGAGGCCCGGGAAGAGGGGAACGGAGTGCTCTCAGCTGAGGCTCCTGCACGACATCTCGGCGACACAAACATGCGATGCTCCGTCCCGCTCCCAGCTGACTGCGGTCGCTCAATTGAACACGTTGCGTTCAACACGCTGTACACACTCGCTGCGTTTTCGTCAGCTGAGCGATGCGGCGTAGTAATTTCACGCGGACCACGGTTTCGATAATGACAGATCGCCCGACCGCCGTCAGTCCTCCCGATAACTCGTCATTGCTTGATGCGCGAGAACGAGCGGTGCATCGAGAATTGCTGCGGCTTGACCCACAGCTCGCAGACCTGTTCAACACGGGACACGAGCTGATGCGAAAGAGTGGGCCATCAAGCGCGTACATGCTTGCCCATGCCGGACGCGAACTCAGTCGCGGCATCATCAACGTGTTGACCGGTACCGTGGATGCGTTGTCCGCTGATCGTCGACCTGACGCTGAGACGGCGGAAGACTCGCGCCCGGACAAATTCCGGAAACGGATTTCGGAGGCCCTGCATCTCGCAGAGCAGCACGGTGTCGTCACCGCGTGGTTCGACGCACACGACACCTTTACAAGCAACTCGCACTACCACGCGAAGGGCCGAGACCTCGAGGCAGTTCGCTCGGCATTCGTGCGTCTCTCCGAGCTGCTCTACGGACGACTTGCCCCGTTCTTCGACGCATCGGCGTCGCTCGAAGCTCTGAGCAGCGTCGACCGACCAACGCCCGACGATGCAGACGCAGTCACAGCGCTGCTTTCGCGCCCGCAGCTACGTCGTCAGTTCTTTTCCTCAGCGACCTCGCCCGCATGGATTCCGTTCCTAGCAGAGCGTGGACACTTCGCGAGCCTTCCAGATCGCTTGGACGATGCTGATGGCAGCTGGCGGATGGTGGCGTGGCCTGAAGGCGACTACTTGGCGCGCATGGCAGTAGCAAGACCATCGGAAGCGGTTGCGCAACTGCTGCAAGTGCCCAATACAAACAACAATCCGCTTGTCTGGGGCGCACTTGTCGATGCAGCGCTCACGCTGGACGATCCGTTTGCGACGCAACTCACGGCACGGGTGGCGCGCCGCCTGCCAACGCTGCCCGCCGTCTACCTGCCGCACAAATCCATCGATCTGCTGGCGCGCCTTGCAGCGCTCGCGAGCGCAAGTGCGTTGCCCTTGCTCCGGGCGCTACTCAAGATGCGCTCCGATGAAGAGCGAGACGCGCATGTCGGCACGCTCAAGGCGCAGGGCGGACTGCCGTCCATTGGAGGGTATTCGAGTGAATGGGCGCTCGTGCAACTTGATATGCACGAGCTCCAGCGCCTGGTCGAGCGCGCGCTACCCGGCCTGCTGCGGTCCGACCCGCTCAACACGTTCATTGCACTGATCAAAGTGCTGCGTCGTTCCTTGCACCTGCTGCGAGAAGACGGGGCTGATCGCGGCGACTGGGAAGCAAGTCAGACGTGGTGCCCGCATCTCGAGACGGCCGATAGCCGCGACGACGTACGGGCCGTCCTGCTCGGCGCGACTGTGCAGGCCGCGGTCACCACCGCTGCGCGTGGTCCCGATGACGTAAGAGTAGTGCTCGCGGAGCTTGACCGCCGTCCTGGCGTCATCTGGCAACGCGTAACGTGGCATGTCCTCGCAGTCACCCACACGGGGGTGGCCGATGCGGTCGAAGCGCTCATCGGGAGCAACGCACTGCTCGAGTCGCCGTTCGGCCTTCGAGAAGCCGGCATGTTGCTACGTGCGCATTTTGCGTCGGTCTCGGCGGACGCGCGCGCACGCTTTGTGGCGGCGCTCGTACAAGGTCCACCACCCGACGAGATGCAACGCAGAATCGCATTCGAAAAAGAATGGAGGGCCGAGGAAGGCTCCGCCTTTTCCACGCCGACCTGCCGTCCGACCTGTCCGACCTTGCACGCTCGCTGGCGTATGAGCCATCGACGCCTACGCGTGAAGAGCAGGCGAGCGACGAGGGCGTGATGCTCTGGACCGGGGTCTCGAGCTGGAGTGGCCCTTCGAGTCCAAAATCGGCGGACGAACTAAGCGAGATGACCACGCAGCAAGTCCTCGAGTTTCTCAGCACGTGGCAGCCAGATGAATCACGAGGCTCCGGACGCGACGCCCGGTGGTCGCTGAATCAGGCGCTCACACAGTATGCAACGCTTCATGTGGACGCCGCAGTGACTACGCTTGCCGCCGGCGCGAGTGCGGGTTTGGATGATGCGCATGCGACGGCAATCGTAGATGGCATTCGCGAGGCCGTTACCGAGCGAAGCGATGTGCCGTGGTCATCGCTCACGGCGGCACTGTCGGCTGTGATCGTCCGATGCACAGCGGACGATCCATCTCGCAAGCCGGACGCGATTGGAGTGCGAGTAAGCTTGGTGCAGTCGGTAATCCGCGCGTTGATCGCTGCCTGCAGTACCGATGTCTTGCCGCCAGAACATTTCGAGCAAGTACGAAGCATCGTGCGAGCGCTTGCGACCTCGTATCTGCCGGCCATTGGATTGCTACCCGATGGTGATCACTGGCATGGCATCGTCAGCAACGCCTTGAATCGCACTGGCGGAGACATCGTGCGTCTCGTTGTGAACGCGGGATTGTGGGACTACCGTCGGGTGCGCGGCGGGGACGGGAAGGGCAGTGGCCCATGGACGGGACCGGAGGAATCTGTATCCTCATGGGTCAATCCGCTTCTCAACACGCTCCTCGGACTGTCGGAACGTCAGGACGATGCAATCTCAGTATCGATTGCACGGCAGATCGAGTGGATTCGATTGTTGTCTCCTGATTGGGTGAAGGAGAACGAGGAACGACTCTTCGCGAACGAAGGGAACTCGATCAATCCAGCGGCCCGAGCAATGGTAGAGGGAGCTGGGCCGTGGCGATCCAGTATCCTCGACACCCGCGTGGTTCTTCGGCCGATGGCAGTCTCTGTAGCAGCAACTCCGAGCGAAGATCAGTCCGACGATTCGCTCGGGACTGCGGTGCTTTGGCGATGCGTAGTTGGATTTCTCTGGGGCGTGTGGAGCCGAGGGGAGTCCGACCAGATCCTTGAGCTGGGGTTTGCAGCCAGCACCGCAAAGGAGAGAGGGCACGTTTATTGGCGCGTCTTTCGCTCGCTGTCCGATACGAAAGCCGCGGACGCAGAGTTCACCGCTCGAGCACTGGATCTCTGGCAGTGGCGCCTCGCACAGCTGAAGTCGATGGAGATGTCAGCAGAGCGAAGTGTGGAGGCCGAGGGTTTGCTCTGGCTGCTGAAGTCACCGCACCTAGACCCAATGAGTGTCGTCGCACTGGGGCTCGAGACGCTTCAGTTGGGGCCGTTCTCAGATCGCCTTGCGACCGGCACATGGGAGCGAGCATCGGGGCTCATGGAGACTGAGCCCGTTCAGGCTTTCGAACTGCTCGCGCAGTTGCTCGAACTGCAACTACAGACTGACTATCCGTACGTGCCGTTCGAGCTGGTAGCCTCAGGACTGCGGGCCGCGCTCCGCATCGAGGAGAAGGGCGTGCGAGAGCGAGCGGTGGCGTTGATACACCGCCTTGGCGAGCAGGGACACCGCGAGTTCGGCCAACTGTTGACCGAGCAACGAACGCCGTAGGGAGTGGGAATGGAACCTGTTGAGGGGGTTGCTGGGCCGAGCGATGGGCCCTTTGTGCACGGAAGATTCCATTCTTCACTACAGTTAGCATGAAAAGAACTAACTATATATAATAAGCGACCAATTTGTTGATATCGCGCACAAAAAGTTCCAAATCCCAATGGAGATGCATCGATCCGTGCACAAGAAATCGCAGTCGATGTGGCCAGAGGTGTTTCGCAGCAATAAAGCCAGCACCAAGGTCGTCTCCCGCGCCGTAGACGCCGGAGAGCTCCATCCGCTCGGCCTGAGTCTGTACACATCCAATCAGATGGACCCGCCGGCCGAGATCATTGCCCGTCACCGGTGGCGGATTCTCGGGCTCTTGTCGCCCGGGGCGACGGTGAGCTTCCGCACAGCGCTGACGATGCGCCCGGAAGTCGATGGGACCGTTTATCTGACCGGGGAGGCCCGGTACGAGCGCGACCTACCGGGTCTCCGTATTCGAGTTGTGAAGGGGCCAGCTCCGCTTGAGCACGACACGCCGTTGGCACCGGGATTGGCCCTCGCATCGCGCGAACGCGCTCTCCTGGAGGCCCTCAAGCCATCCAAAGCGCGCGGAGGCATCCGTCGAGGGGTGGACGCGAGCGAGGCCGAGCGGATTCTCGAGAAGGCGTTTCAGACTGGCG
>JANMKU010000152.1:0-1969 GCA_031372205.1 Gemmatimonadaceae bacterium | reverse complement strand
TACACAATCGACTGCGCCCAACCAGCGGTCGGCGTGTACTGCGATCCCACGTCACCCGCCACCGGCAGTACAACAGGACCGTCGCGATTCGGCAGATTGTACACCACGCCAATATCGCGTCCATCGCTCCATCCCCCGGCTCGCCCCAACGGACTGCCAAACGCATCGTCGAGCGGCGCGCCAAGTGCGAGCATCAGCGGGCGCGAACGGTAGTAGGCGCCGGCAGCATCGTGGCGAGCGGTGATCAGCGAGCCGAGGATGATCTGGGCGACTTCATGGCCGCGGGCTGAAAACTGGTAGAGCACGACGTGCTCGCGCGGCACCGAGTTGCGATTACGATTGGTTGCCTCCTCGATGTCGTCCATGCGACGCGACACGAGGGCGTTGTAGGCGATACGACGCCAATCGAAGCCCGCACGTGGAGGAAGGAGCGATGCCGCTACTTTAGCGGGACGGGACGTCGACGGGGACGACTTGGTTGGCATGGTGGCCGAAATGTGGACGACGAACCCGGCGAACGGGAGACGTGCGTGGCCACGACTCCGCTCAGCGCTATCGCCGCTGCCTCCACACGCGCCACACGGTATTTTGCAGCATGACTTACGCCTTCATTTTAGTTGAGCAAGCCGCTGGTGTCCTGGCCATCACGCTCAATCGACCGGATGTGCTGAACAGCTTCACGCGCGCGATGGCGATCGAGTTGCAGACGGCGTTGCAGCATGCGGCGAGTGATGGCACGGTGCGTGCGGTGCTCCTCACCGGTGCCGGACGCGGATTCTGCGCCGGACAGGACCTGGCTGAAGCGCTGCCGCAAGGTGACGGACCCATGCCGGATATCGGCGAGTTCGTCAAGGCGAGCTACAATCCCATCATTCGCGCCATTCGCACTCTCGAAAAGCCGGTGATTTGCGCCGTGAACGGCATTGCCGCTGGCGCCGGTGCCAATCTCGCGTTCGCGTGCGACATAACGATCGCCGCAGAGGAAGCGAGTTTCGTGGAAAGCTTCGCCAAGCTCGGCCTCATTCCGGACACCAGCGGCACCTTCTTCGTGCCACGACTCGTCGGGCTGCAGCGGGCGACGGGTATGTTCTTTCTTGCCGAGAAGATTCCGGCAGCGAAAGCCAAGGAGTGGGGACTTATTTGGGATGTCGTGCCGCTGGCGCAGTTGCGCGAAACGGCGATGGCGATGGCCAAGTCGCTCGCGTCGCAAGCCACACGCGGTTTCGGACTTACCAAGCGCGCACTCAACGCATCGTTCGCCAATACGCTCGATGCGCAGCTGGACGTCGAAGCACAGGCCATGCACGAGGCCGGCCGCACCGCGGACTACGAAGAAGGAGTGCGCGCGTTCCTCGAGAAGCGCAAGCCGGTGTATCGCGGCGCATGACAACTACCGCAATGGACGGGTTGGACGTGATTGCCGTGGTCGGCGCCGGCGCGATGGGCGCCGGCATCGCGCAAGTCGCGGCGGCGCATGGACATCGTGTGTTGCTCGCCGATGCTCAACCGGCGGCACTCGAACGCGCGCGTGACGGTCTGGCGCGAGCGATGGCGCGCGAGGTGGACAAGCAGCGTCTCACGCGCGAGGCGGCCGATGCCGTAATATCCCGCATCACGTACGTCGACAGCGCGACAGCCGAAGCGCTTGACGCTTTTGCTACGTGCGGCATGGTGATCGAAGCCATCATCGAGAACCTCGCCGCTAAACAGGAATTGCTCCGCACGCTCGAACGCGTGATGCGCCCCGATGCCATCATTGCGTCGAACACGTCGTCACTATCCATCGCCGCACTGGCCGGTGCATGCACACACAGCGACCGCGTGATTGGTGTACACTTTTTCAATCCGGCGCCGGTGATGGCGTTGGTGGAAATTGTCCCCGCCATCACCACGTCGGCCGCACCGATGGCGCGCGCCCGCGCACTGGTGGACGCATGGGGCAAGACGACGGTGCTCGCGTTGGACGCGC
>JANMKU010000125.1:0-10305 GCA_031372205.1 Gemmatimonadaceae bacterium | reverse complement strand
GCCCTATGCGCTTCGCCAATTCGAACTGGTGGGGCGGATCGGTGCGCTGCCCCCGCTACTGAACGGCACGCCGTGGCTGGCGAATCCGGCGCAACCAGCGCGCATGGTCAACAACGAATCGCTGCTCGAAAATATGGTGGTGCGCTTCGGTCGGCCGTGACCGACTTTGGCCAAGCCGCTGCTTGATATTTGCGTGATATTCCGTGCGCGCTGCTTCGCGCCGCACGTTTCCGGCGCTTCCCGATGGTGCCGTGCTGAACATCGGTCAGATACACGGCGGAAACATTTTCAATGCCGTGCCGCAAGAGTTGTACTTCACCGTCGGCCTGCGCAGTTCAGACGCGAACGGTGCGCATCAGCTGACCGAATACGCGATCGCGTCGAGTGCGCTGCCGTCTACCAGACTGCTCTATCTGCCTGCCGCGACCTTCGCCGACGGCATCAAGGTGGTGCCCCCAGCGAAAGTAGTGCCGTAACAACTATGTGTTGATGGAAACACAAAACCCACACCGATCGGGGTGGGTTTCGTGTATGCGAGGTACTGCCAGCGAAAGCTTACTTCGCTGCCGCCGCGAGCGCCTTGATTGCGTCCGCCATTGTTTTTACGCGCGCCGAGTCCTTGGCCGAGCCAACGTCCCCGCCCACTTGTGTCGCCAACTTAGTTAGTGCCGCGCGCCGCGCTGCGGCCGGCATCTTCTCCGCCGCGTCAAGTGCGCTGCCAATCGCGGATGTGCGTGCGGCCGCGAGTCCGTTGCCACGCACGAGCTGATCGAGATACGACCGCACCACCGGGAACGCTGCCGGCCACACGATTTTCGGCTGACTCTGCGGATTGAACTGCTCGAACTTCACCAGCTTGGCCGCCGCAATCTCGTTCACCGACAGTTTGTCACTCGGCGTGAGTTCGAGAATATCCAGACCACGCGCCATTTCTGAGGAGAAGATCATGCCGTTGTAATAGTACGCACCCCAGGAGCCACCGATGGTACCACGGGCCGCGGGACCGCGTGCAGCGCTTGGCGGGCCGCCATCAACAACCGGTGGCGCATCAACGGGTCCACGGTCGAAGAACGCGAGTTCGAACGGTTTGTCGGGATCGCTGAAGTCAATGACGTCTACACCGCCCTGATACCATCCCTGCACCATGATATCGCGCCCCGGTACCGGCACCAGCGCGCCGTTGTGCGATACACAGTTCTCTTGAGCCGTTTGTGCGGACGGCAGCTTGAAGTAGGCGTGCTGCTTGAACTTCTTGGCGGCCGTGATGCTGAGCGTGGTGTTGCCGCCCATCTCCAGCATGTTCGTTGCCTGGCAGTTTGGCGACGTGCCACCACCCCACTCGTCGGTGAACACAATCTTCTTGCCATCATTGCTAAAGACGGCTGTGTGCCACAGCGAAAAATTCGTGTCGGCCGCGGCGTCGAGACGCACCGGCTTTTCCGGATTCGAAATGTCAACGAGGATGCCGTAGCTGCCGCACGCACCCGCGAGAAGATTCATGGCCGGATACACCGACACATCGTGACAATTGCGCGGGCCTGTTGGTGGCGGCGGTGGCGGCGCGGTGGAATCACCACCACGACCAGCACGTCCGCCACGACCGGCTGCGGCAGCACCACCACCGCGACGCGGTGCCGGCTCCATGCCGGTGAAGATGCGCGCCCCAGTCACCACTTCCGCATCCTGCGGTTTTTTGAGCGTCACCTTGATGACGTCCAGGCGGAACATCGAATTCGATTCGTCTGCCGCGTCGTTGTTGCTCTTGCACCCCGCCAGTTCAGTTTCGGGGCGCGCGCCCTGGCTACCTGAGACGTAGAGATAGATCACGCCCTTGTCCTTCGGACTCGGGATGATGGTGTGCGTGTGCGAGCCTTTGCACGTCTGCACATTTTTGATCAGTTTCGGCGCCTTGGGATCGGAGACGTCGAAAATGCGGACGCCCGCCATATGATCTTTCGGATCCTGCACGCCACCCTTGCCGCAATCGTTGCGATTGCCGCCGCCTTCCGCCGAGAGAAACAGCAGGTTGCCGTAGATCGACGGATCGCCTTGCGACGTAATGCAGGAGACAACCGCCGCCTTCACCGGCTTCGCGGGGTTGCTGACATCCCAGATGGAGAAGCCGGCGAAGTTGCCCTGATAGACATAGTTGCCACGAAAGGCCATGTCCGAGTTCACAAAGGTCAGGCCGCGCGCTGTATCGAACTCGGCGGCTTTCGGCGTGAACGACACTTGCTTCATGCCTTCCATGGCGACGCCGGCGTCGAGGATGCCGGACTTGAGTCCGTTGCGCGCATCCTTGCCCGTTGGATACGTCTGTGCCTCGAGCGCGGTCGCCGAGGACAGTATGAACAGCGCGGCGAGCGTGCAGGTCCTGCGAACATGTCCCATCAGACTCGACTCCGGTAAAGGTCTCATTGGCGGTCTCAGAAAACGTCGTGGTGATCGTTACGGCTGGGTGGGATTCTGCTCGAGCATGCGGCGCATGGTACCGATCTCCGCGGTTTGCACGGTGGCGATGTCGTTGGCAAAGACGGACACATCCACATCCTGCGCGGCGAGCGGCGAGGCAAGGAGATCTTCGACCATCTTCAGTGCGCCTTCGTGATGCTGGATCATCATCGTGAGAAAATGCGTGTCGAACTCCGGACCGCGTGCGGCCTTGAGCTGCGTGATTTGCTCGGGCGACAGCATGCCCGCCATCATCACGTGATGATACGACGCGGTGTCGGGCGCCGTCTGTCCATTGGCAACCAGCCACTCCTGCATGAGCCGGATTTCCGCCATCTGCGACTGATCAATCTTGTTGGCAAATTTGAGCACGCGCGGATTGGCACCCTGCGCCGCGGCCAGTCGCGACATGAAGATGGCCTGCGCGTGATGCGCGATCATCCCCTGCATGAAATGGACGTCGGCTGCGGTGTAGAGCGCCCCTTTGGGCACGGTGACTGGCGTATCCATACCAGACATGCCGGCCATCCCATCATGACTAACCATCGCCGCGGGCTGGGCCGCCGCCCGGTCGGCGGGTTTATCCGGAGCGCAAGCAACTGCGAAGGCGACAAGGAGTGCAGAAGCGGCGATGCCGCGAGCGTTGGACGAATTCACTTTCTGGCGACAGAGCACGGGTGGACGGGAGGTACAGACCGAATACGCTATCCAGCTACCGCTCGTTGCGCCACCAGCGTGGCAACACCGATCTATCCTTCTCTCCATGTTCGCTGTGACGCCGTCACCTTCACCACTCACCGAGCGACCGAACCCACCTCGGCGTGTCTTTATGCTCGGCGCGACCGGCACCATTGGGCGTGCCACGGTGCGCGTGCTGTCGCGGCGGGGGTACGAGGTCGTCTGTTTCGTCCGTGCGCGCGCCGGTTCGAGCGCGGCGACTGAACGCATGGCGGCGCTACCCGGTGTGACCGTGCGTGTCGGGGATGTTGGAGATCCCGCGTCACTGGCGCGCGGCGGCGTGCAGGGCGAGCACTTCGATGTGCTGCTCTCATGCATGGCGTCGCGAACCGGCACCCCGCGCAATGCCTGGGCCGTTGATCATCAGGCGCATGTCCACGCACTGGCGGCCGCGCAGCGCGCCGGCGTGACGCAGGTGGTATTGCTGTCGGCCATCTGTGTGCAGAAACCGCTGCTCGCCTTCCAGCGTGCCAAGCTGGCCTTCGAGCAGGTGCTCATGGCGTCTGGGCTCACGTGGTCGATTGTGCGCCCGACGGCCTACTTCAAGTCATTGTCCGGCCAGGTCGCGCGCGTCAAGCGCGGTAAGGCGTTCCTTGTGTTTGGTGACGGCACGCTCACGGCCTGCAAGCCAATCAGCGACGATGATCTGGCAGGGTTTATGGTGGCGTGTCTTGACGATCCGGCGCGACACAATCGTGTACTGCCGATCGGTGGACCGGGCGACGCCCTCACGCCGCGCGCGCAGGGCGAACTGCTGTTCGCGTTGTGCAATCGCGTGCCGCGCTTCCGAACGGTGCCGGTGGCGATGCTCGATACGATCATCGGTGTGCTGGCTGTACTGGGGCGCGTGATTCCACCCCTCGCAGACAAGGCGCAGTTGGCGCGCATTGGCCGGTACTACGCGACCGAGTCGATGCTCGTGTGGGACGCCGCGGCGCAGCGCTACGATGCACAAGCCACGCCATCAACGGGACGTGAAACGCTCGCTGATTTCTATGGCAAGCTGTTGCGCGGTGATGCAACCGACGATCGTGGTGAGCACGCGGTGTTCTGACATTCCGCCGACGATGCTGGGGGCGGCTGCAGTTTCGTGCCGCCCGCGCCCGCTACGGTGTTTCGAGCATGCGTTGAACGTCCCCTTCGAGCGCGTCAAGCTTGGTGACCAGGACATCCCACACGATCGCACCGCCAGCGCCTCATACTTGCTCGGCATAGACTCTGGTGCGACTCGCGTTGACCTCGTCGTGAAAATACGGATTGCGAATGGAGACTGGTGTGATCAGGTCAACGCGACGTGCGAGCAGGGCTTCCAGCGCTTCGGCCAGTCCGAGGTACCGATCGGCAAGCCCCATACCGTGTTCCTGGCGAAACGTGACCACGAAATCCACATCGCTTTCAGCAGCGCTCCAACGATCGGTGGTTCCCGAGCCAAAAAGCTCGAGCAAGGCTACGCCGTAGCGACTGCACAGTTCGGCAATCGCGACGCGTTTATGGTGGAGTTCTGCAGCGAGAAGAGGATTCATGGTGCTCTGGATCGCTCCGGCGGACAGTCGGCTGCCTGCTTTAGTACGGGCGTCGTTGGGTGGCCAACTGTAGACTGTCGAAACGCTTCATCTAGCGATAGGTGCAGACTGTTCAGTAGGCCTGCGGAGCGAGCGCTTACGCTGTTGCCGCAATCACCGCGGCACCCGCAGCCACCTGCGCCGCTTGCGCGGCCATCATGGACGCTGACGCCGATGCATCAGTGCCAGCGAAGGCGATGAGCCCACTCCCGAGCCCTTTCAACTTGTTCTGCCAGACCACCTCACCCGAGGCCGCGTGCAGACAAAAGAGTTCGCCACCCGCCCCCGCATAGATCACGTCGTTCATCACGCAAACGGTCACATAGCTGGATGACTTGATCTTGGTTCGCCACAGTTCTTGGCCCGATGCGGTGTCGACGGCGACAACGTGACCGCCGATACCGATGTACAGTGGAGCGGATTTGCGACGCGGCATTGACGGTACCTCGAACGTGATAAGGGAAGGACGATGACTCTCGGCACTGCGACGTCAATCAAATAGAACGGGGCATGCACACCGTGCACACCCCGTCGTCTATCAGGAGCTCATGCAGGACTAGTGCAGGTTCGGATTTCCGGCAACTTCCTCAGCGCTGATCGGGATGCACACGCTGCGCCCCTTGAGCGTCAGGTTGCGCCCCTCGTCCAGCCAGCGGCGCAAATCCCACAAGCGCCGCCCTTCCAGCCACAACACGGCCCCCCGCTCACGCATCAGGATCGTCCACGCGGCATCAAGCGTGGTGGCGGTCAAGGCCGGCAAGGTCGACGTCGCACGTTCCTGATTGATGTACGTCATCGCTGTCGCGAAGTCGTTGTTGCGCAACGACGCTTCCGCGCGAATGAGCAGCATCTCGGTGCCCTTGGCTAACGCGACCGGATCGCCAAGCGTCAGATACTTCCGTTGCCGGAAGAAGTTGGTCGCGCCGTCCTGCCCCTTCGTGATCGCCGTACCCGTCTTGACGGTGTCGTAGAGCACGCGCGTGTCGCGATCGGTCACCCACACGGTATTCCAGACGGTCACTTCACGACGACTGATGGTCTGCACGGCGAGATCGAGGTTCTCTCGCGTCGTGTTGATCGAGAACAACGCATCACGCCGAAAGGTGGCCGGAACCAGCGCGGCGTCAGCATCGGCGGCCGCCCACTTGCCCTGCCATGCCAGCACGGTCGCCCGACCAGCCAGCGCGGCATTGGCAAACGTGGTGCTGTTCTGCGCACGCGCGAGGGTGAGTGCACGCGTGAACAGACTTTCGGCGCGCACAAAATGCACACTGCTGGGCTGCGACGGTCCGCCGTCGATCACCGCGTTGCACGCGTTCTCGCCAAGAAACCGATTGGCGAATCCCGCATAGAGGTAGGCGCGCGGCGTGTTGGTGTTCGTTTCGAACGCGTCGCCAAGCACGGTCTTCATGCGCACCAGCCCCGCCTCGGCTACGTACCGCGCGGTGTGCATGCGTGCCCAGTCACCACCAACATCTTCCGGCCGAATCACGCCAGCGTTGAACTGCTTTTCGGCGGCGAAGTTTCCCGAATGCACTAACTCGAATGCGGCGAGTGAGCCACGGGTGATGTAGTTGCCGATCGCGTTGGAGAGATCGCCGCCCATACCGTTGACGAGCGCCGGCATGGCCAGCGCCGTGTTGAGATCGGTGTCGGCCAGCGGGCCAGGGTTGGTGACTTCCAGACTGCACGACGCGAGTGCGCTACCGAGGGCGACGCCTGATACCACTGCGCCGAGACGGCGCGCGTGACAGTGAAGAGAAGTAGGCATTAGAATCTCGTCCGCACGGAAAAGAGAAACGTGCGATAGGGCGGAAAGTTGTAGTAGTCTCGACGCGAGAACGTGCTCGTCCGCTGATCGGCGTTCTCAGGATCGGAGCCCGTGTAGTTCGTGTTGGTGAAGAGGTTTCGACCGGTAAACTGCGCCGTCATCTTCTTGGCACCCGGCGTGAGACGCTTCGGGATGTCGTACGACACCGACACGCTGCGCAGTTTGAAGAAGTCCGAGTTCTCGACAAAAAAGCTGTAGTCGCGCTCCGTAGCACTCAACGAGCAGCGGGCACGCATGAAGGCAGTCGTGCCGTTCAGGGCGTTGGCATCACCCGCGGCAGCAGCCCTGAGCGCGCGCTGTGCTTCAAAACATGGCTGCCAGATCAGCAAGCCCGCGTTCTGGTATCCGATCGCGTTGAGCAAGTGTCCGCCGCGCTGGAACTCACCGACCGCGTCAAACGACAGGCGCTTACCTAAGGTGAGTGTGAGCGACGGGTTGATGATACCGGTGGGGAACGTGGCGCCGAGGAACTGACTTTCTTCGATGATTGGCGCGGCGAACGCGTCAGGATTGGCGACCTTACGCCCGATGTATGCCGGTGCGGGCAACCCTTCCTTCACGTAGCTGCGCGACAAGTCGTCGATGGTGATGACGCGGCCACCGAGATCAATCGCCGTGCTCTTGGTGCGCGTGAACTGCACGCGCGCCTCCAGTTCGGCCCAACGCGCCGGGTGGACCGTGCCATTGATTTGCACTTCCATGCCAATGTTCTGCAGCAGCCCAACGTTCTCCGGCTGGTTGGCGGAGAAGCCCTGAGACGGCGGATACGACACATTGATGAGGGCGTCGCTGGTACGCTGCTTGAAGTACGAGTACTGCAAACCAAGCCGGCCGTTGAGCATGCTCGCATCAAATCCGGCTTCGATTTCGCGCGTGCGTTCCGGGCCAAGATTCGGATTGCCGAGCTGCCCGGGCGTAAATGCTGCCAGCCCTCCTTCCGCCGCAATCGGGTTCCATGTGCGCGTGGCGTCGAACGCGCCAGGTGCCTTGCCGGCATCGCCGACCGCACCGCGCAACTTGAACGTTTCGATGATCGACGTGGGCCAGAATGATTCATCCGACAGCACGTACGAAAAGCTCACCTTCGGGTACTGCTGGAGACCAAAACTCTTGCCGAACGCACTGTTCCCATCAACACGCAGCCCGGCCGTGATGAAGAGCCTGTCGCGCAACCCAATCACTTCCTGCGCGAAGACACCAGCGTTGATGACGCGTTGCATGTTGACGTCGGTGATCTGCCGCAACGAGCCGCTGATGAGCGTCGGGGTGCCGGGTCCGGCGAAGTTGTCCGTCTGAAGGTCGGTGCTGTTGACGCGACTGTCAAACAGTTGCCCGCCAATGGACGTTGCCGTGCTTAAGTTCGTGCCAATGGCGTGTTTGTACGTGCCCGCATAGTCCACCGTGGTGAGCAACCGGTTCCACAGCGTCTGGAAGTACTGGCCCGTTGGCGTACGGAGATAGCCAAATGGGTTGATCGTGTGGATATCCGAATTGTTGTAGTCCAATCCGACCGACACGCGGTGATTGAGATTGGCGGTCGGCGTCCACGTCACCGTGCTGCCGGTGATAAAGTGATCGTTATCGATGCCGTTGGTCTTGGAGAAGATGGTGTCGTTCAGCACACAGACGATTGTTGCGTTGCTGCACCCAGTGCCCTTGAAGTTGGAGCCGGGTCCGCGCGACACATTCAGCAGAAAGGCGTCGGCGCTGTTGCCATCGGAGATCATGACGGTGCCACGGTGGCGATACGACGAATTGATCGCCAGCGTGATGTTCTTGCGCGGCGTAAAGCCAAAATTGGCGCGGAAGCCGCCGGTCTTGTTGTTGCCGACGCGCACCACACCGAACTCGTTTTCGAAATTGCCCGACAGCGAATAGTTGACACCACCACCGGAGCCGCGAACGCCGAGTGAGTAGCGTGAGACCACGCCGTTCTGGAACCACGAGCCGCTGGCCGGGCAGGTCGCGTCTTCAAAGGCCACGCCGTCGATGTTCACCATCAAGGGTCCACGGCATTGCTTGAGAAACAGGCCCGTGGCGTCAGACGGAGGGCCGTACGAGCCAATGCTGTTCACACCGCCGGCCATGTCGAGTGTCCACGTGGAGGGACCCACGAGGCCGCGCTTGGTGAAGATCTGCAGCACGCCACCGGAGGCTTCTGTGCCGTAGAGCGTCGTCGCTGCCGGACCCTTGATCACTTCGATGCGCTCGATGTCCGACGCCGCGATGTCACTCAACGGCGAGACCGACTGCCGCGACGATACGCCTGTTGGTGAGTTGCCATTGAACAGACGCACACCGTCAACGTAAATGAGTGGACGATTGCCTTGCGTGATGCTGTTCACGCCGCGCAGCCGAATGGTGCCGCCGGCGCCGGGCTGACCGGAATTGCCCAGCACCGTGACGCCCGTGGAGCGTCCCTGCAAAATCTGCGCGGTGTTGGCGACGGCACCCTTCTCAAACTGCGTCTCATCAACGGTGGTGATCGCGTTGCCCACTTCCTTCTTGCGCTCTTCGCCAGTGGCCGTGACGACCACACCGGCCAGCGACACGCTCGCCTTGGCCAGCACAAAATCCACCGTCAGCGTGCCATTCGCGGCCACGAGGATGTTGCGGCTCTGCTGCGCGTAGCCAATGCGACGCACGGTGATGGTGTGCGGACCGGCGGGAACGTTCGACAGCGAAAACCGGCCATCGTCCCCAGTGGCGCGGCCGAGTGTGGTGCCAGCGATGATGATCTGGGCGGCGACGACAGGTTGGGTGTTCTCAGCGTCAGTCACACGACCGGCGACGGTGCCGCCGGATTGCGCGACGGCAGAAACGTACGGGACCAGCGCGACGGTAGAAGCGGCCATTAGCTGTATCACGCCGAGGCGCAGTACGGCGGATCGCATCACACCAAGTCGCCTCGGGCGGAGGACGGCGGGGAGGGGCACTGCAACCTCAAATGTGGCGGGGGACGGAGACGCCGGCGGGAGACCGGTCACTGTAGTGCGGAACGGAGGAGCAATTTACGCGCTATCATTAGAGGATCAAAGACACAACGCGTGTCACTTCGTCGTCGTCATCCCACTCGCTGACATCATGACCACTCGCCGAACGTTTCTGGGCGCATCCGCGGCCACGCTCTCCGCCATCGCGGTCCGCTCCGCTGGCGCAACCGAAGCCGATGTGCAGCCCAAAACCGAAGAGTTGCCACCGGCAATCAAGGCGCTTGCGGCGCTCCCCGGCAAACCGGCGGCGATCTCGGTGGACGAGCGACGCGCACGACTCGAGAAAGCGCGTGGGCTGATGAAGACGAACGGTATCAGTGCGCTGCTGCTCACCGGTGGCACGTCGATGGAATATTTCACCGGTATGAAATGGGGGTTGAGCGAGCGTCTCCTGGCCGCGGTGATCCCGGCCACCGGTGCGGCCTTCCTCGTCACGCCAAAGTTCGAAGAAGAACGCGCCATGGAACAGGCACGTCTCGGCCCACTCGGCAAAGACGCTACCATTTACGCGTGGGAAGAACACGAGAGCCCGTACGCACTCATCGCGCAGGGACTCAAGGCGCGTGGCCTCTCAACGGCGACAATCGGTGCCGAAGAAACGGTGCGATTCGTGTTTGCCGATGGCGCGTCGCATCTGCCGAACGTCAAGGTGATCAGTGGCACGCCGGTGACGGCCGGTTGTCGCACCATCAAGGACGCGCACGAGATCGCGCTCATGCGCTATGCCAGT
>JANMKU010000101.1:0-4931 GCA_031372205.1 Gemmatimonadaceae bacterium | reverse complement strand
CACTCACGGCTGCGATGCCTGGCGATGCAGACGACCACGTCACCGCCGTACTCGTACCGCCGCTTCCCGCTGTGACGTTGACGAACAGTTGACGAGTCTGACCCACTGGCACCGTTACCGGCCGCGTGGTGATCGACACAGAAACGGGGACTGCAGTGACGGTGATCGTGGCCGTCGCACGTTTGGTGGTGTCGGCAGTCGCAAGCGCCGTGATCGTCGCGCTGCCCGCGACAAGGGCAGTGACGAGTCCCGCCGCCGAAACCGAAGCGACGGTGGAATTGCTGGAACGCATCGTCACCGTCGTCGCAAGCGGTGCGTCTGCCACAACTGCCGCGAGCAGCTGCTGCGTCTGCCCGGCGACGAGGTTCGTCGTGCTCGGCGACAGGGTTACCGAGCGAACGACCAGTGCAGTGACGGTGACCGTCGCCGTCGCTTGCTTGGTGGTGTCGGCCGTGCTGATCGCCGTGATCGTCGCGCTGCCAACGGCGAGGGCGCTGACCAGTCCACCTGCCGATACCGAGGCGACAGAGGAATTGCTGGAGCGCATGGTCACAGTGGTCGCGAGCGGGGCGTCTGCAACGACGGCGGCCGTCAGCTGCTGCGTTTGCCCTGGAGCCAGACTGGCGATGGTTGGTGACAGGGTCATCGAACGAACGCTCGGCGCGCTCACCGTGATCGTCGCGGTGGTGCGTTTGGTGGTGTCGGCGGTGCTGATCGCCGTAATCGTCGTGCTGCCAACGGCGAGCGCTGTGACGAGTCCCGAGGAGGTCATCGACACAACTCCCGAGTTGGCGATGCGAAACACAGCGGTCGTCGGGAGTCCGCCGTCGGCGATAACGAAGGCGCCGAACTGCTGCGTTTGCCCGATGGACAACGCGGCCGACGATGGCGACAGGGCAACCGATTGCACGGTTGGCGTATTCACCGCGACAACCGCCGTGCCGCGCTTGGTGGTATCCGCGGTCGCGAGCGCCGTGATCGTGACCTGACCCGTGCGAAGCAACGTAACGGTACCTGACGCAGAGACACTCGCGATGGTTGGGTCACTGGAGCGCCACGTACTCGTGAGTAGGAGCGGAGCATCCGCCATGACGGTGGCAGCGAGCTGCACATTCTGTCCGACGAATCCGCTGGCGCTCGGCGGTGTGACTGTCACTGCGCGCACCGCAGGGAGCACGGTCACCGTGGCCGTGGCGCGTCTCGTCGTGTCGGCGGACAGCATCAGCGTGATGGTCGCCGTGCCGACACTGGCACCGACAACGACACCGGTCGGTCCGACGGAAACAATGGTGGCGTTACTTGAGCGCCACGTCACCGCAGGGTTCGTGTTGCTGCTCACTGTCACACGCCCGCTCAGGGCACGTGATTCGCCGATGACAATGCTCGACTGTGTCGGCGTGATGACGACCGGTGGAGCCGCTTGCACGGTGACAAGTGCCGTTGCGCGAACGGACGTGTCAGCAGTCGCCACCGCAGTGATGGTGGACTGTCCTGCGGCAATAGACGAGACAAGACCAGCCGTTGAGACAGTCGCAACCGTTGGATTGCTCGTCCGCCATGTGACGGTGCGCGCAATCGGGCTGTCGGCTACGACGTCGGCAATCAGTTGATCTTGCGATCCGGTATACGTCGCAATGGTTGCCGGCGCGACGGTCACGGACCGTACACTTGGAGCCACCGTGACGACCGCTGTGCCACGACGGACCGTGTCTGCGGTTGCGGTGGCCGTGACGGTGGCGCGACCAACGGCAATGCCCGTCACAACTCCCGTGGCGGAGACAACGGCAATGGCAGGATCGCTGCTGCTCCAGCGAACGGTCGTCGCGAGGCCGCCGTCGAGCACGACGGTTGCGCGAAGCGTCGATTGCTTTTGCACCCCAACGGTGACCGTCGCTGGCGCAACGGTCACCGTACGCGCGGGGAGCACGGTGAGCAGGACTTCTGCTTTCGCGCGCGGGTCGGCCACCGAGCTGACTGTGATAATGGCGGTACCCGTACGAAGCGCGGTAACAATGCCAGTGCTACTGACTGTCGCCACGGTTGCATTTCCACTGGTCCATGTCACCGCTCGTGATTGCAGGGAGTCGACATCCACCTGGATCGGAATGGTCTTGGCATCGCCGACCCACATGGTCACGGCTGCCAGATCGGGCGCGAGCGAGATGGTGCGGGCGCGCGTTACGGTGACCGCAACGGTCGACGTCACACTCGGATTGGCAATGGAGCGCACTTGGACGTTGGTGCTGCCAACGGCGACGCCAGTAACAATTCCCGACGCGTCGACCGTCGCGATCGATGGATTGAGTGCCGACCACTGCACCGCAGTGGACACGCCCGGGTCCCCTTGCACGTCCACACTCAGCGGCAGCAGGTCGCCAGCACGCACGGTGAGCGAGGTCGGCGTGACCGTCAGCGCACGTACGCCGAGGACCCGCACCTCAACCGCCGACGTAGCTTGGCCGGCGGTTGCGCGGATCTGCGTGACCCCAGGCGCGCGCGCCACGACATACGCAGTGGCGCCGTTGGACGTCACCTCGGCGACCGCCGGATTGTCGCTGCTCCACGAAATGTTGGCGGCCTGGATGGTCCGGCCGAGCGCGTCTCGAATCGTCGCGGTGATCGTCTGCGTGACGCCGACACCGCTTATCGCGATCGGGGTGACGGGTAGATCAACGAGCGTTGGTGTATTGCTGCCCGGCGGCGGAGTTGTCGTCGGGATCGTCACGCCGTCACTCACACCGGCGCACGACGTCAGCACCATGATCATCGCGACGTGTGCGATGTGGCGAGAACTCTGTGCAGCAAACGAGACTCGAAACACGTGCGGCATGGAACCTCAGCGACCGGCGATGCGCGGCTGGTCCGCAGTTGGAGCGGCGGAATGCATGGGCACTGCGCGACGCGTTGCACGCAACGCCGCACGCGGGCGCGGGTGCGCTGCCCTCTGTGCGCTAGACGCGCAATCGGGCTCGTCACCTGTCACAGGGAGGGCACGAACTGTTTGCCAATTCGCTCTGATGCCACGGCCGTGACAGTGCTGTGACGGTGGTCACCGAGCGTCGACGTATCAGTGCACCGCAAACGACGCGGGGCCGACGTCCTCTTCAGGAAGCCGGCCCCGCGATGCACCGCCAATGTTGTCCTACGATGTGGCGCGTCTCGTCACCACACTTTGGTGCGAACCGTTGACAGCCAATCGTTGCTACAAGTCGCCTGCCCGTCGAACGCGCGCCGACGCCCTGATGCCGCTTGCGCTCACGACCCGTATTGCCGCGGTGCCGCTGCGCGTGGCATCAGCTGCAGATGTCGCGGTGATCGTCGCCGATCCGTTGCCGACGGCGGTCACGAGTCCGGAGTCTGACACGGTCGCGACGGTGGTATCGCTGCTGCTCCACGTGACGTCCGTGCTATTGCCTGCTTCAATGACGACTTTTGCGGTCAACTGCTGCTCCGCGCCAACCGCCAGCGTCGCTGTGTCCGGGGCGATACTCACGCTGCGCCCGGGCAGCACCGTCAGCACCATCTCGGCGCTGGCGCGCGGATCGGCCGCCGAACGAGCGCGAATGATCGCCGTGCCCACACCGGTGGCGGTGATGACACCGCTCTCACTGACTGTCGCCACCGACGGGTTCTCACTGCTCCACACAATGTCATGTGATTCGAACTGATCAACATCGACGTTCACCGACAACGAACGTGCGTCGCCCGCCCATAGCGTCAGCGCCGACCCGCCCGGTGCAAACGAGACGGTACGCGCAGGATTCACGGTGACGTTGGCGGTCGCCGCGATACGGGGATCAGCCTTCGAGCTCACGCGCACTGTCGTCAGTCCCGCCGCAATGCCCGTTACGACACCGTATGCGTCCACTCTGGCGATCGACGGATTCAGCGTGGCGAACTGTAGATCCATTTTCGCATTCACGTCCGCATCAATCAGCGCCCCGAGCAGTTGGGCATCACCGGCGCGCAGGGCAAACGCACTCTGCACCAGGGACACACTGCGAACACCAAGGACGTGCACCTCAAGATCCTTGGTAAATGCACCAGCGGACACATGGACGATCGTGACACCAGCGGCACGTCCGGTGATCCGGCCGGCCTCTCCTGTCGCACTCACCTCAGCGATGTTCGGGTTGTCACTCTTCCACGACAACTGTCCGCCGACGACATAGCCGTTGGCATCGCGAAGCGACGCGCTAACGCTGGTCGCTGCGCCAATGGAGTCAAGCGCGACACCGTTCGTGCTCAGTTCGAGTCGAGCGGCTGCGCCCGGACCGACCGGCGCCGTGACACTGTCCGACGTGGTGGAGCAGGCAGCGAGGAACACCACAGCCAACGAACCCGAGACAATCGACGCCAATGAATGGCGTGAAGCCGGAAGAAATGCGGACAGCATGAGTACTCCTGACATTAGGCGGTGAAGTGAGAGACGCGTCCTGACGATTGTCGGCACTCCGCCGTCTGGGCTGAAGCCGGACCGGTGAGCGTGTTCTGTCGACTGTCGTGTGCAAGACGTCTCGCACGGACACGCGCCTGTCGCGCGCGCGGCCACCGTTGTTGCGATGTACGAAGGGGTGCCGAGACTGTGACGATTGGTGCACACGCACAAAGGGCCGGACTTCGCGGGAAGTCCGGCCCTTCGTGCGGAGTGGCGAATGTCGGCTGCTAACGCCGTCTGGCCTTTCGTGTGCGCCGTGCGTCACCATCAGGGAGCGGGCCGCGTGGTGCCGCGCTCCTCCGCGCACTGAGCGACGGCTCGAGACTCCCACTCGTGACGGTCGAGAGCGCGCTGCGGATGGCCGAGCCATTGCTACCGGCAACTATGGTGCTGTTGTAGCCGACCGCAAATGCGCCGCCGATCGCGTTCGGTGAACCGGACACGCTCCAGAGCAGGTCCGTAGTGTTCGTGCTGAAACTCTGCCATGTGCTGC
>JANMKU010000093.1:0-6363 GCA_031372205.1 Gemmatimonadaceae bacterium | reverse complement strand
AGCATCGGAGCGAACGCAATGCCAGCAATGGTCAGCAGCGACACGGCGCTCATCAGAATACCAAGCGTCGCAGCGGCAAGCGCGCGCGACGCGCGGTCATCCTCGCGCAGGAGCAAGCGGCTGTATGCCGGCACGAACGCCGCGGACAGCGTTCCTTCGCCGAGCAGGTTGCGAATAGCGTTCGGGATCTTGGAGGCGACGTTGAAAGCATCGCCCGCAGCAGTTGAACCGAAGTAGTGCGCGAAAAATGTGGTCCGTAGCAAGCCGAGCACCCGACTAATCAGGATCCCGCTGCCGACCACGATCGCCGAGCGGCCGGCCGACGACTCACTCATAATGGATCGTCTGTACCCTGAACGATCGTCCGAGCGTGACCAGCCGCCGCATCACGCATGAGCGTCAGAACGCCGGTGCCATGTCGCGCGAGTGTCGGCACAAGATTCAAGACGCGTTCGGGCGACAAGCCAAGCGGCCGCAGCGCGGCGCGTATGTACAGAGCCTCGCGCGTTACGTCGACTTCTCGCCGTTTCACACCAGCACGCACGCGACGCTCAAACCGGTCAAGTCTGGCCAGCAATGCATGTTGCAGCCCCAACACAACCTCTTCTGCGACCACGCCGTCGGCCTGCGCGACAGCATCGCGCACGGCGCGCACCTGCGTCTCGGTTGCAACGCGCAAACGGTCGATCGAATCACGCACGCCTTCGGGAAGAAACCGCTCCGCCAACAGCGTCTCCATGGCGTGCGGGTCGCGCAGCAGCGACTCGTCCAGCTGGAGTCGATCAAGCGCCTCTAGCGCTCTCCCCTCGATGACTTCTCCGGCCCACCGAGGAATCGCCACCGGTGTGGCGACGTGCAGCGCCTCGGCGACCGCACTTACTTGGGCGAAGTATGCATACTCGCCCGGGCCAGCGACGTAACCAACCGTTGGCAACAGCGCGCGCTCGAGGACAGGTCGCAACAATACATTCGCACCAAGCGAACCCTCATCGGCCTCGCGCGCGACACGAGCGGCGTCTTTCACGGGGATGCGTTCACGCACACGGTCACGCTCGCGTCCAGAGATGCCGAGCTGCGTGCGAAATACCAGTGTCAGATCGTCGATCGGTTCTACCTGCGGGGTGAATCCTGCCGCTCGAATGCTCGCCGTCCGTTCCGCGAGGGCAAGCGACACCGACTGCGAATGGTGAAGTGCGCGACGGAGAAACGGATCGGCGGCGGCGCGGGTTGCCGGATGCGCCGCATCCAAGACTGCGATACCCAACGGTTCGAGCAGGGCGCGCAATAGTTGCACATACGCAGCACCAACCGTCGCCTGTGGTACGTAGGCCGATTCGACCTGCGCGAGCACTGACACTGCGGCACTGGACCCGCACGCCGCGCGGAGTTGCGACAATGGAACGTCGAGATCGCCCAGTACAACGTCGGCCATGGCGACGCCATCGGAAGGAGGACCGACCATCGACATCGACACCAACCCGCGTGACGAGGCTGCGTGCGTCACCGCCGCCTCTACCCAATCGGCGTCGTCGGTTGCGGCCCAGAATATCGGTGCGACTGGACACCCAGTGGCGCGCTCAAGCTCGTCTGCCAAGGCCAGTACACTCATGGCCTTACTCCAGGTGTATGACGGACCACCGAAGAGCCCGGGCTGCTGACCAGTTGTTACCAGCACCCCGTTCGCCGCGGCCCGCCCGAGTCGCTCGGCGGCGCGGCCTGTCGCGGCAATCGCGGGTGCGAGTGCGGACAACCAGTCGGTGCCGCGAGCAGCGGCCCGCACCTCCTCCACGCGTATTCTCCACTCGTCGGCCGTGTTGGGTCGTGTCGCCAACCACGTGTGCGCAGCGCCCCCGCCCTGCAGCGACTGCGAAAGCGCACCACCGCCAAGCGGCACCGAGCGCACCACCACGCCATCGGCTGACTGCATCGTCTGCGTCGTCATTTGTGGTACGGCTCTCCGCGACCGATCGTGCCCGCTCGATAGAGTTGCTCGGCCAGCACGAGGCGGGCGAGTTCGTGCGGTAGCGTCCACGGCGCCAACGACAAGCGTCGCGTTGCCCGCTGCCGGACCGCGTCGCCCAACCCGTGTGCGCCACCAATCACAAACGCCACGGTCTGTGCCTTGTCACGGAACGCACCCAACCAGACCGCGAACGCCTCGGAGTCCATCGAGTCTCCAACCGGATCACATGACACCACACGTGCATCCGCCGGAATGCGCTCCGTCAAACGCACTGCCTCGCGATCGCGCACAAGTTGTGGTGGCATGCCGCGCGCAACTTCTTCCTTCACCTCGACGACCTCAAGCGGCCAGTACCGCGCCGCTCTGGACTCATAGTCATGAATGGCGTCGGCCAACCCCGCGTGTCGAGGCCGACCGACCACGTACAGCAACACACGCACGACGTCGGCGCAGTCAGGCGTAAATCCCGCGCAGCCGATGCACGGTAGCCACACGGCTGATCGACACCATATACGCGGCCGTGCGCATATTGACATCGTGCTGCTTGGACAGCGCCAGTACCTCCTGAAAACTTCGTGTCATGATGCCGCCCAATCGTTCGTTCACGTCGTCTTCAGACCAGAAGTATCCCATACGATCTTGCACCCATTCGAAGTACGAAACGGTGACACCACCAGCGTTCGCGAGGATATCAGGGATCACAAAGATGCCCTTATCGTCTAGGATCTGGTCGGCGGCGGCCGTCGTCGGGCCGTTCGCACCCTCGCAAATAAGTTTGGCGCGAATCTTCGGCGCGTTCTTGGTCGTGATGACGTTCTCGAGCGCCGCAGGCACCAGCACGTCGACGTCCATCGTTAGCAGGTCGTCGGTCTCGATCTTGTCCGCCCCGTTGAATCCGAGCAGGGTGCGGTGCTTCTCGGCGTACGCGATCGCCGCCTGCACATCGATGCCTTTCGCATTGTGAAAGGCCCCGTCTCGATCGCCAATGGCGACGATCTTGCAGCCTTCGCGATCCAGCAGCTTCGCCGCAATCGAACCGACGTTGCCGAAACCCTGCACCGCCACCGTTGCACCGTGCATGTCGAGGCCGAGATGCTGCATGGCTTCTTTCGTGACGAGCATGCAACCGCGACCGGTTGCTTCGCGGCGTCCAAGTGATCCGCCCATCTCCACGGGCTTGCCCGTGACGACCGCGTTTTCGGTGCGCCCCACATGCATCGAGTAGGTATCCATTACCCACGCCATCACCCGTTCATTCGTATTCACATCAGGCGCTGGCACGTCGGTGTCCGGACCCAACAGGGAAATGATCCCCTTGGTGTAACGTCGCGTGACCCGTTCAAGCTCACCAATGCTCATCTTGGTCGGATCGCAGATCACGCCACCTTTCGCACCGCCGAACGGAAGATTCACCACGGCGCATTTCCATGTCATCCACGCCGCCAGTGCCTTCACTTCTTCAAGGGTCACATTCATGTCGAACCGAATGCCCCCCTTGGCCGGACCACGTGATGTATTGTACAAGACGCGGTAACCGGTGAACACCTCGACTTCCCCATTGTCCAGCTGCACCGGAACCGAGACAATCAACTGCTTTTCAGGATTGCGCAGAATCTTGTAAATGCCAGGCTCAAGATCGAGCAGTTCTGCCGCCCGATCGAAGCGCGACATCATGGCCTCGAACGGATTCTCTTCGTCGAGAAAATGATCCTTGTCCGGCTGAAAGATGCTGCTCGAATTCGATCGACGGTCGATGCGCATAAACAGGTAGGTGTTGTCTGGAAATCAGGCGGCGGGGGAGCTCGTGTCGCGCGCGGACAGTACCCGTGCAAGAACACGGTCCAGCACGTCGGCGCCTCGATCCACTAGCACAGTTTGTGAAAGATACCAGAGCGTCGGCGCTTCGCGAGGCCACAACGGTGCCAGCTTCACCGCGTCCTTCAAGGTGCACACGACGTCAGTCACACCATCGACACCTGCAGCGATGGCCATGGCATCACGTGGCCGAAAGGTGTGATGATCCGGAAAGCGATGCACACGTCGAATGACCGCGCCGGCCGCGCGAAGCTGGGCCTCGAAGGCCTGAGGGTCAGCGATTGCGCTGGCCACGATGACTGGTCGGCCATCCAGCCATCGCGCGGGATGCGACAGCAAGCCCGTCCTATCGTCATTCAGGCCGGGCGTGGTCCCACCACGTGGCAACGCCACGGCAAGACGCAGCGTGTAAGGGCGCAGTCGAAAAATCGCCAATGGCACACGTGGCGCTGCATCCGTCACCGCGCGAATCACCGACTCGACTCGCGCTGGGTCCGCAGCCTTGATTGTGATGGCGATAAGGTCGGCGCGACGCAACGAGGTCAGCGGTTCGCGGTACGGACCCGCCGGCAGGAGGCGTGCAGTCTCCAACCACCGATCCGCGCTCACGAGGGCAATGTCACCAACGCGAGGGGCACGTCGATGCTGAAACGCGTCGTCGAGTACCGCACAGTCGCTACCGCGCGCACGCGCGATCACCAAACCGGCGTTCCGGTCGGGCGTCACAATGACGGACGCCCACGGATTGAGCAGCGCGTGCACGCGCCATTCGTCGTCGCCATACCCGCGCAACACGATGGCCGGTCGTCCGCCGAGGGCGCGAAGGCGCGCGGCACACCATGCTGCCACTGGTGTCTTCCCCGTCCCACCCACCGTCACGTTACCCACCGACAACGCGGGAAGCACGCCCCGTCGCGTTGGCTGCGCGTCGAACGCTGCGTTCCGCCGCGACACCACAGTGGCATACGCCCGTTCGGCGGGCACAAGCAACGCGCGCCCAAGGCGAGCGACAACACCATCGTCATACCAAAGGCGCTCCACGACCTGGCCGACGCGCGCGGAAATTGACATGTCGCTTAGCGCGTCGCAGTCTCGACGGGCGTGACATCTTCGTAGTCGACCTTCGGCGTAATCGGTTCCGGCGTGAAGCCGCGAGCAAGTCGGGTTGCACGATCCAATTCTGCCTGCATACGCGATGCGAAGGCCGACGTACTCGCGACGACTTGGCGCAACGCCACGTCATCAACTCGCATCGGCGTCCCATAGCTGATCGTGACGCGCGCGAATGCCTTCGGGATCTCAAATGCATCCCACGACTTGAGCTGCCACTTGCGATCCACGAACGCCACGATGGGTACAATGTACGCGCCAGCGCGCGAGGCAATCGCCAAGGCGCCCGGCGCGAACGTGTGTCGCGGACCGCGCGGACCATCCGGGGTCACGGCAACGTCCGATGACTTCAACACACGCACCGCTTCCAGCAACGCGCGCGCGCCCCCGCGTGATGTTGATCCTCGTATGGCCGAAAAGCCGAGTCGACCCAGCACGCGTGCAATGATCTCGCCGTCCTTGTGTTCGCTGATCATCGATGCGGTTGGTTGTCGATGGCTCCACAGGATAGGCAACATTTGACCATGCCACAGCGTGAGTACCACCCGTGGATCATCCGGCTGCCGTGCCAACAACGCCGATCGTCCGTGCACGCGCACACGCCACGTTGCGCCCAGCATTCGCAGCAACCAGTACGCGATCCCGATGATTGCGCGTGTTCGAAGGTCGACCGGTGTGGTCGACGGATTGGTCACCGGTGCGTTTCGACGCGGAACGCCGCGTTCCTTGTCAGCCCTCACTGCAGCATCTCGATCGCCATCGTGGCCACGCGCAACGCGGCACCTGGCGTGCCGAGTGAGGCGCGAACCTCCGCCAATCCGTCCAACGCGGTCGTGCGGGCCGCACTTCCGTCTGTCAACAACGGCTCGAGTGCATCAGCTACGCGGACCGGCTGAAATCCGTCCTGCAAGAACTCGGGTGACACTTCGCGCTTGGCCACGACGTTCACAAGGCCAATGAGCGGGATCTTGATCACACGACGAGCAATGGCGGCGGTGATCGGGTTGGTGCGATACCCGATGACATGCGGGAGTTCCGCAACTGCCGCCTCCAGCGTCGTCGTCCCGCTCTTGAGCAGGCCCGCCGTCGCGGCGCGCAATATGGGGAAGGAAGCGCCACGCACGAGCGGGAACGGACAGTCGGACGGGGGAATGCGAACTGTGGGCGCGACGCTGACCAGCACCTCCAATCCGGGACGTCGACGGCGCAATTCCAATGCCGTCTCCACAAATGGCCCAAGATGTCGTGCCACTTCGGCGCGACGACTGCCTGGAAACACCGCCAAGACTTCACCGCGCTCCGCGAGACCGAGCTGTGTGCGCGCACTTGCGCGGGTGGGCAAGTCGCGTGCACGATCGAGCAGCGGATGTCCAACGAATCGCGCGTCGATGCCGTGCGCGCGAAGCAGCGCCTCCTCGAATGGCAGAATGGACGCCGCCTTCGTCACCAGTGTTGCCAGTTTCGGCAAGCGCCCC
>JANMKU010000193.1:0-28603 GCA_031372205.1 Gemmatimonadaceae bacterium | reverse complement strand
TCCACCGTGGTGAGTACCAGCCGATCGATCGTACGCGTCATGCCAACGTAGAGCAAGCGCCGCCCCTCCTCAATCTCGTGCACCGTTGGCCCCTTGGCTGGCGAGCCGCCCGGTAGCTGTTCATCCTCAGCGCCCATGATGTACACGCGAGAAAACTCCAGCCCTTTGGTGGAGTGCAACGTGAGCAAGTTGACGCGTGCCTGTTCGCTTTCCACACCCTGCCATTTGGAAAGGACGACGCGCTCAAGAAACGTTGACAGCTGATCGGCCAGCGAACCACGCGGTAGTTCGGCGATGAGGCGTCGCAAACGCAGCATCGCCTGCGGGTAACGATCGTCCGCAGATTTTTCGGCGCGGATCTTCTGCATCAGCGTCGCGCCGCCCAACCGTTCGATCACATCATCGATCGTGGGCAACGCCGAGTCATCACCGCGTTCACCCTCATACCAGTCAAGCGCTCCACTGTACCGGCCCAACGCGAACACGCGCGTCAGCCTCTGAAAGAGTCGCCCTTCACTGGTGAGCGTCTCCGGATCGCAGAGCGCGAGGGCAACGCCCAGATGCCCGAGTTGATCGGTGAGCGCCGTCTTGCGAGCCCGTTCCAGCTTCACCCGGCCGAGTGCCAGCGTGACCTGCGCGAGCGCCAAGGTGTCGTCGAGCGCGCGATGCGACTTGCCCGTGGGCACACCAAAATGCCGAGCGAGGTCGACGAGTTTGCGACTGGTGGGAAAGAGGTCGCGGGCCAACGGCAACGTGTCAAACGTGGTCACGTCAAACCGCTGCCCGTGTTCCTTGGCCATGCGGCTTAAGATCGGAAAATCGAAGTCGTAGCCATTGTGCGCGACCGCGACATCATCACCGAGGAAGTCGCGGAAGGCAGGCCAGATGTCTTCGAAGTACGGCTGGTTGGCGAGTTCGGCGGCGTCAATGCCGTGCGTTGCGGTCGCGCCGGGCGCGATCGCGGTGCGTGGTTTGACCAAGCGCGCGAACTGATCGACAATGACGCCATTGCGCACGCGGACCGCAGCGATTTCCACGATCTCCGCCGTGCGCGTGTTGTTGTCGGTGGTCTCAAGGTCAATGGCCGTGAAGTTCAGGAATGCGGCCGCAGACGCGTTCATCTCGAGCAGCTGCGCAGCCTTGAAGACGCCCAGCGGCAGGTCGACCGACGTGATGCAGTCGGGATCAAGCCGAACAGTGCGCGCGCCAGTGGGCGCTTCGCCGCGCACCGCCTGAAGCCCAAGTTCGCGCAACATTCCGACCAGTGGAATCTCTGCGCCGCGCAGTGGAGGAATCCAGACCTCCAGTCGCTTACTGCGTGCGTCTCGCAGCAGCTCGGCCAATGCGACGACATCGGGGAGTGCACTCGGGTCGGTGATTTCGTCGTGATGATCGTCAAGAATGGAGCGCGTCGCGCCGACCTTGCGTGACAACAGGTCCTGCACCAGCGTGGTGAGCGACTGCTGTTGCTGGCCGACGGCTTCGAGATTGCGCGAGTCGGCCAACGCGCGACGGATCTGCCGAGCACTTTCATCCGCGCGCGGTAGTTGCGCCGCCATGCGTCGCAGCTGCCGCGTGAGGGTGATGCTGCCTTCCTCCGCTTTGGCCATGGCCTCGTCATACAGCGCGTGGGGCAGTACCTCGAAAAAGAACGCATCGCGGAGCAGGTCGTCATGCGGGGATGCAATCACGCGCGCGGCGGCAATCACGTATCGCACCACCTTATCGTCCGACAGCGCACGCCCCTGCGCGAGCCGGCAGGGCACACCGGCGCTCAAGCATGCGGCCTCCAGGCGATCACCAATGGCATGCGTGCGATAGAGCAGTGCCACGGCACCCCATGCATGTCCGTGTGCGGCGCGATCGCGACGGATGTCGTCGACAACCCAATCGGCCTCGGCGTCGTCGTTGGGAAAGCGCAGCGCGCGCACGGGGAACGTGGACGCGCGATCGGCACGCGCCGGTACGCGGTCGGCGAAGATCGGGGTGTTGACCATGACGAGCTTGCGCGCCAGAGCAAACACATCGTGCGGGCACCGACGATTCTCTTCGAGATGGATCTTTGCTGTAACGCCGAAGTCGTTGACCAAGGTCAGAAAGACGGCGGGATCGGCACCAGCCCACGAGTAGATGGACTGATCGTCATCACCAACGGCAAAAACGTGCCGGTGATCGCGGGCGAGCGCACGCACGACGCGGTACTGCACCGGATTCAAGTCCTGAAATTCGTCGACGAGGACGACATCCCATCGGGCACGGATGGTGGCCGCGGCCGACGAGTCCTCGAGCAGCTGGGCGGCCTTGATGACGAGGCCATCGAAATCCACCAGATTGCGTTCGCGCAAAAATCGTTCGTACTCGACGAACAGGTCCATGTCATTCTTGAACAACACCTCGCCGCGGAATCGGTGCGCGGAGAAGCGCGTGAGCGTATTGCGGTGCCAGCGGCGCGGCCCCTCAATGCGTCGGAGCGCGCTGAGCTGGTACTCCTCGTCAGCAATCCCGAACCCTTGTTCGAGTTGCACATGCGTGCCCCACTCGCGCAGGATGTCCGCACAAAACGCGTGCAGCGTGCCGCGCGTGATGAGCGACGCGGACGCACCGAGCCGATCGGCTAAGCGATGCGCAATCTCGCCGGCCGCCTTGTTGGTGAATGTGAAGGCGCAAATGCGCGCCGGATCGACCCCGTGATGCTCAATGAGGAATCGAATGCGTTCGGTGAGACAGAACGTCTTGCCGGCGCCAGGGCCCGCGAGCACCAGCAGCGCGCGCGGTTCCGCCTCAATCGCACGGCGTTGCGACGGGGACGGCGTAGCGGCTGGCGACGCGAAGCGGGAGGCCGCGGTCACCCCGTGGCGCGTTCCGCTTGTCGAGCGTCCCAAAGGCCCTTGAGTCGTGCACGACGCTTGGCCATTTCCTCTTCGATATTCGGCACCGACATGAGCAGCGCTTCTACATGCGCCATCACCAACGGGCCAATGCGGGCACGAATGGCCGGAAGAAACGGGTGCACCTTGGCGAACGCGCCGATGATCTCGGTGTGCGCGGCCAGAAACATGTCGCGATCAATCGCGCCATGGGACACCATCGATGCGGCCATGTCCCAGTACCCAATGACCATGCGCATCCACGCATTCTTCAGGCTGGTCAGCGCAGCACAGTATTCGTCGCTGGTCGTGGGATGAAACTCGGTGATGAACCAGCTCCGCGCGGCGCGGAGTTCGGGTTCGCGACGCAGGTCAAACAGCGTCAGGTTGAGCGTGGCGGATTCGTACGGCGTTGGCATGGCGGTGTGGCAATGAGGAGGGGAAGTGGAGGTGACCGGCTACCAGCAGTTTAGCGGCTTTCCAAGCGTTCATCTGTTTCACTGCACAACGTATGCGCTACGGCAGCGCGTCGGCGATCGCGGCGGCCACTTGCTGAGTGTTCGCGGTGCCGCCCAGATCGGGCGTTCGCGGACCATCGCCACCAACCACGTGCTCGATCGCTCGCACAATCCGATCGTGCGCCGCTGTGAGGCCCAGATGATCGAGCATCATGGCACCAGCCCAAATGGCACCGACCGGATTGGCGATGCCGCGGCCCGCGATGTCCGGCGCCGAGCCATGAATGGGTTCGAACATGGAGGGATGCGTGCGCTCGGGATTGATGTTCGCGCCAGGTGCCACGCCCATACTGCCGGAGATCGCGGCACCGAGATCGGTGAGAATGTCACCAAACAAATTCGATGCGACAATGACATCGAGCGTGCCGGGATGCGTCACCATGCGTGCCGCCAATGCGTCGACGTGAAACTTGCGATATTCGACGTGAGGGTACTGTGCCGCAACACCTTCCACCACTTCATCCCACAACACCATCGTGTGCTGCATGGCGTTGGACTTGGTCGCGCTGGCCAGTCGGCGATGCGGTCGACGGGCGGCGAGTTCAAACGCATACCGCGCAATGCGCTCGACACCGCGTCGCGTGAAGATGCCAGTCTGTTCAGCAATCTCGTGCGGCGTGCCTTTGTGCACACGTCCGCCTATGCCGGCATACTCGCCTTCGGAGTTTTCACGCACGCACATCATGTCAATGTCCGCAGGTCCGCGCCCGGCCAGCGGCCCAGGGATCCCGTGCAAGAGTCGCATCGGGCGGAGATTGACGTACTGATCGAAGCGCTGCCGAATGGGCAGGATCAACTCCCACACGGAGATGTGATCAGGTACCGCAGGGTCGCCGACCGCGCCGAAGTAGATGGCATCGAAGTCCTGCAGCCGATCGAGTGCGTCGGCGCTCATCATCGACCCGGTCTGGCGATAGAAATCACACCCCCACGGAAAATCGGTGAAGGCGAGCGTGCAGGTGTCGTCACGTACAGCGCGCTGCAGCACGTCAATGCCGGCCGGAATGACTTCCTTGCCGATGCCGTCGCCGGCAATCACGGCGATGTTGAAAGTCCGCTGGGTATTGGTCATGAGATGGTCCGTGTCGTCACATACCAGGCGGTGTAAACCGCCCGTCCTGTGCAAGCCAGCCGCCGTCGGCATACAGGATGGTACCAGATACATAACTGGCGGCGTCCGATGCAAGGAACAGCGTCGGCCCGACCATCTCTTCCGGCTGTGCCCAGCGACCCAACGCGGACTTCGCGGCGTACGCGTCGTACCACGCAGCATTGGCTTTGATGGGAGCGGTGAGAGGTGTTTCCACCACACCCGGGCCCACGCAATTCACACGTACGCCATACGGACCAAACTCACAGGCCGCACCGCGCGCGAGCTGCAGAATGGCCGCTTTGGTCGCAGAGTATACCGACTGTCCCGGCTCCACCACCAGCGACCGGATAGACGAGAAGAGCACAATGCTGCCGCGCCGTTGCGCCACCATGATGCGACCCGCCGCGCGCAGCACATTGAAGTTGCCCTTCATGTTCACTTCGAGCACGCGCGCCAGTTCGTCGTCCTGATAGTCGAGAATTTTCTTCCGCACATTGATCGACGGGGTGCAAATCACGATGTCAAGGCGACCATGCTTCGCGGTGATCGCGTTGAACGCGTGATCAACAGACGCGACATCGGTGATATTGATGGGACCGGACTCCGTCGCACCACCAGCCTGCTCGGCCACCGCGGCGGCCGCGTCATGCGCGACGTCGAGGCAGATGACGGTGGCACCCATCTCCACGGCGCCCAGGGTCACTGCCCGACCGATACCAGAACCGCCACCGATGATAGCGGCGACTTTGCCCGTGAGATCGAACATGTGCGTGTTAGACATGATGAGGTGCAGATGGTGAAGAGGACGCGCGCGTGCTCGCTGTCGGGCCGTCCGAGCCGCCAAGCATGCGCCGAGTAAGTTGGACAGCAAAGAATGCGACGATCGATCCGGCAAGACCGGCCATGGCCGGTGTGATGCCACCAATGGGCAGGCCGCCGTGCCAGAGTCGTAAGCCACCGACAATGGCGATGCCCGTGATGATGGCCGCCAGCGCATCCGCTGTTGCCGCCCGGCCGCTGAACAGACCGGCTACAATTGGCACAAACAAGCTGACACCCATGATCGTGTAGAAAATACTGAGTGCACTGACCACGCCGGCGGCAGTGAGCGCGACACCGACGCCGAGCGCGCCAGCAAACACCGCTGTGAGGCGCGTCACCCGCAACATTTGCGTATCCGATGCCCCACGATTGATGAAACGCTTGTAGAAATCTTGCGAGAGCGAAGTCGTGAGCATGAAGAGCACCGCGTCCGCCGCGCTTAACTCCGCGGAGAAGACGGCCGCGAGCCCGAGCGTGCCGATGGCGAGCGGCACACCGGACACCAGCAGCGTGGGCAACGCCAACTCGGGCTGTGCGAGATGCGGAAACTGCACGCGCGCCATCATGCCGAGGAGCACGGGAATGAAGGCGTACAGCATGAGCGACAACGCATTGAGTCCGACGCCGATGCGTACCGCACGATCATCACGCGCGCCGTAAATCTTTTGCAGGAGTCCAGGCGACACAATGAATGCCGGGCCGAGCATGGCGAGATAGACCAGACCGGACCCACCGCTGCTCCACGGATTCCAGTAGTCGGCCGTGGGCTGCAACGCGCGCACGGCGTGCCAGCCGCCCGATGCCGACAGCGCAAACGGAATCGCGATGAGGAAACCCACTAACTTGACGGTGAGTTGCACTACGTTGACATAGGCCGACGTGAGCAGACCGCCGGCCGCAAAGTAGATCGTGATGAGCAGGCCGCCGAGGATGCACCCGATGGCTTTGGGCACGTCGGCGACCACGTTCAATATCCACGAGACGGCAATCAGTTGGCCGGCAAGAATAAACACCGCGCCAATCCACAAGAGCGCGGCAATGACCGATCGCACCACCACGCCGTATCGAAACTCGAGATAGTCACCGACCGTGCGCAGATCATGCGCCGCCGCCACGCGACGAATCGCTGGGCCAATCCAGAATGCCAGGACGAGAGAACCGATGCCCGCCGACAGCACCCACCAGATCGCGGCCATGCCATCGCGATAACCGAGACTTGTGGCACCGACCGTGGAACCCGCGCCGATGTTCGCGGCCAATGTGGTACTAAAGAGCAACCCCGGTCCGAGCGCGCGTCCGGCGACAAAAAAGTCACTCGACGTTTTCACCCGACGCGAAATCCATGCGCCCAACGCCAGTTGCGCGGCGGAGTACGCCACCAGCAAGAGGAGATGAATGTTCACGAACGTCGCGGGTCACGCATGCAGAGGCACCAAACGTGTCGCGGGGAAACTGGGCGCATGATGGGCGTAGAGTACGAACAATGTTGATGCTTGACAAGCCAATCGACGCACTGCACGTTGGCGCGCATGTCGACAAAGAGTCTACGGATCGATCGCGTTTTCGCTGTCATCGATGCGGCGACCGACGAGATGGTCGATTTTACGTCCGAGCTGATTCGTGTGCCGACGGTGAATCCACCAGGAGACGCATACGACGAGTGCGCGCACGTTATCGGTCGTCGATTGGACGCGTGCGGGTTTGCGGTGGAGTACCTTGCGGCCGAAGGGCGCGCCGAACACACGCGCACGCATCCACGCATCAATGTCGTTGGGCTACGTAAAGGCGCGACCGCTCGTCCCCTGGTGCATCTGAATGGGCATTTTGATGTCGTGCCCGCTGGTGCGGGATGGACCGTAGATCCGTTTGGTGGCCTGGTGAAGGACGGCCGCATCTATGGACGTGGTGCGTGCGACATGAAGGCCGGCATCACGGCGGCCATCTATGCCGCTGAGGCAATTCGGCGCGCTGGGATACCGCTTGTCGGATCCATCGAGATTAGCGGTACGGTGGATGAAGAAAGCGGCGGCTTTGCCGGTATGGCGTGGCTGGCGCAACAGGGCCGACTGAGCGCCGAGAAGACAGATGCTGTCATCATTACCGAACCGACGAACACCGATCGGGTCTACATCGGACACCGCGGCGTGTACTGGTTTGAAGTGACGACCCGCGGGCGCATCGCCCATGGATGCATGCCGTTTCTCGGCGTCAGCGCGATCGAACATATGGGGGTGATCCTTGATCACCTGCGGCGTGAATTGATGCCCGCCCTGAACGCGCGCACGACGGCGATGCCGGTGCAACCGGACGGCGCACGACACCCGACGTTGAACATCAATGGGATCGCTGGCGGTCAACCGATTGACGGGATCCAGACACCGTGTGTCGCCGACATTTGCCGCGCCATTTTCGACCGGCGGTTTCTGGTCGAGGAAGGGTTTGACGCAACGCGCGCGGAGATCGTGGCGCTGCTCGAGCGCGCGGCGCGCGAGACGCCGGATCTCCTGTTCGAACTGCGCGATCTGATGGTCGTGCATCCGGTGCAGACGCCCGCGGGGGCGTCGGTGGTGTCGGCGCTCGATCGTGCGGCCCAGGTGGTGTTGGGTCGCTCGCTGATGATGGCCGCGAGCCCCGGCACCTACGATCACAAGCACGTGGACCGGATCGCGGGCGTCCCGAACTGCGTCGCCTACGGTCCGGGGATTCTCGATCTCGCGCATCAGCCAGACGAGTACTGCAACATCAGCGATCTCGTGCAGTCAACGAAAGTACTGGCCCTGTCCGTACTGGAGTTGACCGGCAGTTTGTAATCCCATGCTGCGCTCCACCCGCCGTTGTCGTCCTACCCAAGGAGCACTCGCTATGCCCAGAGGTTCTCGCTGGTTCGTCGTTCTCGTCGGCGCGTTCGCGGCACTCACGTATGCCGCGCCAATGCATGCCCAAACCACAGGGACAATTCTCGGTCGGGTGACGGATGAGCGCACCGGCGTACCACTGCCGGGTGCACAACTCTTCTCCGATACACGTGACCGCGTCGCGCGATCGGATCAGGATGGTCGTTTTCGTCTGGTGGATGTCCCGGCGGGACCGCGCGTACTCACCGTCCGCATGATTGGCTACGCGGTCCGCACCGTGCCGGTGACCGTCACGGTGGGACAGACGGCGACGGTCAATCTTGCGTTGGCGGTGCGGCCGCTCGATCTCGATGCGGTCGTTGTGACGGGACAAGGTGGTGAGATCTCGAAGCGACGCATCGCGACAACGGTGGACGTCGTAGGACGCGACGTGATTGAAGGGTCCCCGGCCAAACGCCTCGATGAATTGCTGCAGACGAACCTGCCGGGCGCGCAGATCCGCATGACCTCGGGCCAGGCGGGCACCACCTCGATCATCCGCACACGCGGCATCAATTCCGTCAGCCGTAACTCAACGCCGGTGATTTACGTGGACGGCGTACGCGTCGACAACCTGAACACCATCGCGACGATTGGACTGAATGCCTCGGGCAACCGTTCGCAGGGTGCAGCGACCAGCGCGATTGCCGACCTGCCGCTCGAAAACATCGAACGCGTGGAGTTCATTCCCGGTGGAGCCGCCACCACGTTGTACGGATCCGACGCGGCGAACGGCGTGATCCAGATCTTTACCAAGCGCGGCGAGTCGGGGACGACGAAAGGGTACTTCGAATCACGCAACGGCTACGACACGCCCATCACGCAGTTCCACTACTTCGATCGCACGAAAGATCTGATCTATCGCAACGGCCTCACGCAGCAGTATGCGGCCGGTATCGAGGGTGGCAACACGGCGATCACGTACAGTCTGTCGGGCAATGTGCGGGCGAGCGAGAGTCAACGAAATTTTGGCGACAACCGGGCCTTCGGATTCCGCAACGCACTCGGCGCGAACGTGGGCACCAAGGGACGCTATCAGGGGTCGCTGTCGTACAACTCCAGTGATGTGCCGCGCTTCCGCAACGGCAATTCCGGCGCCTACAATTCGCTGTGGGTGGTGGAAGATGGTCGCTCGAGCGCGTTCGGTTTCAGCAACAACGTCGACGACATGAGCGCTGAGGACTACGCGAAATTCAAGACGTTCGTGCGCGATGGCGATCGACTGCAGAACTACCGCGTCACCGCTCGCCAGTTCCAGACCTCCCATAGCGTGAGCTACGACCCGACAGCGTCGATCAAGAGTCACGTCACCTTCGGCGTCAACAATCGCATCAGCCTGGAGCGGGCGATCACGACCAACGAATTCCTCATCGCGACCAAACAGTTCGCGGTTGGCACGACGGATCGCGGGACCATCCAGAACTACGAGCGCAACTACACCGGGTTCACGGTGGACGTCGGCGCCCAGCAGAGTGCCAAATTCTTTACCAATCTGTCGGTGATTTCATCCGTGGGGGCGCAACTGTTCCGCAACGATGATCAGCAGGTGCAGTACACGGCGACCAATGTTCGCGATGGCGCGCAGACACTCGCCGGTGCCGGCGTGACGGCCAGTACGGACCTCGCGTATCGCGTCGCGAACTACGGCGTCTTCGGCCAGACCAACATCAGCTTGCTCGACCGCTACACGGTGGAACTTGGACTCCGTGCCGACAAGAACACGGCGTTCGGCCACAACACGGGGGCGCAAACGTATCCCAAGATTGGCGTGGTGTACGCGCTCGCTTCGGAACCGTGGATGCGTCGCTTCATGTCGGAGGACGTGCTGTCGGACATTCGCTTGCGCGCCGCGTACGGTCAGGCCGGACAGTTCCCCGCGCCGTTCGTCAACGATCGCACGATTGCGCTCAACTCATTCAACGGCCAGCAGTCTGCCACCTTCGGCCAGCCAGGCAATATCAATCTCAAACCGGAACGCACCGGCACGTTTGAAGTGGGCACCGATCTGAGTTTTCTCAAGAATCGCATGACGTTCGGGCTTGGCTGGTATTCGGCGCGCACCACGGATGCGCTTATCAACGCGCCGCCGTCGCCATCCACGGGGGAATCGAGTCAGATCGCCAACATCGGGCAGATCGCCAACAAGGGACTTGAACTCCGCACGACGATCACCCCGATCAGCAATGCCATGTGGCGCCTGACGCTCAACGCGGCCTACAACACGCTCAAGAACGAAGTGCTGCATCTGAACGGCACGCCGCCGTTTAGCATCAGCGGATTTGGTGCAAGCACCGTGCAGGGTGTAGTGCAGGAAGGGTTTCCGGTCGGCTATCTGCGAGGCCCGATGGCGATCTTTGACGCCGATGGCAAGATCAGCGAAGTGCGCCAACTGCAGTATCTGGGCAAGCCGACGCCGGACAAGTTCGGCAGCATGTCGGCGCAACTCGGAATCGGCAAACGACTGAACGTCTCGGTGAGCGGAGACTACCAGTTCGGTGCGCAGGCGCATTCCTTCGATCGCGAGTTTCGCTACCTCTACGGCGTGAAGGGGACGGAGAACGAACTGCCAGCAGCGGCGCTGGCGCAATACAACAACGATCGCGCGGCTATCTGGTTGCTCGCGGTCAACAAGTTCATCGAGAACACGGACTACGTCGCCCTGCGCACGTTGACGGTGGACTACCGCGTGAATGAGCGTTTCCTGCCGCGCGGCGCGAAGAATCTGAAGGTCGCCTTCTCCGTCACCAATCCGTGGCGCTGGACCACCGCCAGTTTCGACCCCGAGACCGATATCTCCTCGGCGACGGAGCAGGGCGGTGCCGCACTTGGCGGCTACAACTATGCCGCAGACTCCAACCCGCGCACGTTCCTCCTCACTCTTCGCTTCGGATTCTGACCATGCGCCGACAGACACTGATGCCGGCGTCGGTTCGCCTGATCGCGCCGATGCTAGCGACCGCCTTGCTGGGAGCCTGCGGTCAATTCACGCCCACCGAAGTCAAGAATCCGAATCTCACCGACGATCAGTTCCTCGGCACGCCAGCGGCGGGCGCGGCGTGGCTGCGTGGCACGCAGCGGCAGTTTCTGCTCACGCTCAACACCGTGGTGCAGAATAGCGAGATCATGTCGGACAACTACTTCAACAACTACACGACGAACAATCAACAATTCGACAATCCCGTCATCGCCTATATCGACGGCGATGTCACCGCCATCCAGAACAGCGTGGCGCGCTTGCGCACGATGGCGACGTTTGGTCTGGACAGCGTGTTCCCGCGTGATCCACTGGTGACGGCCAACGACAAAGCCGAGCTGTACTATTTCCGCGGTGTCGCCAGTCTGTTTGCCGGCGAGTCATTTGTCGGGCTGCCCGCCGTTGCCAATGGCGAGGTCGTGACGTGGCAAGCGCACCTGAACGCGGCAGTGACAGATTTCCTGCAGGCCCGCACGCTCTCGACGGATGCCACGAATCAACTGAGCTACACCTTGGCGCTTGCGCGCGCGTACTACCGGCTGGGTGACAAGGTGAAAGCCGTGACCGAAGCCCAAGCGTTGCTCACGGCGAATCCGACCTTCATACGCAACGCGGTGTTCGACCCTGTCAACGGTCCGACCAACAGCATGCAAGGCGTGCTGACGGCGTCGGTAAACAACTTC
Source organism: Gemmatimonadaceae bacterium (assembly GCA_031372205.1). Taxonomy (GTDB): domain Bacteria; phylum Gemmatimonadota; class Gemmatimonadetes; order Gemmatimonadales; family Gemmatimonadaceae; genus Gemmatimonas. Next base: position 16,752 of record JANMKU010000193.1, on the reverse strand, counting down.
CAGCCACTGCCACGTCTCGACTTCCTCGATCCGAAGTATCCGAATCGCGGCACGACAGTGCAGAGTCCAATCGCCTTTCTCAAGGCGGAAGAAGCACACCTGATCATCGCCGAAGGGCTGCTTGCGGACAACAACCTGACGGCCGCGAAAGATCGGCTCAAACTGCTGCTCACCCTCGTGTCGTCACGAACCACAGAGCTCGTCGACAGTCGCCTGCAGTTGCGCGGACGAGCGGGCGGCAAGGTGGTCTATCCCAACACGCTGGACACGAAAGTTGCGTTCGCTGCGGGCGAACCTTTGCTCGACGGGTTCGTGCTCACGCGGTCCACGCCCACCGTTCGTGTGCCGACCATTTCCGGCACGTCCGTGACGTCCGCACGTATCGACGCCATCACAACGGCGGATGATGCGCTCTACGTGCTCTATCTCATGCGCCAGGAGATCTTCCTCGCCGAAGGACGTCGTGCCGCGGATCTCGGGATGCGCATGCCGGTGGCGCAGACGGAGATTATCGCGAATGCGAAAACGAAGGACGGCGAAGCGTACACCCAACCGGTCATCCCATCGTTCATTCCGAAAGGATTCGATATGGATGCGTTCACCTACAACCAGACCGCGAAGACCGTCGTCATCAAAGTCGACATGAATCGGTTGCTGGTGCAGAACAAGACATCTACTGCGGTTCTGCCCTTCCACTAGAGGCGCGCGAGATACACATGAAACACGTCACTCAGTCATTCGCGTGTCGAGTACGTACCGTCGCGCGCCAATTGCGTCGCACGGTGCCAACAGTCGCCGTGGCCGCCGCGCTCGTGACGCTTACGCGCAGCGCGCTTGCTCAGGACCCGCGACCCGCGGGAGCACCCACTCGCATTACCGTCGTTGGCCCAGGCCCGACGAACACGATCAGCGATGTGCCCGGCCTCAAGGTGGGCCAGTACTCGCGATTCGGTGAAGGATATCGAACCGGCACGACCGTCGTCCGTACGGAGAAGGGAGCGACCGCCGGCTACAGTCAGATGGGCGGTGCGCCGGGCACCAAAGAAACCGATCTGCTCAAGCCCGGTGGGCAGGTGCGCGCGGTGCAAGCGATCATGCTCAGTGGTGGCAGCGCGTACGGGCTCGATGCCGCGACCGGTGTGATGCGCTGGATGGAGGAGCATAACTTCGGCGTCTCCGTGGGTGCGGGCGTGGTCCCCATCGTGCCTGCAGCCATCTTGATGGATCTTGGACGTGGCGGTGATTTCAAGAAGCGACCCGACGCGGAATTCGGATACAAAGCAACCGAAGCGGCGACAAGTGACGCGGTGCACATTGGACGTGAAGGGGCGGGGATGGGCGCAGGATGGGGATTGGGTTCCGCCAGTGTGAAGCTGTCGAACGGCTACACGGTGGGAGCCATTGTCGGACTCAATCCGGCCGGCTCACCGGTCGATCCTAAGACCTGTTTGCCGTACGGCCTGCTGCTTGAACTCGGTAATGAGTTTCATCTCGTGCAGCCGAGTGCCCAGGAATGTGCGGCCGCGGCCACGGGGCGCGGCGGACCCAACGACGGGTCGGACAATGCGGTGACGAATACCACCATTGCCGTGGTGGCCACCGATGCGCCGCTTGAAGATCTGGAGGCCGAGCGTATGGCGGTGATTGCCAACGACGGATTGGCGCGCTCGATCAGACCCATTCACGGTATCGGTGATGGCGACACCGTGTTTGGTCTCGCGACAACCGCACCAACGCACACGCTCACGAACGCCGAACTCGGCGCGATCTTCAACGCCGCCGCCGATGTGCTCGGCCGCGCGGTGGTGCATGCCGTGATTTCGTCCAAACAAGTAGGCACCAGTCGCGTCGGGTACTGTCAGCAGTATCCGAGTGCGTGCGTGTTGCGCGCGGCCGATGGCAAGAAAGAGTGACGGGCACCGTCTCGTGACGGGCAGGTGCATTCCGTGAAACGACTCGCCTGCGGCGTGGTAGCGGTGAGCGTGCTCGCTGCACGATTGCTGGCAGGCGCTCCGTCGGTCGCGGTTATGGCACCAAAGACCCTCGACATGTATTTCATCGATGTCGAGGGTGGACAGGCTACGCTCATCGTCACGCCAGCGGGCGGCTCGTTCCTGATTGATGCCGGCTTCCCGAGTGATGGCACATTCAATTCACACCCCGGCGCGCCGGCACAGGCGCGCGACGCGCAGCGGGTGCTCGCCGCAGCGCGCGCGGCCGGGTTGCGGCAGATCGACCATCTGATGGTGACGCACTATCATGCCGACCACATGGGCGGTGTGACGGAGCTCGCACAGCTCATCCCGATTCGTGCGTTCATTGATCACGGCGCACCGAGTGCTGACGCGGACGTCGCGGTCCCTGGCACGCAGGCGTTGTACGAGGCGTATGTGGCGCTTCGCGCGAAGGGCAAGCACCTCGAGCCCAAACCCGGTGATCGTCTCCCGATCAAGGGCGTGGACGTGGTCGTGCTGGCCAGCGGTGGAGCCGTGCTGACGAAACCGCTCGCTGGTGCCGGCGCGCCGAACACGTCCTGCACCGGTGAGGGCGTTCCGGCGCAAGAGAAAACAGAGAACCCGCGCTCGACAGCCATTCATCTGCGCTACGGCAAGTTCTCGTTGCTCGATGTTGGTGATCTGAGCGGACCGCTGCTATTCGCGCTGACCTGTCCGGCGAATCTGATTGGTGCGGCGAGCGTGTATCTGGTGGCACATCACGGCGGCGCGGACGGGTCGGATCCGTCGCTCTTTGCGGCGGTGAAACCTCGGGTGGCGATCATGAACAACGGCCCGCGCAAAGGGGCGCAGGCAAAAACGTTCGCGACCATCGCGCAGATGCCCACCATTGACGCTTGGCAGTTGCACCGCAGTCTCAATACAGGTGTTGAGAACATGCCAGAGGACCGTATCGCCAATCTTGACGAGAGTACGAGTGCGTGGATCAAAGTGTCCGCGAAGACGGATGGCTCGTTCACCGTGACCAACGGGCGCACGGGCTTCACGAAGGCGTACCGGCGGTAGACCGGGAGAATACGACAGCTTGGCGCTATGGATGGATCACAATGCTCCCGCCTCCAAGCGCTGTGCCCGCCGATGAATCATCCGACTCACCCATCTGGTTGTCGTATAAGATGCCTCCGCTCGCCGCATCCCAGATCTTGATTCGGAAGCGGTCGCCATCCCCGGACGAATGCGAGTCGTCGTCGATCGCCGTGATCATGAAGCGATAGTTGCCGCTCCCGTTGATTGTGCCGACTCCCTTATACTGCGCCTTGCCGCCCGCCACCACGAGCCAGTCGAAGCTCGTACTGCTGAAATTCAAGCCGCCCGCGTTGAGCTGGAACTCAGTGTTTCCCGTCGGCGTATTGGCGCCCTTCTTGTAGCGCGACACGAATCCGAAGGTCGCCTTCCCCGTGCTCGAGCCATCAGCGAGACATCCGCTCCAGCGACATGCACCGGCGGGGGACATGATCCAACCACCGCCCGTCACAAATCCGGCGGATTCGTCGTACACCACCACGTACGCTGGCGCGTCGAGCGCGCTCGAGCGCGACCCAGATGCGAGGCCGTCCGAGACGGACACGCCGATGGTATACACGCCCGCGCCCGTGAACATGCGCTGTGCAGACACCGATCCCGCGCCCGCCGACTCGGTCACCACACCCGCAGTGCGCGCACTTCCATCATCCCACGTTATGAGCGCGGTGTGCGTGTCGCGCGGATTGCCGTCGGTGAAGGTCGCGCTGATGGACGCCAGCTGACCAAGTGGCAATGGTGCGGACGGCAGCGCGAGACGCGTCACCGTCGGCGCGCGGTTTGTCTCCGCAACGACGAACGGTGATAGCGAGGTCACTGAGCCGCAAATGATGTCCGCACTCGTATCGAGCGAGGTAGTCGCGTCCTCCCACACGCCATCCGGTCGGCGATGCAACAGCCGAAGTTCAGCCTCGTTGCCGTAGCTCACCGAGGAGTAGTTGATGCACACGACGATCGGGCCGCTGACGGTCGCCGTCGTCCGAATGTCAACGTACGTGTCGGGCGAGCCGAATCGGAAACCGGTCGGTGGCGGTGGTGCGGTGCCCCCGAACGTATTCACGACTACCGACGTCGTACCGCCGGAGATCACCTGCGAGAACGTCATGTCGATCAACGCCGGAGTGCCCGTCGCGACGTCCACCGGCTTCACCGCGACTGCACTCCCTGCGAGCGTCGCGCCCGGCTCCGTCAAACCGGTGAGGTACCGCTGCGCGGTCGTGCAGTTGCTCGCCCACAACAGACGATCGCCCGTGCTCGATGCACCCAAGCCCCACTGTGTGTAGCAGCCAAGTGTGGACGGCAGTGTGAGCGTGCCGCGCGACGCGCCAGTGCGCTTGTCGTAGACGTACACCGTCGTCCCTTGCACGGTGAAGATCCAGACGTTCGAAACCGCGATGACAAACGGGTTGTTCGTGGTAACGGCAAAACTGCGCACGAGACCATTGTCGCTGAGACGGTGTTCCTCGGCGGTCGTCCCGTTCACGTACCAGAACGTTGTCCCCGCAGGATCGGCAGCAGCCTGCACCTGCTCAAGCGCAGGGCTAAACGTGGTAAGCGACGTGAATGTGCCGGCGGCGTAGTCCACGGCGTACATCTGCCCGTTGTAGTGCCTCGTCGCGAGTTTCCCGGTTGACGGTACAAAGTGCAGACCACGCATATCGATGGCGAACACCTTGTGATCGAGATAGGCGCCGCTCGCGCTGTATCGCGTGATGCACTGATAAAGGGCAAACTGGCCTTCGGCAACGAAATAGTTCGTGCCGTCGAACGCAACGCCGGTGACCTGATGTCCGCAGGTGCTGGGCAGTCCGGCGGCGAGATCCGGAGCGCGGACCGTTACCGTGGCCGCGCTTGTTGACGTCGCCCCCGACGGATCACGCACGGTGAGCGTGATGGTGTACGTCCCGGTGGAGGGGAACGCGCGCGTGGCCGACGCCGTCGTCGCATCAGTGATTGCGTCGCCGTTCAAGTCCCAGGCGTACGTCAGCAGATCACCGTCCGGGTCGGTTGACGGCGTGCCGTCTGCAAACACCGGCTGATTCACCAACACCGAGTAGGGTCCACCTGCGCGCGCGATCGGCGCCTGATTCTCGACAAGACCAGTCATCACGACTTTCGCCATCGTGCAGCTGCTTGCGTACATCACGCGGTCCCCCGTACTGGACGCACCAAATCCCCAGTGCGTGTAGCAGTCGAGCGGCGAAGGCAACGTGACCGTCCCACGCGAGCCACCGGTCGCCTTGTCGTACGCAGTCACTGTTGTCCCCTGCACCGTGAAGAGGCGGCGGTTGGAGACGGCGACAACAAGCGGGTTGTTCGTCGACACCAAAAAGTTGCGCAGCAGTCCGTTGTCAGACACGCGGTGCTCTTCCGCCGTCGTGCCGTTGACGAACCAGAATGAGCTGCCCGCTGGATCCGCGGCCGCCTGGACCTGCTCTGGCGCAGGCGTGAATGTAGTGAGATCGGCAAACGTCCCAGCGGCATAGTCCACAGCGTAGAACTGCCCGTTGTATCGGCGCGTCACGAGCTTCCCGGTCGCCGGAACGAAGTGCAAACCACGCATGTCAATCGCGAACACCTTGTGGTCGAGGTAGCCGCCATTGGCGCTGTATCTTGTGATGCACTGGTAGAGGCTGAACTGTCCTTCACCGACGTAGTAGTACGTGCCATCAAACGCGATACCTGTGATCTGATGCCCACAGGTATTCGGCAACCCGGCCGCGAGGTCAGGAGCGCGAACCGTCACCGTCGCCGTGCTCGTGCCGGTCGCACCCGATGGGTCGCGCACCGTGAGCGAAACCGTGTATGTGCCGATCGCGTCGAACGCGTGGCTTGCAGACGCAGTCGTGGCATCAGCGACGGCGTCGCCGTTAAAGTCCCACGCATACGTGAGCGCATCGCCGTCCGGATCACTCGAGGGTGAACCGTCGACGAACACCGGTTGATTCACCAGTACCGAATACGGACCGCCGGCGCGCGCGATCGGTGGCGTGTTCTCTACCAGTCCAGTCATTACCACTTTCGACGTGACACAGTCGCTCGCGTACATGAGCCGATCTCCCGTGCTCGACGCACCAAATCCCCAACCGGTATAACAGCCAAGGGCCGAGGGCAGTGTCTGCGTGCCACGGCTCGCACCGGTCGCCTTGTCGTACACGTACACCGTGGTACCCTGGACGGTGAACAGCCACTTGTTCGACACGGCAACGACAAACGCATTGTTCGTGGTAACCGGGAACGACGTCACGAGACTGTTGTCACTGAAACGATGCTGCTCCATCGTGCTGCCGTTGACGAACCAGAACGTATTCCCGGACGGATCCGCCGCCGCCTGCACCTGTTCGGGTGCCGACGCTTCATTGGACATCAGCGTGTGTGTGCCTGCGGCATAGTCGACGGCGAAGAATCCGCCGTTGTAGTGCCGCGTTACCAGCTTGCCGGTTGCAGGCACGAAGTGCAAACCACGCATGTCAATCGGAAACACCTTGTGATCGACGTAGCCGCCATTCGCGGCGTACCGTGTAATGCATTGAAAGAGGCTGAACTGGCCTTCGGCGACATAGTAGTACGTGCCGTCGAACGCGATGCCCGTGATCTGATGCCCGCAGGTGTTTGGTAAGCCGGCAGCCAGATCTGGCGCGCGCACGTTCACGGTGGCTGTCGCCGTCGCACTTGCCCCTGACGGGTCAGTGACTCTGAGGGAAACGACATACGACCCGATCGATGCAAAGGCACGCGTCGGCGACGCGGTCGTGGCGTCCGTAACGCCGTCACCATCGAAGTCCCACGCATAGGTGAGCGCGTCGCCATCGGGATCACTCGATGCGCCCGCGCTCAGGTAGGCCGGCTGATTCACCAGCACCGCATACGGACCGCCGGCGTTAGCGACGGGTGGGCGGTTTACGAACTCCGCCGGCACAGCCGTCGAGCCATTGGTATTGAGCCCCCAGCAGAGGATGCGCTGATCCGTCCGTACGGCGCACGTGTGCTGCCACCCCGCACTCACCTGCACGAACTGCCCTACGGGAGGCGTGGCCTGCCCGTAGCTGTTGTCTCCCCAACACGCCACCGTGCCGTCCGCGCGGATCGCGCAGCTGTGTCCACCACTTCCCGACGACACGCGGGTAAACGTCCCGGTTGGAGGTGTCGGTGATGCTCCGAAGCACGCCAGGGTCCCGTCCGTCCGGATCGCGCACGTGAATGTTCCGCCGCCGCTCACTGAACTGAAGGTGCCGCTGGGCGGAGTGGCCTGTCCGCTTCCATTCTGCCCCCAGCATGTCAGCGTGTCATCTGGACGTATGCCGCAGCCGTGGTACCAGCCCGATGTCAACTGTTTGTACTGGCCAGATGGCGGTGATCCGCGACCGTCACCATTGAAGCCCCAGCACACCGCGGTATTGTCGGTGCGGATCGCGCAGTTGTGCTCCTGACCGACAGCGAGTTGCAAATACGCGCCGGCGGGCGCCAAGGTACGGTTGTCGCTCCCATTACCCCAGCACGCGAGGCTCCGGTCATTGCGAATGCCGCAATAATGGAAGAACCCCGCTCCGAGCGCGGCAAACACACCCGACAGCTGAGCAGTGGCACCGTACGATGCCTCTCCCCAGCACGATACGGTGCCGTCGCCACGCATCGCGCACGTCGACTTGCCACCGGCAACCACGACCCGACTTCCGCTGTACGGTGCAACATCGAATCGCGGGGTAGACGCGGGAGCCTGCGTCGTCGCAGGAGCAGTGGCGGTGCTGTCGCAGGCCGTCAGCGCGAGGAGCACGATGAGGACCAGCGCGGTGGATTTCGCAGTCATGTGGCCGACCAGTTCGTTACGGGGAATCATCAACAGACGCGCGCTGGCGGGTCAGGGCTATTCCCGGACGTGCACACCACCGCGCGCGAACACAGTACGTCCGCCCGCGGCGAACGCGTTAGGCCATTTCACCTATCACGGTCCGGACTCTGCCTTCGACGAACGGGACGCCGTGCAACAACGCTGCGACCTCGGCGCGGCTGGCTACTCCCAACTTCGACAGCACGCGCTCGGTGTGGCGACGCACAGTATGCGGACTCAGCCGGAGTGCCAGCGCTATTGCCTCGTTCCGCGCGCCGCGCGCGAGGAGCTCGGCGACTTCAATCTCACGCGGCGACAATTGGAAACGCGCCGCGACAGACTTGGACGGGAGGGCAACAGGTAGTCGCGACACCGTCACGATGATATCCGAAAGACCGAAGTGCATCGCGTGTGTCGCCAGTCCGGCGCTCAGCCAGTATCGCGCAAACGGTGTGTCGACGACGCGATGAACGCTGGAGGCGGGCAGCAGTGTCATGTCGACGGCGGGGGTCGCCGCCGTGCTCGCCACGGCACGCGCAACGAGTGGCACGATCTCGAGAACGGTACCGCCCATTCCGTCCTCGGCCAGCAGGCGTCGCAACCCGTCAGACAGGTGCGCGATCCGCCCATCGCGCGCGCACACGCACACAGGAACCCCGAGGTCATCCATTTCAGCGGCCAGCGAATGACGCTCGTGGCCGAGCGTATAGAGCAGCCGGGTACCGGCCTTAAGCGACGGCAGGAGCATCGAAAGGATCCACTCGCCCTCCTCGCCGAACCGCGGGGTCCCGAATGTCGCACAATGCCATTCGATGGTGACCAGTGAGTCGTCCTCCGGCCAATGGATCAAATACGCGACAGCATCGTGCACGCCGTTCGGCTTGTACCAAGCACGAACCATTGGATCGGCCTCGTACCCGGCGAAATCGTCGCCGATCATGCGGCGCATCGAGATCACCTCAGACCCGAGGACAATGGCACGTTCGGTGCCCTGGTCCTTCAGCTTCCAGTTGGCGAACGCGCGAGTGATCTCGGGTGACCAGTCATCGCTCTCGAGCGTGATCTCGCCCGCAGAATCGCGCGCGCCGCAGATCGCCGCGAACGAGCCTAAGAGGGGTCGGATCTCTTTGGCAACGTGCTTGAGATACTCTGGAGCACTGGCGTGATCAAACGGTCGCAGCATCGACTCGGAGGCGCGCCGCAATTGCTCGCGATCGGCTGCAGTGAGAAGCACAGGGGAACGCCTCCGGTCATCACAGGGACTGGGTCGCGCGCACACTCCGCGCGCGGTTCCAATGCATTCGTACAGTCGAGAAACTGACGAGACAATGCGTTGCGGCGCAAGGATACGGCGTTCGCACTGGCATGCAACAAAACCGCGTGGCTCAAATCGGTCCCACCTCTTTCGGCCACGCCACCGGAACTCCGTCGCGTTGCAACAGCGCCTGAAAGTCACTCAGCAGCGACGCTGTATTCCGCACCGCCCGCGGAACCGTTTTGCGCGACACACAGAACGCCACCAACGCACCCACCGACTCCCCGACATTCCATTCCACCGGGTGCAAGCGGTAGCAGCCGTTGGTGAGATGCGTGACGCCGATGTTCTTGCACGCCGGCAACAGGTTGTCAACACGACGCGGAATCAACGCGCCGAGCGGGATTTGGAACGGCAGTGTGCTGCCATACACCCCGTGATCGCCAGTGGTGGTGAGGTGCAGGTCCATCCGGTAGCTGCCAATGCCAACGGAATCTGCGAACTTCGTGGCCTTCACATCCGTTGTCGGCAACCCGGTCTCCGCCATGCGAAGCGCTGTCACCACATGCTGCTGCAGCACCGTAAACTCGGCTTGAATGCGACGCCCTTCGCGAATGTATGGATACTTGGACAGTCCGTCTTCCGTACCCACAATATCAGGACGCAGGCGCAATCCCTTCCACCCCGCGCCACCGTCGGGTCGCGGCGCTTCGGTCTGCAGCCAGTACAACAGGGACAAACTCTGTTGCTTGGCTCGCGCGATGTGTCGTGCTGCCGTGGCGGCACTCACGTCACAAATGGCACCGAACGCGTAGTCGTTGTGTGCCCAGTTCACCATCGTCACATCACCACGGTAACTCCCCGGGGTGAACAGGTCGCGATCGGCGATACGTCGGTAGGTCCAGAACCCTTTCCGCGCCACGGGATCAAAGCCGATGCGTTTCGAATCCTCGTCGTCGAAACTGAGCAGTGGGTTCGGTACGCCAGCCACCGACTTCACCACCACGTCGCGCCACGTCGCGTAATCACGTGGCCGATCGATGACGTGCTCCTCGCCGTGCACATAGTCCATCGCAAACGAACAGGTGAAACCCTGCAGGTTGTTGGGCTGCGGTTTGTCCTTTGCATCAGGTTCACCCGTCTGCGCCTTCGACTCGGCGCCGATCACGTACTCAGTATTGGTGAGCGGCAGTAGATCGCCTTGCTCGGTGGCATCGGCAAAGTACGGTGCGCGCAACACCACCTGATGCTCGGAGTGCACGTCAACCACGCGCACGGCATCAACACGGTTGCCAGTGGTGTTGGCACTAATAGCTTTGTGATTGAGCAGCATGCGCACTTGTCCATTGCCCAGATACGGCGCCAGCATTTCATACAGCACCGCCAACGCCACGCGCGGTTCGCACCCAATGCGCGACACCCAGCAGTTGCCCGGATTGAGATTTTCCGTTGCGCGTGCCTTCTCGGTAAGCGGATAGTGTTGGCGATAGTACGCGCGAATGCCGAGGCGCAATGCCTGATAGCTGCGCGTGCTGCCGAACGATTCACTCCACTTGTTCTCGTCCGGCGGTACGGCCTGTTGCGTGAGTTGGCCGCCAATCCAATCAGTCTCCTCGGTCATGATGACGTTGAGCCCATTGCGTGCCGCCGCCAGCGCCGCTGCGCACCCGCCGAGTCCACCACCAACGATGACCAGATCCGCCGCCAGTTCAGCGGCTCGGCGTGACGGCTGTTCCACGCGCCCCGCCTGCGAGAGTCCGGCGAGCAGGGAGTGTTGAGCCGCGAGGATGGCCGGCGCACCGATTCCGGCGGCCTTGAGAAATGACCGTCGGTCAAGCACGAATACCGTCTCGAAAAGTCTTGCGATGGGCGAACGTTGGTGTCATGGCCATGTTGGTTGCGCGTGGCGTCGCAAGCCGCCGACACCTCCTGACACAAGTTGGCCTAGCGGACCAAAGTCTGCACTGTCTGTGCGGACTGCGGCACGTGCGCCCGGGCCTTGCCGAGTCGCCGGTGTCAACGTAGTTCACGGACATGAACACTGATACGACCTCCCGAGCTCCGTCCGGCTGTAACCGCATCCGACGCGCCGCCCTCACGCTGCTGGTGTTGCTCGTGCCGACCCGCCCGGATCGACTCGGTGCTCAACGCGCAAGTGCCGCGAGATCTTGTCGCGCCAACCGACCTCTCTCGCGTCACCGACGACGGACAGGTCGACGTTGTTGACAGCGCGAGCAGCGCACTCATCCGCGAGTCGATCGGTGGCTTTGTCTTCCGTCGCGCACTCCCACTATTGCGCGGCGGAAGCGGTCGCCTCTGCACCATCGCACCCGCGACACTGCTGCATGTGCGGCAGCTGGGCGACCGGAGCACGCCTGAGGCGTTCACGCTCACAGGGAACGCCGCCTGCTAATCACCGAACGCGAGGTGTTGGTGGTCAGTGCGCCAGCCGAGTCCGGCGCGGGCGTGGCGCCCAGACTCGCGCCGCTCCGCGCGCCGGGAGCATCGGCGCTGGCGGCTTCGTTGTGCTGGTTGGGGTCCAACCAACAGGGAGGCATTGTCGACTACTACAACGAACGCGGCGAGTATCTCCAAAGCGCGATGCTTCCGTTCATAGCAGCAGCGATGACCGGCGCCGGCCCGCGTTTCTTTTGCTGCATCAGGACAAGCGATTGCGCTGGTGGATGTCGTCATGGCTCACGCCAATGGCCGCGCGTGGCGCGACACCGCCACCCGTACCGCGACGCATCGATCAGGCGCCGGAGCGACAGCTGTTCGAGTCACCGAGCGTGCGGCCATCGCGCCCTCGCCCGTGACGGGCAATCTCTGCCTTCTACGTCGCCGTGACGGTCACGCGCGTACCACTGAACGCCGCATTTCCTGACAACACGTCCACGCGCTGATCGTCCGTCAGGTCGTTGATGCTCACGCCGGCATGCGCGCGCGCGACCTGCAGGCGCACACCAGCGCGGTCGTGTCCCCAGCCGTGCGGCAGACTGACCACACCCGGCATGATGTCATCGGTGGTCTCCAGTTCCACCACCACGTCGCCGACCCGTGACGATACACACACCCGCGCCCCGTCAGACAAACCACGCGCCGCCGCGTCGGCAGAATGCATGTACAAGGTGCAACGACGTTTGCCGCGCGCCAGTCGCTCGCTGTTGTGCATCCATGAATTGTTCGATCGCAGATCACGGCGGCCAATCAACGACAGCGTGCCAATCGTCACGACGTCTGCTGCACTGTATGCCTGCTCCAATCGCGCCACGTCTGCCACGATCATCGGCGGTGCCAGTGCAATCCGTTTGGACTCCGTCCGCAATCGGTCCGGCAGACACGGCTGCAGCGCGCCGAGGTCGATGCCGTGCGGCGCCGCCTCCAGTGCTGCGAGCGACAGACCTTTCATCGCGGTATCGCTGATCGCACCGTTTCCTGCACTTACGGCGTCGTTGCCGTGCATCCTGTATGGCCCCGCACGCAGTCCAATGTCCAACAGGCCACGGGGGCCCAACGTCGCACGCTTCGAATCGCCTTCCCGCGTCCTCACCACATCGGCCGCTGTCCCGCGACGCAACCGCGATGTCATGGCTGACAGAATTTCCCAATCCTGTTTCGCTCCGTCTGCCGGTGCAAAAACAGCTGGCGAGAATTTCGCCGTATTCCGGATGGCCAGCATGTGAAAGACGGTGTCGTAGTGATCGCGTTCGAGCGCAAACGCTGGCGGCAAAATCACGTTGGCATGCCGCGTGGTCTCGTTCACATACAAATCGAACGACACCATAAACTCGAGCCCACTCAAGGCGCGGTCCAATCGCGCGCCATTGGGCGTGGACAACACGGGATTGCCGGCGTGCGTGACCAGGGCGCGCACCTGACCATCGCCCGCAGTTTCGATTTCCTCCGACAGCACCGCCACCGGCAGCTCGCCGCCGAATTCCGGCAGCCCGCGCACGCGCGAACGCCAGCGACCAAACTTCCCGCCCCCATACAAGCCGCTCCCCGAGACCAAGTCGACCGCGGGCGTGGTGAACATCGCGCCGCCCTCGGTATCCAATCGATTGGTCACGACATTCAGCACCGAAATCAGCCAGCACGACAGCGCACCGAACTGCTGCATGGATACGCCCACTCGGCCGTAAGCCACGGCGCGCGGCGCCGCACAAAATTCGCGCGCCATGGTGCGTATTGCACTGGCCGAGATTCCGGCCAAGGGCTCGACGCGTTCCGGCGTCCACGCAGCGACGAGCGCCCGCACCACGTCAACGCCGTCAGTGAAATCGGCGACGCGTCCGAGCCGCTCCAACTGTTCGGCGAACACTACGTGCAGCAACGCCAACAGGACCAGCGCGTCAGCGCCGGGGCGCACGAAATAGTGTTCGCTGGCCAACGCCGCTGTCTCGGTGCGACGCGGATCGACCAACACCACACGACCACCACGACTGCGAATCGCCTTGAGACGCTTGACGACATCGGGCGCGGTCATCAGGCTGCCATTCGAAACCGCGGGATTGGCGCCGAAGATGAGCAGATGATCGGTGTGATCGATATCCGGAACGGGAATCAGCAACGGATGACCAAACATCGTGACGGCCGCCAGATGATGCGGCAGTTGATCGACGGACGTGGCCGAAAAACGATTCTTCGTCCCGAGCGCGCGCACGAACTCGGGGAAAAACAGCGACGCCCCAAGCGAATGAACGGTGGGATTGCCGGCATACACGGCCACGGCATTGGCGCCATGTGTCCCCTGAATAGCGGTGAGCTTTTCGGTGACCAGGTCGAACGCATCCTCCCAACTCACGTCCGTCCACTGGGTGCCCATGCGCACCATCGGCCGTCGCAACCGATCGGGATCCGCATGCACATCGCCCAACGCCACCGCCTTCGGGCAGATGTGTCCGCGCGAAAAAGTGTCATCGGGATCGCCGCGAATGCCAAGCACGCGGTCACCCTCGGTCTCGATGACAATTCCGCACATCGCTTCACACAGCGAGCAGGTGCTGATGTGGTGTGTCATGCGTGATATCTACGGCTACATGATCGCGTAGTCCACACGGCTAACTCGGAGCGGAATGCGCCGCGCGCAACACATACACAGACGGATCGTGTCGCTCCATGAAGCGATCCGGTGCCGCCAACGGCGTGAATCCGTACTGCCCATACAACCAGTGCGCGTCCCGCGTGGCGAGTAGCATGCGCCGCAGTCCCTGCAGTTCGGGACGCGCAAAGACGGCGTCAAGGATACGACGTGAGAGGCCCTGGCCTCGATGCGTCTCCAGCACGTACACATCGGCGAGGTACGCGAACGTGGCGCGATCGGTGACGACGCGTGCAAACCCAACTTGCGCGGTTGCAAGGAACGCGCCAACACACAGCGAGTTGTCGATGGCGCGTTGGACGGTGGTCAGCGGCACACCAACAGACCAATACGCGCCCGTCAAAAAGGCGTGAATGGCACACGTGTCCATACGCGAAGCATCGCTGCTGATCTCGTACGCCGGCAGGTCAGTTCCCTCCGCAGGTGGAGGCATCAGTCGCGCACTGGTTCAACAATGCGACGCTCGTCGTCACCAATCGCGACGTCATTGATGCTGGCAAACCGCCGCGCCATCAGCCCTTCCGGCGTGAACTCCCAGTTCTCGTTGCCGTACGAGCGCCACCACTGGCCACTCACATCGTGCCACTCGTACTCAAAGCGAACGGCCAAACGGTTGTCGGTGAATGCCCACAACTCTTTCTGCAGTCGGTAGTCCAGTTCCTTCTCCCACTTTCGCGTGAGTAATGCACGGATCGCCTCACGGCCACGGAGAAACTCGGAGCGATTGCGCCATTCCGAGTCTTCCGTGTATGCCATCGACACGCGCTGCGGATCACGACTGTTCCACGCGTCTTGCGCGGCGCGTACCTTGGCGGTCGCGGTCACCAACGAAAACGGCGGAACGAGCGCGTGGCTCATGTGCGTCGGTCGTCCTCAGCGATTTGGTGACGGTGTCGCAGTGGCCGACCGCGTCCTTCGCTGCGCATCACCCATCTTCTCGATATCATCGAGCAACTTCTTCGCGTCGTAGACAATGCCGTCCTTGATCGTCCATTTGACGCCACCGTAGTTCTCGACTTTACCCGTGGTGTCGTTGAGCCGGAACCAACCGGTGCCGTACAGCACCTTGAGATTGGCCACCGGATTCGCATCGACGATCACGAGATCGGCCAGCATGCCCGTCTCCACCGTGCCGTATTCAATGGGTTTGTGCATCGGCTTGAAGATCGTCTCGGCCGCGTGCAGTGTGCCGGCACGAATGGCCTCGGTGGGCGTGAAGCCCGCCTCCTGCAGCAACTCGAGCTCTTCGATGGTAGAGAAACCCGGCGTGTTGTAAATGAATCCGGCATCCGAGCTCGCCGTCACTCGACCGCCCATGTTTTTATACTCGTTCACAAACTCCATCCAGACACGATAGAAGTTGCGCCACGCCACTTCGTCTTCAGTCGTCCAATTGTAAAAGTACGCGCCGTGATTGGTGCGACTCGGCGTATAGAAATCCCATTGCGTGGGAATGGTGTACTTGGCGTGCCACGGTTCGTTCATCCGCTTCACCACATCACGCCCGGTGAGATACGTCGTCATGGTCGGGTCGAGGGTGACATCGCGTTCCTTCAGGTTCTTGAGAAACGCGTTCCACTTCGCTGAGTGTGGCTTGACGAGGCTCCACTGGCGCGCCACCTGCCCAAAACGCGTTTGCTCGTCCTGGAGATTGGCATCCGTGGGCCACGGCTGTATCTGCGTGTTTTCATACATCGACTCGAAGATGCCGTAGAAATGCGTCACCGTTTCGAGTCCGAGTTTCGTGGCCATGTCGGCGTTCATCTGCGCCACACCCTGCTGCTGCAAATGCGCAGTTGAGCCAAGATTCAATTTCTTGGCCTCGTCGAGCAGCGCCGCCATGATGTCCGCGCGTTCGGCACCCAACTTGAGTCCGTCGGCACCATTGGCCTTGGCCCATCGCACCCACTCGCGTGCGACCTCTGGCGTGCGCGGTACGCCACGACCCCACCCCGTGCCGGGGCGCTGATACACCACGTAGCGTGGCGCGGTGATTTCGTTTTTTGCACTGCGTTCGCGCTCCTTCACCGAATAGTCAAAACTCGCAAACGGGACGCCGCGCACGGCGGTAATGCCGTTGGCCAACCAGAGCTTGTTGTAGTACTCGCTCTCCGGCGCTTTCTGCGGCGTGCCCTGATGCACATGCAGATCAACGAGTCCGGGCATCATGTACATGCCATTGGCATTGATCTCTTTCACCGCACCTTTGGGCCGCTTGGTTTCGTCGATCTTGACGTGCGGATAGCCCACACTGGCGATGTCGACAATGCGATTGCCTTCGATCACCACATCGACCGGACCACGCGGCGCACTGCCGTACCCGTCAATGAGATTCACGCCGCGGACAATCATCCGGGTGAACGGACCCTCACCCTCCTTGCGTGCCGGGGCAGGCGTTGGATCTTCTCGGCGCTCCGCCTTCAGTCGTTGCTCCACCGCGCTATCCTGCACCGCCGCGACGGGCGCACGTGTCGGTGCACGTTGCGCGCGAGCATCGGTCGGCGATAGCAGGGCGACCGTCGCCGCAAGGCCC
>JANMKU010000056.1:0-3094 GCA_031372205.1 Gemmatimonadaceae bacterium | reverse complement strand
CAATCGATTTCGAGTAAGAGACACGGAAGCCGGTACATGCCGGCGCGGCCCCGCCACTGTAACGGGCAAGATTTCGCAGCACTCAGGTTGCCACTGGTCGGTTCGACCGGGAAGGCGAGTGTTGCGGCCCGAAGCCAGGAGACGACTCTCGCTCATTCACGCACGACGACCCTCGAGGGAGGGCTCGCGCCACGTGGTTGTGTGCGCAGTCGCGTGCGCTCCACGTAGCCCGAGCGTCTTCTCCAGCGGGAGAGGACGCTCTTTTGCTTTTGCCTAACCGATTCATCTGGAGGACTGGACTCGCGCTGGTGGCGGCGTTTGTTGCCATCGCCTGCACGACGTCAAGCGATCAGGCCGCGGTGCGCGCACGTACAAGTGTGACTGCTCGTGACGCGGGCGTGGTTGCACTGACGCCGGCCGACACCGACGACTTTGGTGCGCCACTGCCAACCAGCGCGGAGTTCGCCGCGCGTGTCGTGTCGCTCAATCCAACCGCGACAGAAATCATCTTTGCGATTGGTCAGGAGCAGCGCCTCGTCGGGCGCTCGAAATGGGATGCGTATCCCACCGGCGTGCA
This sequence comes from Gemmatimonadaceae bacterium, assembly GCA_031372205.1. Classification (GTDB taxonomy): domain Bacteria; phylum Gemmatimonadota; class Gemmatimonadetes; order Gemmatimonadales; family Gemmatimonadaceae; genus Gemmatimonas. Next base: position 2,517 of record JANMKU010000056.1, on the reverse strand, counting down.
ATCGATCGCTTCCGTTGGAGACGGTATTCGACCCAACGTCGAGGCGGTACTCGGCGTCCGGCCAACGCTGGTCGTGCTCTATGCCACGGCCGAGAACCGTCCAGCCGCGCAAGCGCTCGCCGCCGCCGGCGTGCGGACGTTGGCATTGCGCGTCGACCACATCGCGCAGTTCGCCAGTCTCACACGTCGTCTCGGCGTCGCGCTCGGAGTGCCCGAACGAGCGTCACAGGTAATTGACTCGGTCGAGGCGTCGCTCGACGTCGTTCGACGTGCGTCTCAATCTGCGAGACGCGTTTCGATTGTCTGGCCGCTGTGGCAGTCACCAGTCATGGTGGTTGGTCGCGGCAGCTATCTCGACGAACTGATCGAAGTCGCAGGCGCACGTAACGTGTTCCACGATATCGCAGCGCCGTCGCCAACCGTCTCGATTGAAGAGATCGCGCGGCGTGATCCGGACTTTGTAATCGCTAGCCGAACGACGGCCAAGCAATTGATCGCCGCGCCTGCGTGGCGCGCCGTCCGCGCGATACGCGAGGGGCGCATCGTCATTGACGATCCGTCGTTGTCGGGACGCCCGTCTGTTGTCTTGGGGATGGCCGCGCACGCGCTGGCAGTGGCGCTCAAGATCGCACGTGACAGTGTACCGCCATGACTATCGCGCTTCGCGTTGCGTTTTTTGGCGGTACGGTGGTACTCGCCGCATGCATGGTGTTGGCCATCGCTATCGGCGCGGTGCCGTTGCACTTGCTCGACGTGATGCACGCGCTTGGCGGTGACGGCGACAGCACGGTGGTGGCTATCGTGCGCGACTTGCGTGCACCGCGCGTCGTGCTCTCAGCACTCGTGGGTGCGGGGCTTGCCATGAGCGGAAGCGCATTGCAGGGCACGTTGCGCAATCCGCTCGCGGAGCCGTATTTGCTTGGCGTTTCCGGCGGCGCCGCGGTGGGTGCGGTGCTCATGATGGCGCTTGGCGTGACCGCGGCAGGCGCGGTCACCCTCGGGGCATTCGTTGGTGCCGGTGCGGCGGCAGTACTGGTCACCACCATTGCGCGGGTTGTTGGCGGGAGCGGCGATACGAGACTCCTTCTGATGGCGGGTGTTGTGGTTGGCGCGTTCGCCAATGCGATAATCCTCGTCGCCCTCGCTGACGTATCTCCGGAACGGCGTGGCAATGCATTGTGGTGGATGATGGGCTCGGCCGCCGATGCCACCTGGCCGACGGTGTTTCGCATCGCTGCAGCGTTGGTCGTATTCGGTGGCGTGCTGGTCTGGTGGGCGCGCGATCTCGACGTGCTTTCTCTCGGTGACGAACCCGCGGCCGCGCTCGGCGTCGATGTCGATCGTATGACGCGACGCATTTTTCTCGCCGCGAGCCTGTTGGCGGCGGCCACCGTGGCGGCCGCTGGTCTCATCGGCTTCGTCGGACTCGTAGTGCCCAATCTCTCGCGCGCGCTGGGCGCCCGTCTGCATCGCCAAATGCTGCTCCTGTCGGCGATCTGTGGCGCCGCGCTCGTGGTCGCGGCCGATCTATTGGCGCGGACCATCCGCGCTCCCGCCGATCTGCCGTTGGGTGCGGTCACCGCATTGGTCGGCGTGCCGTTCTTCCTCTGGCGACTGCGTCGGTCGGCGGCATGACACCACTGCTCTCGCTCGTGTTTGATGCGGTCGTCGTGCAATACACGGGGCGCGATGTCGCGGCGCTGAACGGTGTGTCGCTCACAGCGTCGCCCGGCCGGTTGACGGCGGTGGTCGGGCCGAACGGGAGCGGCAAAAGCACGCTCGTCCGAACGCTGTTGCGTCGCGCGCCGTTGCTGCGCGGTAACGTGAGTGTTGGCGAGACGAACGTGGCAGGCGTGCCACTGCGCGGGCTGGCAATGCTGGTGGCGGTTGTCCCGCAACGTGAAGAACCCACGCTGCCGCTTCGCGTGCATGAGTTCGTTGCGCTTGGTCGCCACGCGCATCGTTCGGCATTCGGTGCACTGACGAAAGCGGATCACCGGTTGATCACTATGGCATTGGAGCGCGCCGGTGTTCGTGAGTACGAGTCGCGACGGACGGACGAACTCTCGGGTGGGGAGTGGCAGCGGGTCCGTATCGCGCGCGCCCTGGCGCAGGATACGCCGCTGCTGGTGTTGGACGAACCAACGGCTTTTCTCGACATCGCGCATGAGATGGCGGTCTTTGAGCTGCTCGACTCCCTTGCACGGGAAGGTCGCACCATCATGCTCGTCAGCCACCAACTCAATCTCGTGGCGCGTTTCGCGTCGCACATCGTGCTGCTGCACGAGGGCCACGTTGCAGCGGCAGGCACGGTCGACGACGTGATGCGGGGTGAGATTCTGGAGCGTGTGTATGACTGGCCGTTGGTCATCACGCGTGATCCGGCGATTGGTGTACCGGCGCTGTTGCCGTTGCGCGTTGGGGCATTTGGCGAGCGATCGGTGGAGGCGGCATGGCACGGGCTTGGCGCGCAACCCGTGTGGCACGCCAGTGCCGGCTGGTCTCGTGCAGCAAACA